>NZ_JBAKHM010000025.1:0-93852 GCF_036902725.1 Micromonospora psammae | reverse complement strand
CTTCAGCGCCGCGACCAGGGCGGCCTGCCGCGCGGCCAGGTCGCCGGCCGCCCCGCCCGGCCCGGCGCCGTCACCGGCGGCCCGCCCGCTCACGTGACCACCGGGAACCCGGACGCGGCGGCGAGGGCGTCGAGTTCGGCGCGCAGCGCCGCGGCGGGCGGCCAGCGCCCGTCCCGTTCCAGCAGCAGCGCCGGCGGCCGGTGCCGTCCGCACACCCCCCGGAGCAGGTCGAGCACCTGCGACGGCACCGGGTCGGTGTGCGTGTCGTGGTAGTGCCCGTCCCGCTCGGCGCCCCCGGCGACGTGCGCGTAGGCGACCCGGTCCAGCGGCAACCGGTCCAGCAGGGCCAGCGGGTCCGCGCCGCGGTTGCGGGCGTTGGCGTACACGTTGGCGACGTCGAGCAGGAGGGACGCCCCGGTGGCGTCGAGGATCGCGGTGAGGAAGTCCGCCTCGTCCAGCTCGTCGTCGGGCCAGTCGAAGAGCGCGGCGATCGGCTCCAGCGCGAGCGGCACCGGCAGCTCGGCCTGCGCGCGCTGTACGTTGGCGACCACCGCCGCCACCGCCGCCCGGCTGCGCGGCAGCGGCAGCAGGTGCCCGGCCTCCAGGCCGCCCGCCCGGACGAACGCGATGTGCTCGCTCACCAGGGGCGCCCCGACCAGTTCCGCGACCCCGGCCAGGTGCGCCACCCGGGCCGGGTCGACCGGTTCCGCGCCGCCGAGTGACAGCCTCACCCCGTGGGGTACGACGGTGACGCCGCGCCCGCGCAGCTCCGCCAGGCCGGGCGGGAGCGGGCCGGTCGGGGCGAGCGACTCCGCCACCACCTCGACGAAGCGCAGCCCGGGCAGGTCGGCGACGAAACCGGCGATCTCCGGCCGCCAGCCGATGCCCACCCCGTGCGGTCCGGTCATCCGCCGCACCCGCCGCCCCCGCCGCATCCGCCCCCGCCACCGCCGCCGTCCGAGGACGAGCCGCCGCCGCAGGAGCCGCCGCCGGAGCTGTAGCCGCCGGCGCCGCCGACCAGAGCCTGCCGCTGGATCTCCGCCTGCTCGGCGAAGCCCGGGTCGAGCGCCCAGAGCGAGGCGGTGCCGAAGAGAGCCACCCCCATCGCCGCGCCGGCCGCCCCGTAGGTGGCGTACGCGGGGGCGGCGGCGGGGGAGAGGTGGACGGTGCGTCGGCGCAGGCCGCGCAGCCCGGCGTCGGCGGTGCGGGTGCGCCACGGGGTGCGGACCAGCAGGGCGAGGGCCACGCCGAGCCCGATCAGGGTGAGCAGCAGCCAGCCCACCGGGCGGCCGTTGGACAGGCCGGCGACCAGCCGCAGCAGGCCCAACACCAGCAGGCCGGCCAGGAGGAGAGGGCCGCGCCGCGACGCCCGGCGCCCGTCGGCGTCGACCAGCAGCCCCCGCTGCTCCAGCCCCTGGCGCAGCTCGGTCAGGGCCCGGGCGACGGTGGGGTCCCGGGTCAGGTCGCGGGAGTGGACGGGTCGTTGCGCCGCGTGCCGTACCGCCTGGTCCAGCGGGGTGACCCCGGTGGGGAGCGGACCCGCCGCGATCAGTCTCCGGTCGGGCCGGACGTCGATCGCGCCGGCCGCGCGCAGGCCGCCCAGCGCGGTCCAGACGGCCAACTGGTCGCCGCCGTTGAGGTAGGCCACCTGCTGCGGGCCGAGCAGGTCCACGCCGGACGGGTCCGGGCCGGCCAGCAGGCGGCGGCGGTGCAGCACCGTGCCGATCACGGCCAGCACGGCCGCGACCAGGTAGAGCCGGAGGAAGAGGGGACCGGGGACACCCCAGGTGTCGCCGGCCGCGACCAACGGGATCATCGGCGGCTCCTGTCGCGAGAGGACTGGAGCTCATTGTGGAGCCGGCGCGCCATCACCCGACCGGGCGGAGCGGCGAGTTACCGAGCCGTGACTTCCCGCCGGTCAGCGCCGGCGTACCGCCTCCTCGACGAGGTCCAGCACCGGCCCGAGGTCGCCGGCCGGTCGGCCCATCGCCAGGTGCAGCACCAGCCCGTCGTACGCCAGCTCCAGGAACTGGGCCAGCACGTCGATCGGGACGTCCTCGCGGAGCACGCCCGCCTCCCGCTGGCGGACCAACCGGTCCCGGGTGGCCTCGGCGATGGCCGCGGAGCGCTCGGCCCAGCGCCGGGCGAAGGCCGGGTCGGTGCGCAGCCGGCGGGAGACCTCCAGCTGACTGCCGAGCCAGCCGGTGGTGTCCGGGGAGACCGCCCCGGCGAGCAGGTCCCGCATGACCTGGACCAGGCCGTTGCGGGCCACCGTCTCCACCATGGCCGCCGCGTCGTCCTCGGCCACGGCCAGGAAGAGCGAGTCCTTGTCCCGGAAGTGGTGGAAGATGGCGCCCCGGGACAGCCGGGTCGCCTCCTCCAGGCGGCGCACGGTGGCGCCCTCGTAGCCGTGCCGGGCGAAACAGGCCCGCGCGGCGGCGAGGATCTCCTGCCGGCGCGCGTCCAGCTGGTCCTGACTTACTCTGGGCACGGGGTCGATCGTGTCAGCTGACCCTCCGTTACGCAAACCGTACGTACGGCTTGGGATCTTCCTGTCGGGCGGCGGCCCCCGGCGGCGCTCCGGTTAGGATCGCCGGGTGACGACGCCCCCGGTCGCCTCCGCATCCCCGCCCGCCTCGTCCCTGCCCGGCGCACCGCTGACCGTCGCCGCCGTACAGGCCGAACCGGTCCCCGGTGACCTGCCCGGCAACGCGGCGACCGCCGCGCGGCTGGTCCGCCGGGCCGCCCGACACGACGTCCGCGTCGCCGTCCTGCCGGAGCTCTTCCTGCCGGCGTACCATCCGCCGACGCTGGCCGCCGACCCGGCCGGCACCGACGTCGCGGCCAGTGCCGACGGCGCCGTCGACGACCCCCGGCTCGACCCGCTGCGCGCCGCGGCCCGCGACGGCCGGCTGACCGTGGTGGTCGGCGCGGCGGTCCGCCACCCGGACGGCCGGCGGACCATCTCCGCCCTGGTCGTCGACCCGGCCGGCGCGGTCGGAGTCGGGTACGACAAGCAGCAGCTCTGGGGCGGCGAGCGGGAGCTGTTCGACCCCGGTACGCGCGGCGCCACGCTCCGCGTCGACGGCTGGCGGCTCGGCCTGGGCATCTGCTACGACGGCTGCTTCCCCGAGCACGCCCGCGCCGCGGCGGCCGACGGCGCCCACGGCTACCTCTGCCCGAGCGGCTACCTGACCGGGTCGGCGCACCGCCGCGACCTCTACTACGCCGCCCGGGCCCTGGACAACACCATCTACGTGGTCTTCGCCAACGCGGTCGGCGGGGCCGACCCGTGGCGGTTCAACGGTGGCGCTGCCGTCTACGACCCGGAGGGACGCCCGCTGGTCCGCGGCGCCGACTCCGGCGAGGAGGTGCTGGTCGCCACGCTCGACCCGGCGACGCTGGCGGCCACCCGCGCGGCGCACTCCATGCTCGCCGACCGACCCGCCGACCAGGGGCTCCCCCGAACGGTGTCGACGGCCTGACGGACGTCGGCGGGCCGCTCGGCCCTGTCGACGGCGAATCCCTCTCCCGTAAGGTGCCCGCGTGCCGCTGCTCCTGCTCGACCTGGACAACACCCTGCTCGACCGGGCAGGGTCGTTCCGTGCCTGGGCCGAGCGCTTCCTGGACAGCGTCGGCGCGCCGCCGTCCGACGTCGACTGGCTGGTCTCCATCGACGCCGACGGCCTCACCGACCGGTGGGACGTCGCGGACGCCGTGCGGGACCGGTACGGGCTGCGCATCCCCTCCATCGACCTGGTCGACGAGCTGCACGACGGCGTGGTCGCGAACACCCGGCTGGACCCGCTGGTCGCCTGCGCCCTGCGGATCGCCGACGACGCCGGCTGGGTGCCCGTGGTGGTCACCAACGGCTCGGTCCGCCAGCAGGACGCCAAGATCCGGCGCACCGGGCTGGACCGCTACGTCGCCGACTGGGTGATCTCCGAGGAGGCCGGGGTCAGCAAGCCCAACCCCAGGATCTTCGCGCTCGCCGCGCAGCGGGCGCGGATGCCGCTGCGGGGGGCGTGGGTGGTCGGGGACAGTCCGGAGGCGGACATCGGCGGCGCCGCCGCGGTGGGCCTGCCCAGCGTCTGGCTGCATCGGGGCCGCAACTGGTCGGACACCCGGTTCGCCCCCACCCGGACGGTGGACTCGCTGATCGCCGCCGTCGCCACCGTGCTCGGCGCCTGATCAACGGACCGGCCCGGCCCGTCGACGACGGCGTGGGCCGGTAATTCGGTTGACCGCCGAGCGGGGTGCCCGCCAGCATGGGTCAGCGCGAGTGCGCAGCCGGGCGCTACCGGCGTCGAGGAGAGGGGGTCGGTCATGGCCGTCTTCGCAGGGTCGTTCCACCTGCCTTCACCCGCCTCGATCAAGGGATCACCGACTCCGTGCGCGAACACGACTTCCCGGCGCCACCGCGCCGTGGCCGCGGCAAGAGCCGCTTCGACGACGACGAACCACAGTTCCTGAAGCGCGGCCGGGCCGCCGAGCCCGCCCTCGCCGAACCCGACGACGACCCCGTCACCGACACCGAGGACCGCTGGTCCTCCTGGGACGAGGCCGTACACGGGCCCGAACCCCACCCCGCCTGGCTGGTCACCGAGCTGGCCGCGCGGGACACCGAGCTGGGGGTGCTCAAGACCGGCAAGGAGGCGGACGTCCACCTGGTCCGCCGCGCGGTGCCCGACACCGACCGGTCCTGCCTGCTGGCCGTCAAGCGGTACCGGGACGCCCAGCACCGGCTCTTCCACCGCGACGCCGGCTACCTCGAAGGGCGCCGGGTGCGCCGCTCCCGGGAGAACCGGGCGATGGCCGGCCGGACCGCCTTCGGCCGGCAGATGATCGCCGGGCAGTGGGCGGCGGCCGAGTTCGCCGCCCTGGCCCGGCTCTGGGAGATCGGCGCCGAATCCGGGCGGATCGCGGTGCCCTACCCGGTGCAGCTGATCGGCACCGAGCTGATGCTGGAGTTCGTCGGCGACCCCGACGAGGGGGCCGCCGCGCCCCGGCTGGCCCAGCTGCGCCCCGAGCCGGCGGAGCTGCGCTCGCTCTGGGACCAGTTGGTGGACGCGCTGGTGGTGCTGGCCCGCGCGGGGTACGCGCACGGCGACCTGTCGCCGTACAACCTGCTGGTGCACGCGGGGCGGCTCGTCATGATCGACCTTCCGCAGGTGGTCGACGTGGTGGCCAACCCGCAGGGCCCCGAGTTCCTGGCCCGGGACGTGCGGGTGGTCGGCGCCTGGTTCGCCGCGCGCGGCCTGCCGGCGCCCGACACCGACCCGGCCGCGCTGACCGAGCTGCTGCTCCGGGAAGCCGGGATCCGCTGACGACCGTGTCCCGGGCGGTCCACCGACCGCCCGGGACACCCGGCTCACCGGATGCGCCTACTGGAGGTAACGCTCGACCGCCGGCACCGGCCGCTCACCCTGGGCGTCCGGGTCGCCGTGCGCGTGCCGGGCCGCCCGGCGGCGACGCAGCAGGTCCCAGCACTGGTCGAGCGACTCCTCCAGCGCGCGCAGCTTCTCCCGGGCCTCGTCGTCGGTGCCGGACTCGTTGGTCTGCGCCGCCGACCGGAGCCGGTGCTCCTCGTCGACCAGTTCGGAGATCCGGTTCAGGATGGTCTTGTCGTCCATGCCCCTGAGCCTGGCACAGGCCGCGCGGCCCCGCCCGGATTCGCACCCCCCGGACCGGCCCCCGTTACGGTAGGTTGCGCACCCGTGACCCCCACCCTGCGCCCGCTGCGGCCCGACGACGTCCCGGCGGTCGTCGACCTGCTGGACGCGGCGGCGCCGTACCAGATGATCACCGTCGGCTGGCTGCGCTGGCACCTGACCGGCGCGCCGGCGGCCGAGCGCTTCGGCGTGCTGGTCGCCGACCTCGGCGACCGGATCGTCGGCGCGGCGCTGACCGGCCTGCTGCACGAGAGCGCCGAGCCGGACCAGGCCTTCGCCAACCTGACCGTGCATCCGGACTGGCGCCGCCGCGGCGCCGGGACCGCCCTGCTCGCCGCCGCCGAGGGGCGGCTCGCCGGGCTGGGCGCGCGGACGGTGTACGCGAAGGTGGCCGACGACCCGGCGTGCGGCGCCTTCGCCGAGCGTCGCGGCTACCGGCGGGGGCGGCGGACCGACTACCTGGCCCTCGACCTGGTCGACGCCGACCTGGCCGCGCCGCCGGCCCCACCGGCCGGGGTCCGCCTGCTCGCCGCGGCCGAGCTGGCCGATCCGCACCCGCTCTACCAGGCGGACCTGGACGCCTCCCGGGACGAGCCGGGCGAGGCGGTCATGGCCGACATCAGCTACCCCGACTGGGTGGCCGCCTACTGGGACCGGCCCGACCTGGACCGCGGCCTCACCACGCTGGCCACGATGGACGGCGAGGTGGTCGCCTTCAGCATCGCCCTGACCGACGGCCGGGACCGGTACCGGTCCGGGATGACCGGCACCCGCCGCGCACACCGCGGTCGCGGCCTGGCCCGGCTGGTCAAGATCGAGTCCCTGCGCCGGGCCCGGGCCGCCGGCCACCGGCGGGCGCTCACCGCCAACGACGCCGGCAACACGGCCATGCTGGCGGTCAACCGGCGGCTCGGCTACCGCATCGTCGGCGCCGACTGGCGGTACCGTCGCGACCTGACCCGCTGATCGGCCGGTGCCACCGCGTCGCTCCACAGCGGAGTGAGAGCCGCCGACCACCCACTGTGGGCGGTGGGGTCGCCATGATCGACAAAGCTTGAGCCAGCCCGCCGGGGACTGCTAGCGTGCGCCGGGTTCGATGTGTGTCGCGACGCTCCGGCGTCCGGCGGACAGGATCCGGCCCGGGGGCGGTGTGATGGGTTCCGGCAGCACACGTCTGCGCACCAAGATCGTCGCCCTGCTGGCCTCCCTGATCGCGCTCTGGTCCTTCGCCGCCTGGGTGACGGTCCGCGACGGGTTCAACCTGCTCTGGGTGCAGACGCTGGACAGCCGCGTCGCCGACCCCGGCGAGCCGCTGGTCGTCGCGCTCCAGAACGAGCGGCGCCTCGCCACGACCTACCTCGGGCAGCGCGGGCAGCGGCAGCGCGACGACCTGACCGCGCAGCGGCAGACGACCACCCGCGCGGCCGAGGTCTTCCGGGCCTCGGTGCGGGGCTGGCAGGCCGAGTTCGCCACCGGCGACGACACCCGCAGCCGGGTGGACGCGGTGCTGGCCGGCCTGGACGCGCTCGACGGCGTCCGTGCGGCGGTCGGCGCCGGCCGGCTCGACCGGGCGGCGGCGTCCGACGCGTACACCGGCGTCATCGGCGCGCTGCTGCGGATGTACGACTCACTCGGCCGGCTCGACGACGCGCGGATCGCCGCCGACAGCGCCACCCTGGTCGACCTCTACCAGGTCCGCGAGCTGATGTCCCAGCAGGACGCGCTGGTCAGTGGCGTGCTGGCGGCGGGCCGGATGACCGCAGAGGAGCACGCCCGCTTCGCCCGGCTGGTCGGCGCCCAGCGCTTCCTCGGCGCGGACGCGGCCGGGCGGCTGCCCGCCGCCGACCGGGCCCGCTACGACCGGGTGGTGACCACCGAGGACTACCTCCGGTTCCGGGCCGTCGAGGACCGGGTGGTGCGACAGGCCCGCCCCGACGAGCCGGCCCCGCTGACCGCGCAGGAGTGGCAGGCGGCGGTCGGTCCGGCGTTGCGGGCCCAGGCGGAGTTCGGCGCCGCGGCCGGTGACGCGCTGATCGAGCGGGCCACCCCGGTGGCCGTGGGCGTCATCGTCCGGCTGGTGCTCGCCGCCGGTCTGGGGCTGATCGCGGTCGTCGCGTCGATCGTCGTCTCGATCACCACCGCCCGCACCCTGGTGCGGCAGCTCGAACGGCTGCGCGACGCGGCGTTGCGGCTGGCGGAGGAGCGGCTGCCCGGGGTGGTCGAGCGGCTCGGCCAGGGCGAGCGGGTGGACGTCGCCCGGGAGGCCCCGCCGCTGGAGTTCGGTGACGACGAGATCGGTCAGTTGGGCCGCGCGTTCAACACGGTGCAGGAGACCGCCGTCCGCACCGCCGTCGAGCAGGCCGAGCTGCGCCGCAGCGTCCGTGCGGTGTTCCTCAGCCTGGCCCGGCGTACCCAGGCCCTGGTCCACCGGCAGCTCACCCTGCTCGACGCGATGGAGCGGCGGGAGCAGGACGCCGAGGAGCTGGAGGACCTGTTCCGGGTCGACCACCTGGCCACCCGGATGCGGCGCAACGCCGAGAACCTGATCGTGCTCTCCGGCGCGACCCCCGGCCGCGTCTGGCGGCGCAACATCCCGATGGTGGACGTGGTCCGCGGCGCGGTCGCCGAGGTCGAGGACTACACCCGGGTCGACGTCCTCCCGCTCGGCCCGGTCTCGCTGGCCGGCCGGGCGGTCGGTGACGTCATCCACCTGCTGGCCGAGTTGATCGAGAACGCCCTCTCGTTCTCGCCGCCGCACACCTCGGTGGAGGTGCGCGGGCAACTGGTGGCCAACGGGTTCGCGATCGAGGTCGAGGACCGCGGCCTCGGCATGGGCGAGGAGGAGCTCGCCGCCGCCAACCGGCGCATCGCCGACCGGTCCGAGCTGAACTTCTCCGACGCCTCCCGGCTGGGCCTGTACGTGGTGAGCCGGCTGACCGAGCGGCACGGGGTGAGCGTCCGGCTGACCGCGTCCCCGTACGGCGGCACCACGGCGGTGGTGCTGATCCCGTCCGCCCTGGTGGTGGCGGACGACCCGGGCCCGGCCGGCGCGCCTCCCGCCAGCGCGGACGACGCCGCCGACCGGGCCGCGCCCGCCGCGTGGGCCGTCGAGACTGCCGACGGGCTCCCGGTGTCCACGCGTGGTCTGCCGCCGGGCGGCGCCCCGCCGGCACCGACCCCGTCCGGGCTGCCGACCCGAACCCGGACCCGGCGCCGACCGGACGCGCCCACCGGGCCCACGGCACCCCTCGTCGTCGACGTCGCGGCCCTCGGCGGCCCTGCGGCGTCCACCACGCCGGCGGACCCGGCCGGCGCGACGCCCGCGGACGCCGACCGGTCCGACCCGGCGCCGTCGCCTACTGTGGAGACTCGGCTGACCGGTTCGGGCCTGCCGGTCCGGGTACGGCAGGCCAACGTCGCGCCGGAGCTGCGCGGCCAGTCGGCCGCGCCGCGGGCCGACGACGACGAACCGGTGTCGCGCTCACCGGAGCAGGTACGCCGGGTGATGAGCGCGTACCAGACGGGCACCCGGCGCGGCCGGACCGAGGCGGCCCGGCTGCTGGGCGGCGCCCGGACCGGCGGCGGACCGGACGGCGCGGACGGACCGGCGACCTGACCGGGGCGGCGGCGGTGACCACGACCCGGGTACGGCAACCGAGCACGGCGACACCGCCGGGGAGACGAGGACGAGTGGGGCAGACGACGGCTTCGAGTGCCGACCTGACGTGGTTGCTGGACGATCTGGTCGGCCGGGTGCCCGCGGCCGAGCACGCCGTCGTGCTCTCCACCGACGGTCTGCTGATGACCTCGTCGCGGGGGCTGGGCCGGGACGACGGCGAACACCTCGCGGCGATGGCCGCCGGCATCCAGAGCCTGGCCCGGGGCGCGGGCAAGCGCTTCGGCGGGGGGCAGGTACAGCAGACCATCATCGAGATGCAGTCCTCGTTCCTCTTCGTCACGGCGGCCGGCCGCAACGCCTGCCTCGCCGTGCTCGCCACGGAGGACGCCGACGTCGGCCTGATCGCGTACGAGATGGCGATGCTGGTGACCCGGGTCGGCGCGTTCGTCACCGCCCCGGACCGGGGCGGCGAACACCCGGCCGGCGGGAAGTAACGGCCATGGTCGGCGGGGGTGAATCGGGACCGGACCGGTGGGTCGACGACCTCGCCGGCCCGGTCGTGCGCCCGTACGCGGTCACCCGCGGCCGGGCCCGGCCGGCCGGCGGGACCTTCGACCTGATCTCCCTGGTGACGGCGACCCGCAGCAGCGTCGACCAGCAGCCGGGAGTGGGACCGGAGCACGTCGCGATCGTGGCGCTGTGCCAACGGGTGCAGTCGGTGGCGGAGGTGGCCGCCCGGCTGGACCTGCCGGTGGGCGCCGTCCGGGTGCTCCTGGGTGATCTGGTGGAACGCGGTCTGGTCCGGGTGCAGCCGCCCCGGGGCACCGCGGACGTGACCGACGCAAGTGTCTTCGAGGCGGTGCTGAATGGACTACGCGCACTCTGAGCGGCCGGCCGGGGCGCCACCGCTGCCCACCGCGATCAAGGTGCTGGTCGCGGGCGGGCTCGGTGCGGGCAAGACGACGCTGGTCGGTGCGGTCAGCGAGATCAAGCCGCTGCGCACCGAGGAGCTGCTGACCGAGACCGGCATCGGGGTCGACGACCTCTCCGGGCTGGAGGGCAAGAGCACCACCACGGTGGCGATGGACTTCGGCCGGATCACCATCAGCGACGACCTGGTGCTCTACCTCTTCGGCACCCCCGGGCAGGACCGTTTCACGTTCGTCTGGGACGAGCTGGCGATCGGTGCGGTCGGCGCGGTGGTGCTCGCCGACACCCGGCGGCTCGCCGAATGCTTCCCCTCGATCGACTACTTCGAGGAGCGGGGCACGCCGTTCGTGGTGGCGGTGAACTGCTTCGAGGGGGCGCGGCGGTACCGGCTCGACGAGGTGCAGGCGGCGCTGGACCTGGACCCGGACGTGCCGGTGCTGCTCTGCGACGCCCGGCAGCGCGAGTCGAGCCGCGACGTGCTGGTCACCCTGCTGGAGTACGCCATGAAGACCCGGGAGACCCGCCGCCGCGCGGACTGACCGCCACCCCGGTAGCGCGAGAGGCCCCTTCCCCGTGGGGAAAGGGCCTCTCTGCGGTCGTACGTCAGTTGGCGATCATGCGGCGCAGCACGTACTGCAGGATGCCGCCGTGCCGGTAGTAGTCCGCCTCACCCGGGGTGTCGATGCGGACCACGGCGTCGAACTCCACGCCGGTGTCGGTGGTGACCTTCACCGTGCGCGGGGTGTCGCCGTCGTTGAGCGCGGTCACGCCGGTGATGGAGAAGGTCTCCGTGCCGGTGAGGCCGAGCGACTCCGCCGTCACGTCGACCGGGAACTGCAGCGGCAGCACGCCCATGCCGATCAGGTTCGAGCGGTGGATCCGCTCGTACGACTCGGCGATGACCGCCTTGACGCCGAGGAGCATGGTGCCCTTGGCCGCCCAGTCGCGCGAGGAGCCGGAGCCGTACTCCTTGCCGGCCAGGATGACCAGCGGGACGCCGGCCTCCTGGTAGGCCATGGAGGCGTCGTAGATCGAGCTCTGCTCGCCGGTCAGGTGGTTGACCGTGAAGCCGCCCTCGACGCCCGGCACGAGCTGGTTGCGCAGCCGGATGTTGGCGAAGGTGCCCCGGATCATCACCTCGTGGTTGCCCCGGCGCGAGCCGTACGAGTTGAACTCGTGGCGCGGCACGCCGTGCTCGGCGAGGTACTTCCCGGCGGGGGAGTCGGCCTTGATGGAGCCGGCGGGGGAGATGTGGTCGGTGGTGACCGAGTCGCCCAGCTTGGCCAGCACCCGGGCGCCGGCGATGTCGACGACGGCCTTCGGCTCCCGCTGCATGCCGTCGAAGTACGGGGGCTTGCGGACGTAGGTGGAGTCGTCCGCCCAGGCGAAGGTGTCGCCGGTCGGGGTGGGCAGCGACTGCCAGCGCTCGTCGCCGGCGAAGACGTCGGCGTACGCGGCGCTGAAGCCGGTGGCGCCGATCGCCTGCGCGATGACGTCCTGGATCTCGGCGCTGTTCGGCCAGATGTCGCGCAGGAAGACCGGGTTGCCCTCGCTGTCCTCGCCGAGCGGCTCGTTGGCCAGGTCGATGTCCATCGTGCCGGCGAGCGCGTACGCGACCACCAGCGGCGGGGACGCCAGGTAGTTCATCTTGACGTCCGGGTTGATCCGGCCCTCGAAGTTCCGGTTGCCCGACAGCACCGAGACGACGGCGAGGTCGCCCTCGTTGACCCCGGCGGAGACCTCCTCCGGCAGCGGGCCGGAGTTGCCGATGCAGGTGGTGCAGCCGTAGCCGACCAGGTTGAAGCCGAGCTTGTCCAGGTACGGCGTGAGACCGGCCCGCTCGTAGTAGTCCATGACGACCTTGGAGCCCGGCGCCAGGGTGGTCTTGACCCACGGCTTGCGGTTCAGGCCCTTGTCGACCGCGTTGCGGGCGAGCAGCGCCGCACCGATCATCACCTGCGGGTTGGAGGTGTTGGTGCAGGAGGTGATCGCGGCGATCACCACGGCGCCGTGGTCCAGCTCGTACTCGACGCCGTCGTCGCCGGTGACCCGGACCGGGTTGCTGGCCCGCCCGCCGGAACCCACCGCGGCGGTCGCCAGGTCGCGCGGCTCGTCGTTCGGGTCGCTGTAGTCGTTGGCGGGCGGGTCGCTGGCCGGGAAGGACTCGGCGCTGGCCTCGTCGGCCGGGCCGCCCACGCCCCGCGGCAGCCGCTCGCGCGGCACGCCCGGCTTGACGTCCTTCTCCTTCTCGCCGCCCAGGTCGCCTTCGGCCACGTAGTCGGTGAGGGCGGAGCGGAACAGGGTCTTGGCGCTGCCCAACGGCACCCGGTCCTGGGGGCGCTTGGGGCCGGCCAGGGACGGCTCGATGGTGCCCAGGTCGAGCTCGAGCCGCTCGGAGTACTCCGGCTCGCGCGCCGGGTCGTGCCAGAGGCCCTGCTCCTTGGCGTACGCCTCGACGAGCGCGACCTGCGCGGCGTCCCGTCCGGTCAGCTCCAGGTAGCGGATGGTCTCGGCGTCGATCGGGAAGATCGCGACGGTGGAGCCGTACTCGGGGGACATGTTGCCGATGGTGGCGCGGTTGGCCAGCGGCACGGCGCTGACGCCGGGGCCGTAGAACTCGACGAACTTGCCGACCACGCCGTGCTTGCGCAGCATCTCGGTGATGGTGAGCACCAGGTCGGTGGCGGTGGTGCCGGCCGGCATCTCGCCGGAGAGCTTGAAGCCGACGACCCGGGGGATCAGCATGCTGACCGGCTGGCCGAGCATGGCGGCCTCGGCCTCGATGCCGCCGACGCCCCAGCCCAGCACGCCCAGGCCGTTGACCATGGTGGTGTGCGAGTCGGTGCCGACCACGGTGTCCGGGTACGCCTGGCCGTTGCGCTCCATGATCGTGCGGGCCAGGTACTCGATGTTGACCTGATGCACGATGCCGGTGCCCGGCGGGACGACCTTGAACTCGTTGAACGCGGTCTGGCCCCAGCGCAGGAACTGGTAGCGCTCCCTGTTGCGCTCGTACTCCAGCTCGACGTTGCGGGTGAAGGCGTCCTCGCGGCCGAACAGGTCGGCGATGACCGAGTGGTCGATGACCAGCTCGGCGGGGGCGAGCGGGTTGACCTTGGCGGCGTCGCCGCCGAGTTCGCGGACCGCCTCCCGCATGGTGGCCAGGTCGACCACGCAGGGCACGCCGGTGAAGTCCTGCATCAGCACCCGCGCCGGGGTGAACTGGATCTCCACGCTCGGGTCGGCGGTGGGGTCCCAGCCGCCGAGCTGCCGGATGTGGTCGGCGGTGATGTTCGCGCCGTCCTCGGTCCGCAGCAGGTTCTCCAGCAGGATCTTCAAGCTGTAGGGCAGCCGGTGGTGGCCCTCCACCTTGTCGATCTTGAAAATCTCGTAGCTCGCGTCTCCGACGCGTAGCTGGGTCTTCGCACCGAAGGTGTCGAGGCTCGCCACGTCGTACTCCTTCACACCAGCGACCGTGAGTAGTCCTGAGCAGTCTGTCGCACCGGCCGGAGCGCCGCCCAGGTTAGGTGACACTTACCGCCGATTCTCGTTGTCTACAAAACCGTACGTCCGTCTTGCTATTAACGCAACCTCCGGTCACGGTTCGGGACGCTCCGCACACCGGAGCCGTAGGGCGCCCGAACCGGACACCGGGCCGGGGCGCGGGCAGCGCGGCCAGGACCCTCCGCCGGGTGGGGACGGGCCCGCCAGGAACCTCCGGTCGGGGGCGCCCCGCCCGGCCGGACCCGGGGAGACCAGGGTCACCGTCGCGTCCTTTCGAGCTGATGACGTGGACGACTCGGTCGGACGCCGTACGGGCGGACGTGGCCGTCGTGCGTCGACAATGGAGGATCCGGGGCCCGGGCGGTCACCGTGGCAGAGGTGGGGGTCTGACAGCATGGCGGGATGGAGATCTGGCACAACCCGGCGTGCTCGAAGTGCGCCGGCGCCCGCGCCACCCTGGACGCCGCCCGGGTGCCGTACCGGCTGCGGGCGTACCTGGAGCAGGCGCCGAGCGTCGCGGAGCTGACCGAGGTGTTGCGCCGCCTCGACGCCCGCGCCTGGGACGTCTGCCGCACCCAGGAACCGGCGGCCGTCGCGCTGGGCCTGGCGGACTGGCCCCGCGACGACGCGACCGAGGCCCGCTGGATCAAGGCGATGGTGGCCCACCCGGCGCTGATCCAGCGCCCGATCCTGCTGCTCGACGACGGGAGCGCGCTGGTCGGTCGTACCCCCGAGGTGCTGGCGGAGGCGGTCCGGCGGGCCGACGCGGACCCCGACCGGGGCGGTGCGGCGGAGTCGGCCGGGGCCTGACGCGGTAGGGTCAGGTCGGGTCGTCGGCCCGGCTCGGCCGCCCCGCGGCCTGCGCGTGCCGCTCGCGCAGCCGGTCCCGGATCTCCTCCGGGGTGTACGCCCGGCGGCGCCGCTCGGCGCGGGCGATGACCACGCCGGACGCCGCGACCCCGGCCAGACCGGCCAACCCGAGCACCTTCCACCACCGCATCCGTTGCCGCATCGGCTTAGGGTAGTCGTTCATGAGCATCAGCCTGGACGAGGCCGTCGACCTGACCCGGACCGGAGACGTGTGGGTGTTCCGCGGCCGCAGCGTGCCCGACCGGGCCATCCAGCTCACCACCAACAGCCCGGTCAACCACGTCGGCATGGCGGTGGTGCTGGAGGACATGCCGCCCCTGATGTGGCACGCCGAGCTGGGCCGCTCCCTGCCGGACATGTGGACCGGCACCCACCAGCGCGGCGTGCAGCTGCACGACCTGCGCGACGCGGTCTGCGTCTGGGCCAACCGGTACGGCCAGCGGGCCTGGCTGCGCCAGCTCGACCCGCCCGCCGACGCCACGATGGAGCAGGCGGTGCTGCGCACCGTCGCCCGGCTCGACGGCACCCCCTTCCCGTCCACCGCGCAGCTCGCCTGGCGCTGGGCCCGGGGCCGCGTGCCGCAGGTCCGGCTGCCGCTGCCCGGGCGGCGGGGCTCCACCGCCGCGTCGGTGCGCGACCGGGCGCTGGAGACGGCGTACTGCGCCGAGGTGGTGGCGGTGACCTACGAGGCGATGGGGCTGCTGGCCGCCGGCCGCCGTCCGAACTGGTACGACCCGGGCCGGTTCTGGAGCGGTGACGACCTCGACCTGGCCGGCGACGCCACGCTCGGCGCCGAGATCGAGGTGCGCATCCCGCCGCGCTGAGGTTTGCCGGAGCTCGGCGGCGGCAATCACTCACGGCGTGAGAGCCTCCACCGACCTCGACACGCTGACCGACTTCTTCGACCGGTACGGCGTGGCGCTCACCACCGGCGACGTGCCCGCCATCGCCGGCTGCTACGCCCTGCCCGGGCTGGTGGTCGCCGACACGTACAGCTTCTCGTTCAGCACCATGGCCGCCGTCGCGCTGTCGTTCGTCGGCGCCGCGCCCGACTACCAGGAGCGGGAACTGGTCGCGGCGCACGCGCTCATCGAGGACGTCCAGCCGGTCTCCGCGCTGCTGACCATGGTGGCCGTGCGATGGGAGTTCCTGGACAGCCAGGGCCGGGCCGTGCCCGGGGAGCGCTACCGCTACCTGTTGCGCACCACCGAGGACGGCCCGGTCATCTGCACCGTCATCCGGACGGCGTGAGTCCGCTGGTCGGCACCCGGTAGCGGAGCCGGCCCTGCCGCTCGTCGGCCAGGACGCCGCCGTTGCGCTCGATCACCCGACGCGACGCCACGTTGTCGACATCGCAGGTGACCAGCGCCGAGGTGATACCGAGCCGGTACGCGACCGGCAGCGCCGCCCGCAGCATCGCGGTGGCGTGCCCCCGCCGGCGGGCGCTGGCCCGCACGTCGTAGCCGATGTGCCCGCCCACCTCCCGCAGGGCCGGGGTCAGCCGGTGCCGGACGGAGATCCGGCCGAGGTACTCGTCGCCCTCCACCCACCACAGTGTCGTGTCCGGCACCCAGCCCGGCGGGCGCGGCGTCTCCTCGTGGCGCTGTGCCCGCAGCTCGGCGACGAACCGGGCGAAGACCTCGGGGCGGTGCCAGCTGTCGCCGTACGCCCGGATCTCCGTGCCCACCATGGTGTGGTCCTGGCGGTCGCCGCGCCCCTCGGCCCGGAACTCCGCCATCGCGGCGAGGAAGCTGGTGTGCACCCGTACGGTCGGCGGCGTCAGTGTCGGCATGGTGGCATCACACGCGATGTGGTCCCGGCCGGCCAGCCGTTTTCCGGCCGCCGCCGCCCGTACGGACCGTACGGGGTGGGCCTGCTGCGATCCGCCGGTTGCGGTGGCTAGGCTGGCGCGTCCGCTCTGCCGAGGGAGGCTCATGTCCGACCGTTCGACACCACGGCCGGAGGCGCGATCCGCGCCCGCCATCCTGTCGTCGACGCCGTGGATCGTCGTGCTGCTCGGTGTCGTGCTGCTGACCACCCTGCTGGTGGTCGCCCTGCTCTCGTTCCGGGGGCGGGAGCACGAGGCGGCGCCGGATCCCGCCCCACCGATGTACCTGCCGAGGCTGCCCTCGGTGACCTCGTCCGCGACACCGCCCGCCGACCGCCCACCGCGCCCGGCGGACGCCGGCCCGTCCCGGACGGCCAGCCCGAGGGCCGCCACCCCGACGGCGAGCGCCAGCTCCCGCCGGCCCGGTGCGACGCCGAGCAGCCGCGCGGCCGCTCCCGTCGGTGGTTCCGGCCGGTTGACCGCGGACTACCGGGCCACCTCCAGCGACCGGGACTCGTTCAGCGCGGAGCTGAGCGTGCGCAACGCGACCGGGGGCGATCTCGACTGGCGGGTGGAGCTGTTCTTCACCGGCAACGTCAAGGGCATCCAGGCGTCCTCCAGCTCGGGGTTGTCGGTGAGCACCCAGGGCAGCGGCTGGTTCGTGATCCGCGGCACGAGCCCGCTCCGGGCGGGGCGGAGCGCGACGGTGTCGATGACCTTCAGCCGTTCCGGCGGCGGTGACCGGCCCGGCCAGTGCACGGTCAACGGCGCCGCCTGCACGCTCAGCTGAGCGGACCGCCGACGGTACCGTCAGGACAGTTTCGTGATGGGTCGGTACTTTCCGACATTGCAGAAGATCGCTACGCTCTCCGGACGGGACCGATGGGGGAGGGCATGTCCGGCACGCGTCGCGCTCGACCCTCATCCGGCCACCCCACCGTGCTCGCCTCGTCGCCCTGGTTGGTGGTGGTGACCGGGGTCGTCGTGATGGTGGTCCTGCTGATCGTCGCGCTGCTCTCGTCGGCCGGCCAGCGGACGGGGCTCGGCGCCGGGTCGGGTGAGCCGGCCGCCACCGTGCCGCTCCCGCCGTTGCCGCCCGCCTCGCCGTCGCCGGCCGGGGCCACCCTGCCCGCCCCGGTCACCCCGGGGCTCTCCCCGCGCCGCTCCGACGCGCCGTCCCCGACCGCGCCGGCCCCCACCGCCGCGGCGCCGGCGCCCTCCGGCGGTGGCGGCGCCCAGCCGCGGCCGCCCCGGCCACCCGCACCGTCGGCGACGGTGACGGTGACCGGGCGCTACCGGGTGCTGGAGAGCTGGGGCGACGGCTTCATCGGCGAGGTGCTGCTGACCAACTCCGGCGCATCGGCGCGGCCGTGGACGGTGCGGCTGGAGCTGCCCCGCGGTGAAGTGGTCACCTCCTGGGTGGAGGGTGCCCCGCAGGGCAGCGCCCGGATGGCCGACGGGGTCTTCACGTACACCAGCGGGGCGGACGTGGCCGGCGGCGCGTCGGTGCCGCTGCGGTTCCACGTCGACCGCACCGGGGGGAACACCCGTCCGTCGTCGTGCACGGTGGACGGCAAGGCCTGCGGCGGGCTCTGAGCCGCACCCCACTGTCGCGTCTGGCCGGCCCCCGGTACTCCCGGTGACGATGCCGTGTTTCGCAAGATCCCTGCTTTGTTGCGACTCGGTTTGCAAGGTATTGCAGAATGTTTCGGCAAGAGCTAGCGTGCGGGCGAATCAGCGACCAGAGGAAGGCCGTCGATGAAACCCCCGCCGATATCTCGCACCGCGCTGCTCGCCTTGGTCTCCACCCTCACCCTCGCCCTCGTCGGAGTTCCGGTCGCCGTGAACCAGTTCGGTGCCGGCGCGACCGAACGGACCGCCGGCGTCGACCCCCTGGCCGCCACCGGCGCGGCCCAGTGGCGCTCCGAACCCACCGCCGAGGTGCTGCTCGCCGCCGGCGCCGACGACAGCCGGGCCGAGCAGTTCTACTTCGTCCTGCCCGACCGGTTCGCCAACGGCGACCGGCGCAACGACACCGGCGGCCTCACCGGCGACCGGCTCCGCACCGGCCTGGACCCGAAGGACAAGGGCTTTTACCACGGCGGTGACCTCAAGGGGCTGATCGACAAGCTCGACTACATCGAGGGCCTCGGCACCACGGCCATCTGGCTGGCCCCGATCTTCAAGAACCGTCCGGTGCAGGGCAGCGGCACGGACGTCTCGGCCGGCTACCACGGATACTGGATCACCGACTTCACCCAGGTCGACCCGCACTTCGGCACCAACGAGGAGATGCGGAAGCTGGTCGAGCTCGCCCACCGGCGGGGCATCAAGGTCTACCTCGACGTCATCGTCAACCACACCGCCGACGTGATCAGATACGCCGAGGACAAGTACGCCTACATCGACAAGAAGACCTCCCCGTACACCGACGCGCAGGGGCGCCAGTTCGAGGACCGCAACTACGCCGACGGCAGCCGCGACTTCCCGAAGGTGAACGCGAACGCGGGCCCGTACACCCCCACCTTCGCCGACCCGGCGGACGCCAAGGTGAAGGTGCCGGCGTGGCTGAACGACCCGACGATGTACCACAACCGTGGTGACTCGACCTTCGCCGGTGAGAACAGCGAGTACGGCGACTTCTTCGGCCTCGACGACCTGTGGACCGAGCGTCCCGAGGTGGTGGCGGGCCTGACCAAGGCCTACGGCGACTGGATCGCCGACACCGGCGTCGACGGCTTCCGGCTCGACACCGTCAAGCACGTCAACCTCGACTTCTGGCCGCAGTTCAGCCAGGGCATCAAGCGAGCGGCCGACGCCGCCGGCAAGAAGGACTTCTTCATGTTCGGCGAGGTCTACAGCGCCGACCCGGAGGTCACCTCGACCTACGTGCGGCGCGGCGGCCTGCCGGCCACCCTCGACTTCTCCTTCCAGGAGGCCGCCCGCGGCTACACCGCCGCGGCCGGATCCGCCAAGGCGCTCGCCGACGTGTACGCCCGCGACGACCTCTACGCCGCCCGGGACACCGACGCCAACCGGCTGACCACCTTCCTCGGCAACCACGACATGGGCCGGATCGGCTCCTTCATCGCCGCCGCCGGCGGGGACGACGCCACCCAGCTGCGCCGCGACCAGCTCGCCCACCAGCTGATGTTCCTCACCCGCGGCCAGCCGGTCGTCTACTCCGGCGACGAGCAGGGCTTCACCGGCCCCGCCGGGGACAAGGACGCCCGGCAGGACATGTTCGCCAGCAGGACGGCGGACTACCTCGACGACGACCTGATCGGCACCACCCGCACCCACGCCAGCGACCAGTACGACACCACCCACCCGCTGTACCGCACCATCGCCGAGCTGGGCGAGCTGCGCCAGGCCCACCCGGGCCTGCGCGACGGCGTCCAGGTCACCCGGTACGCGGCCGACGGCCCCGGCGTCTTCGCCTTCTCCCGGATCGCCCCGGCCGACCGGATCGAGTACGTGGTGGCGGTGAACAACGCCGCCACCGCGCAGACTGTCTCCGTGGACACCTGGTCGGCCGGCACCACCTTCACCGGCATCTACGGCGCCTCGGCCACCCCGACCGCCGGGGCGGACGGCAAGCTCGGCGTGACCGTGCCGCCGATGTCCGCCGTGGTCCTGAAGGCCGGCCGGGCCATCCCGCAGGCCACCGCCGCGCCGGGCATCACCCTCACCGGGCCGGGCGACGCCCCGGTCGCCACCCGGGCCGCCGTCACCGCGCGGGTGACCGGCGACCCGCTGGCCACCGTCACCTTCGCCGCCCGGGTCCCCGGCGGCAGGTGGACCCTGCTGGGCAGTGCGCACTCCGCGCCGTACACCGTCCACCACGACCTGACCGGCCTGGCCGGCGGCACGAAGGTCGAGTACAAGGCCGTCGTCCGGGACGGCAAGGGGCGCACCGCCAGCACCCGGTCCACCGGGCTCGTCGGCACCCCGGCGCAGAGCGCCTCGCGGGACTGGGTGGTGGTGCACTACCAGCGGCCCGCCGGCGGATACGACGACTGGGGCCTCTACGCCTGGGGTGACATCGACCCGGCGTACGCCACCGAGTGGCCCAAGGGGCAGCCGTTCGCCGGTGAGGACTCCTACGGCCGGTTCGCCTGGGTCAAGCTCAAGCCGGGCGCGAAGTCGGTCGGCTTCCTGGTGGTCGACTCCAACGGGAACAAGGACGTCGCGAACGACCGCACCATCGACGTGACGCAGACCGGTGAGGTCTGGGTCAAGCAGGGCGACCCGACCCTCTACCCGACCCGGCAGGCCGCCACCGGCGAGCCCGACCCGGCCGTCGACGAGGGCACCGCGGTCATCCACTGGCGCAAGGCCGACAAGAACTACGACGGCTGGGGCCTGCACCTCTGGGACGGTGCCGCCAACCCGACCGACTGGGCCAGCCCGCTGAAGCCGGAGAAGATCGACTCCTACGGCGCGGTCTTCCGGGTGCCACTGGCCGCCGGGGCGACCGGGCTGAGCTACATCATCCACTCCGGCGACGAGAAGGATCAGCCCGAGGACCAGCGGCTGGACTTCGCCAGCGCCGGCCGGGAGGTCTGGCTGCTCGGCGGGGTCAAGGGCCGGCTGCTGCCGGCCAGCTCCTCCGGCCCCGCCAAGGACCTGGAGGTCACCAGGCAGCGGGCGCACTGGATCGACCGGTCCACCGTCGCCTGGCCGGTCGGACCGACCGACGGCAAGCAGTACGCCCTGGTCGCCGCCCCGGCGGGCGGGCTGAGCATCGCCGACGGCGAGCTGTCCGGGACGTACACCTCGCTGCCGCTGCGGGCGCAGCGCAACGGGCTCACCGAGGCCCAGCGCGCGGCGTTCCCGCACCTGTGGTCACACCGCACCTTCACGCTCGACCGGGCCGACCTGGCCAAGGTGCCGGCGGCGCTGCGCGGGCAGCTCGTGGTGACCGAGCGGGACGCCGAGGGCGCGCTGCTCGGTGCGACCGGGGTGCAGATCCCCGGGGTGCTCGACGACGTCTACCGGCGGGCCACCGACGCCCGGCTCGGCGCGACCTTCGCCGGCGGGGTGCCCACCCTCGCGGTCTGGGCGCCGACGGCGCGTTCGGTGTCGCTGCAGCTCTTCGACTCGCCCACCGCGCAGCCGAGGACCGTGGCGATGAGCCGCGACGACCGCACCGGCGTCTGGTCGGTGCGCGGCGCGCGGTCCTGGACCGGCAGCTACTACCGCTACCAGGTGCAGGCGTGGCAGCCGGCGGCGCAGAAGGTGGTCACCGCGGCGGTGACCGACCCGTACTCGGTGGCCCTCGCGCCGAACTCGACGCACAGTCAGATCGTCGACCTGAGCGACCCGTCGCTCGCGCCGGCCGGCTGGGCGAAGCTGCGCAAGCCGGCGGCGGTGCCGCCGGCCAAGGTGCAGATCTCCGAGCTGTCGGTGCGGGACTTCTCGATCGCCGACGCCACGGTGCCGGCCGAGCGGCGGGGCACCTACCTCGCCTTCACCGACCCGGCCACCGCCGGCATGAAGCACCTGAGGGCGCTCGGCGACGCCGGGGTGAACCACCTGCACCTGCTGCCGGCGTTCGACTTCGCCACCATCCCCGAGAAGCGGGCCGACCAGGCGCAGCCCGCCTGTGACCTGGCGAAGCTGCCGCCGGACTCCGACGAGCAGCAGAAGTGCGTCGCGGCGGTCGCCGAGTCCGACGGCTACAACTGGGGGTACGACCCGCTGCACTACACCGTGCCGGAGGGCGGCTACGCCGTCGACCCGGCCGGGGCGAAGCGGACCACCGAGTTCCGGCAGATGGTCGCCGGGGTCAACGGCGCCGGCCTGCGAGTGGTGATGGACGTCGTCTACAACCACACCTCGGCCGCCGGGACCGACCCGAAGTCGGTGCTCGACCAGATCGTGCCCGGCTACTACCACCGGTTGCTGGCCGACGGCAGCGTCGCCAACTCGACCTGCTGCGCCAACACCGCCCCCGAGCACGCCATGATGGGCAAGCTCGTGGTCGACTCCCTGGTCACCTGGGCGAAGCAGTACAAGGTGGACGGCTTCCGGTTCGACCTGATGGGCCACCACCCGAAGGCGAACATCCTGGCCGTACGGGCCGCGCTGGACCGGCTCACGCTCGCCCGCGACGGCGTGGACGGGAAGAAGATCCTGCTGTACGGCGAGGGCTGGAACTTCGGCGAGGTCGCCAACGACGCCCGCTTCGTGCAGGCCACCCAGGCCAACATGGCCGGCACCGGCGTCGGCACCTTCAACGACCGGCTCCGCGACGCGGTGCGGGGCGGTGGCCCGTTCGACGCCAACCCGCGCGTGCAGGGCTTCGCCTCCGGCCTGTACACCGACCCCAACGGCGACACCGTCAACGGATCGGCTGCCGACCAGAAGGCCCGGCTGCTGCACGCCCACGACCTGATCAAGGTGGGGCTCGCCGGCAACCTGCGCGGCTACCGCTTCACCGACTCCTCCGGCCGGCAGGTCACCGGGGCCCAGGTGGACTACAACGGCTCCCCGGCCGGTTACACCGCCGCTCCGGGGGAGGCGGTCACCTACGTCGACGCGCATGACAACGAGATCCTGTACGACGCGCTGGCGTACAAGCTGCCGCAGGGCACCTCGGCGACGGACCGGGCCCGGATGCAGGTGCTGGCCCTGGCCACCACCGCCCTCGGGCAGGGGGCCGGGTTCGTCACCACCGGCTCGGAGCGGCTGCGCTCGAAGTCGCTGGACCGCAACTCGTACAACTCCGGCGACTGGTTCAACCAGATCCGCTGGGACTGCGTTCAGGGCAACGGCTTCGGTGCCGGCCTCCCGCCGGCCCAGGACAACCAGGACAAGTGGTCGTACGCGAAGCCGCTGCTGGCCGATGAGAAGCTGGTGCCGGACTGCGCCGCGATCAACCTGGCCGACGCCCGGTACGCGGAGCTGCTGCGGATCCGGCGGTCCTCGCCGGTCTTCGGGCTGGCCACCGCCGAGCAGGTGCAGCGCCGGGTCGCCTTCCCGCTCTCGGGGGAGAAGGAGACGCCGGGCGTGCTCACCATGACGCTGGACGCCCGCGGGCTGGACGGCAGGTGGAAGTCGGTGACCGTCGTCTTCAACGCCACCCCGGAGACGGCGACGCAGACGCTGACCGGGCTGCGCGGCGCCGACGTGGCGCTGCACCCGGTGCTGGCCGAATCGGCCGACCCGGCGCTGCGGACGGCCTCGTTCCAGCGCGGCAGCGGCACCTTCACCGTGCCGGCGCGTAGCGTGGCGGTCTTCGTTCAGCAGTAGTTCGCACGAATCGGCCCCCTGCCAACGAGGTGGCAGGGGGCCGACTCCTTCTACTCTCCGCTGAAGTGCTCAGTTGAACCGGAGTGCTCAGTTGAAGCAGTCTTCGACGGTCTTGGCGCAGTTGGTGGGGTCGTTGTCGGTGACGGTGGAGTCGTCGTCGAGCTCGACCTTGCCGTCGTTGTTGAAGATGCCGCCGGCGATCTTGTGGTGCTCGTCGCCGTTGTCGGCCTTGTTCTCCTTGACCTTCGTGTCGGTCAGGGTGACCTTACCTTCGTTGTTGTAGATGCCGCCGCCGTTCTTGCCGGCGAAGTTTTCCTTGACCTTGCTGTCGCGCAGGGCCAGGCGGGCCGCGAAGTCGTCGTAGCGGTCCTTGTCCTTGTCGTCGTAGTCGTAGCGGTCGTTGTCCTTGTGGTCCGAGTCGTAGCGGTCCTTGTCCTTGTGGTCGGACCCGTAGCCCCGGCCGTTCTCGTTGTAGTCCTTGTCGTTCTTCTCAGCGGGTTCGCCGTTGAAGACGCCGCCGCCGAAGCGGCCCGCGAAGTTCTCGAGGATCTTGCTGTCGGTGACAGTGGCCGAGGCGCGCCGGTCCTTGTCGTCCTTGTTGTTGTCCTTGTCCTTGTCCTTGTTGGACAGGTAGCTGTCGTGCTTCTTCTTGTCGCTGCTGACGTTGTAGATGCCGCCGCCGTCCTTGTGGGCCTTGTTCTTCTCGATGATGCTCTTCTTGACCGTCAGGACGGTGTCGATGGCGGCGATGCCGCCGCCGTTCTTGCCAGCGGTGTTGCTCTTGATGAAGCTCCAGTGGACGTCGACGAAGCCGTCGTTGCTGAACAGGCCGCCGCCGTTCTTCTTGGCGGAGTTGTCCTCGATGAAGGTCTTTTCGATCTCCACGGTGCCGGCCCTGCGGTCGTCGTCGTAGCGGTCGTCGTAGCGGTCGTCGAAGCGATCGCGGCCGTCCTTCTTCTTGTCCTTCTTCTCGTCCTTCTTCTCGCCGTGGCCGTTGGCGACGCCGCCGCCGTTCTTGCCGGCGGTGTTGTTGGTGATGCGGGACTCGCCACCCTTGTCGTCGTGGGACCCCTCGACCTTGAGGATGCCGGCGTTGAAGATGGCGCCGCCGTCGTCGCCGGCGTGGTTGTTCTCGAGCGTGCTGCTCTTGACCTCGAGCCGCCCGAAGTTGGCGATCGCGCCGCCGTTCTCCTCGGCGCTGTTCAGGAAGAACTTGGTGTCCTTCAGCTGTGCCCTGCCACCTCGCTCGACCAGGAGGCCACCGCCGTCGCCCTTGTGCTCCTTGCGGTCCTTGCGGTCGTCGCGGTCCTTGCGGTCGCGGTCGTTGCGGTCCTTGCGGTCGCGGTCGTCGCGGTCGTTGTAATCGTTGCGGTCCTTGCGGTCGCGGTCGTTGTAATCGTTGCGGTCCTTGCGGTCCTTGTGGTCGTTGCGGTCCTTGCGGTCCTTGCGGTCCTTGTCGTCCTTGCGGTCGCCATCGGCGGAGCCGTTCTTGACAGCGAGGTCCTTCAGGGTCAGGTCACCACCATCGGCGACCCGGAAGATCCGGAAGCCGTCCCTGCCCTCCCGCTCGATCGTCGCGCCGTTGCCGTCGATCTTGATCCGTTCCTTGATCGTGGGCAGGCCCGCCTCGGACTTCTTGTCGAACTCGTTCAGCTCGTAGGTGCAGTCTTTGGCCAGCTTCAGCGTGCCGCCATCGTTCCGGTTGGCCCGATCGAGGGCCTCGATCAGATCGTCGTCGTCACAGTCCACCTTTCGAACGTCATCGTCCTTGTCCTTGTCGTCGTCCTTGTCGTAATCGTTGGCCAGCTGGGCGGTCGACGAGTTCACCTCGGCCAAGCGATGGGCGCCGTTGGCCCCGGGGGTGGCGTAGGCGACGCCTGCGAGGCCGACCACTCCCGTGAGGCCGGCAACGCCGGTGGCGAGCCAGATCCGACGCCGGCGGAACGGGGAGTCCGTCTCGCTGGTCGGGTCATCGCTCTTGCGAAGGTAGTTGGACATCTGAGCTTTCCGCCTCTCCTGGTATCAGACAAAGGTCGCTTCGCCTTGGCGAGGTGACCTCCGCTACAAATCGGTTGTAGCTGCTGAAGAACACCGTATGGGAATCTTCTTCGCCATACGCCGGTATGCGAGAAAACCGCGCATTAGGTACGGGCGGGCGCGGACGGCGGCATCTGGACGCCCAGGCCGGGCCGGGCACGAACCGTGTGGAGACCCGTGGTGAGGGCGGAAGGCGCCGAACAGCGCGGATGCCGACGGGCGCGCCAACGGTGTCTCAACGATGGGAAGCGCCGCAGCCCGCCGATGGCCTGGCGAAGCTGCCGCCGGACCGGGCGGCGGAGCAGAACGGCCCCCTACCGCTCGCCGGAGGGGGCCGGTTGCCGCTGCGACCCGTTACGTCACTCGAGGGTGATCAGCCGAAGCGGTGGGGCGGGACGCCCCCGGCTGTCCTCCCATCCGGCCCTGGCACCACACGTTGGCGGATCTCCTCACCCATGCGGGTGGTCCTCCGGGCGGGGACGGCAGAGGACGATCACGTCGGAAGAGGTCGAACCGGACTTTCGCTCACACGGATCCTGAAAGGCTTTTCTATCGCACCAGATACGCACGAGCAGAGAAATCCGGAAAAACTTCCGATCCGGCATGAAACAACCTAACGTTCGTCGTGGCTCTCCGCTGAGCCGACCAGAAGGGAGTGAGGAACATGTCGAAGAGGTTTTTGACCAAGCTCGCCGGTGGATTGGTCCTGGGCAGCGTGGCCGTGGTGCTCGCCGCACCCGCCAGCGCGCTCGCCGCGACCGACCCGGGCAAGGATCCCCAGCCCTCGAACCAGGGAGAGGACTCCAAGGGGGAGGACTCCAAGGGGGAGGACTCCAAGGGGGAGGACTCCAAGGGGGAGAACTCCAAGGGGGAGAAGTCGAAGAAGAAGGACGACAAGCCCAAGACGTTCAAGCTGCGCGACAAGAAGGGCAACGGGGTCATCTGCGCGACCAACGAGCAGGCCAACGAGCTGAGGGTCCAGAACATCGTCAGCGACAACACCATCACGGACAGCGTCGTCGTCTTCAACCAGAACGCGGCCGGCTCGGCGACGAACACCGGGGCCCGGGCCCTCGTCGTCTGCATCCGTGACCTCGACGTGGACGTCAACGTGGAGACGGAGCTGCTCGACGACATCCTCAGGATGGCCCAGGCCGGCCTCGGCGGGCTTGCCTCCCCGACGGGCCAGCGTGCCGGCCGCCTCCCCGCAGCGGGCGGCGCGTACGCGGGTCCGGACGGGGCATGGGTGCTGCCGAGGGCAGGGGGCGTCGCGGCCGGTGACGGTGGCGCGTTCGCCGACAGCAACACCGGTGCTTTGACGGCTACCGGTGCCGGCATGATGGGCGTGGGCGTGCTCGGTGGTCTCGCGCTGCTGCGCCGACGGTCCGCCAATGGCACCGTCGCCTGATGCGGCCAGGAGTGTCAGCGGCCGCCACGGTTTCCCGTGGCGTGCCGCTGGCCTCGCGCTGTTCGTCCTGATCACGCTCACCGGTGGTGGACTCGTCGGGCTCGCGGTGACGGCTCCCGATCCGGTCCCGCCGCCACAGCCCGACCCCGCGGCCGCACCGTCGTTCCTGCCCCCTTCGGTGGCCGACGGATCTGCCACACCGGGCCCGACGCCGAGCGGAGCCCACACGTCGCCGGCCCCGGGGGCGGCCGTCGGTGAGGCTCCGGGTGCTCGCGGTCATCGCGGCGACGACCGCGGGTCCGCCGCGACCCGCCCCGCACCGACGTCGCCCGGGATGCCGCGGTCGCAACCCAGCCGCATCAGGATCCCGCGGATCGGTGTCGACGCGCCGACGACCGCTCTCGGGCTGGACCGGCACCAGCAGATCGCGGTCCCGCCACCGGAACAGCCCAAAACGGCCGGGTGGTACAAGCTGGGCCCGAGCCCCGGCGAGGCGGGGACGGCGGTGGTGGTCGGCCACGTCGACTCCCGCGTCACCGGGCGGGCGGTCTTCTTCCGGCTGGGCGCGCTGAAAAAGGGCGACACCATCGAGGTGCTCCGCAAGGACGGCAAGAAGGCCCGCTTCACCGTCGACGGGGTGGCCCGCTACCCGAAGAGCAAAGTTCCTGCTGAGGTCTACCAGCACACCGACAAGGCGCAGCTTCGGGTGATCACCTGCGGTGGCGCCTACGACAAGGCGGCGAAGGCGTACAAGGACAACATCGTGGTCTTCGCGACCCTGGCCGCGGGCCGGGCCACCTGAGACCGGAGGCGCGAGGTGCTCCGCCCGAGATTCCGGGTCATGCGAGCGGAGGCTACGGACGGCCAGGACGGGACCAGCGGCACGCCACGGGGAACCGTGACGTGCCGCTGGCGCTCCTGTCCACCCGGCCGGCTTCGGCCGCCGTCACAGCACCGGTGCCGGTGTCGGAGCACACGCCCTCGTCACTCGCCGCGAAGACCCTCGAGCGGCTGGAGCGGGCCCCGGCCCCGCCGGTCCACGTCCACCTCCACGTCGACGTCACGGAAGCAGATGACCCTGGCCTGACGGCTGTCGTTGTCCGCGTCAGCCTCTGCGCGCTGGTTGAATTCCACGTCGCTGTCCTCGATGTCGTTGCCGCTGATGATGTTGGCGACGATCACCTTGTTGAACTGGTCGTTGTTTCCGCAGACGACCCCGTCGCGGTCCGACACCCGGTACTTGTAGTCGTCGTCGGACGCGGCGAGCGCGGCGGTGGGGGCGCTGAGCAGCAGGGCGGCGCTGCCCAGGGCGACCCCACCGGCGAGCTTGGCCAGAAACCTCTTCGACATGTTCCCTCTCCCTTCCGGTCGGCTCTGGAAGACGAGCCACGCCAAACGTTAGGAGGTTTCACGTTCGATCGGAGCGGCTTCCGGGTTTCGGCCGCAGGGTAACCTTCACCTGCTATAAGCCTGCTTTCTGCGCCTCAGGCCTATCCGAACCGGGTGCGGCCGGGTCTGGGACGACTCGTGGCGTCTGCCCACGATGCCCCTCCAAGCGGCAAGTGACCCGGACCCGGGCCCAGGACCGCGCCGTCAGGCGGCGGAAAAAGGGGAGGGCCCCTGGCACCATGCGGTGCCGGAGCCCAGCCCGTTTATGTGGATCAGCCGCTCACCCGTCGCCTCGGAGCAGCCGAACATGGGTCCGGGGGTGGCCCGTGCCGGCCTCGGCGGCCCCGGCGGCGATCGGGTCGTCGCCCGCCGGGGGCGGACCGGACGCGAGCGCGCCTTGGGGCCGACCGGGGGATCGCTTGCGACCTCCGAAAACCACGGTAGGGAAGAACCGTCGGCGACACGGACGAATCCGAGAAAAGCCGGCAGGCATCCCGTGGTGGACACCGACGGGACGCCCGGCCCGCGGGGGAACGAAGGGAGCCGGGACTCAGACGCCGACGGATCCCGCGCCGGGGCGACAGACGTCGGAACGTCGCACCCGGCGGCGGGCCCGCCGCGGCGGTCGTACCTTCGACTCAGCCCGGCAGCCGCGGACCCGCCTCGCGCTGCTCGGCCAGCCAGGTCTCCACCTCGTCGGAGCGGCGCGGCAGCCCGGCCGAGAGGTTCACCGAGCCGGTCGCGGTGACCAGGATGTCGTCCTCGATCCGGACGCCGATGCCGCGCAGTTCCTCGGGGACCAGCTCGTCCTCCGGCTGGAAGTAGAGACCGGGCTCCACGGTCAGCACGTAGCCCTCACCCAGCGCGCCGTCGCGGTAGTGCTCCTTGCGGGCGTTCGCGCAGTCGTGCACGTCGATGCCGAGCATGTGGCTGGTGCCGTGCAGGGTCCACCGGCGGTAGATCGTCGAGGCCGGGTCCATCGCCTCGTCCACGCTCACCGGCAGCAGGCCGAGGTCCTTCAGCGCCTCGGCGAGCACACGCATCGAGGTCTGGTGCACGTCCCGGAACGCCACCCCCGGCTTGATGACGTCGATGCCGGCCTGCTGGGCGGCGTACACCGCGTCGTAGACCTGGCGCTGCAACGGGGTGAACCGCCCGTCGACCGGCAGCACCCGGGTCACGTCGGCGGTGTAGAGGTGGCGGTTCTCCACCCCCATGTCCATCAGCAGCAGCTCGCCCGGACGGGTGGCACCGTGGTTGTGCACCCAGTGCAGGATCGTGGCGTGCTCACCGGCGCCGACGATCGAGCCGTACCCGACGTCGTTGCCGTCGTGCCGGGCGCGCAGCGCGAAGATCCCCTCCAGCAGCCGCTCGGAGACGCTCCGGTCGGCCGGCAGCGCCCGGGCGACGTCCTCGAAGCCGCGTACGGTCGCGTCCACGGCCTGCTGGAGCTGGGCGATCTCCCACTCGTCCTTGACCAGCTTCAGCTCGGAGATCGCGATCGCCAGCTCGCGGTCGCGGGCCGGCTGCCCCTCCGCACGGGCGCCGTCCCAGGGGCGCACGGCCGCGTCCACCCGGGCGTCGAAACCGCGCAACACCCGGGTCCGCCCCGGCGCCAGCCCGGCCAGCGCCGCGTCCAGCTCGGTCAGGTCCTCGGTGGGCAGGCCCAGCTCGGTCGACTTCTCCGCCAGGGTGTGCCGACGGCCCACCCACAGCTCGCCGTGCCGGCTGCGGAAGAACTCGTCGGTCTGCCGGGACGACCGCGGCCGCATGTACAGCGTGGCGTCGTGCCCGGAGCCGTTCGGCCGGAGCACCAGCACGCTGTCCGGGTCGTGGTCACCGGTCAGGTACGCGAAGTCGCTGCCCGGCCGGAAGGGGTGGTCGGTGTCGTTGGCGCGTACCTTCTCGCCGCCGGTGGGGACGACCAGCGTCTCGCCCGGGAACGCCGCGGAGAGCGCGGCCCGCCGCTTGGCGTAGTTCGGCACCTCCGGGCGGGGCCCGACCGGCAGGGTCGTGTCCCGCCAGCCCTGGCGCATGAAGGCCAGGAAGGCCTCCGGAAAGTCCGGGTCGTGCGATTCGGTGCCGTCCGCCGGCTTGCCACGTTCCTCGGTCATGGACCGCTCCCTCCGCCTCGTCGCTGGTCCAGACGGTACCGCGCGTCTGCGGGCAAGGAGTGCCTGCGGTGCCCCGACGGCCACCTCGGCAGGGTGTAGAGGGAAAGAGCCAGCGGTGCCACAACGTCCGAATGGGGCGCGTGAAAAGATGACCACCATGTGCGGACTCCTGGCCTTCTTCAGTGCGCGCGGCGACGCCGCCGCTCACCGCGACAACATCGCCGGGGCGTTGGAATGCCTGCACCACCGCGGCCCGGACGAGACCGGGGTCGAGGTGGTCGGGGACGCCTCCGGCCGGTACGCGGACGGCGTGTTCGCGCACAAGCGTCTGGCGATCATCGACGTGGCGTCCAGCCACGAGCCGCTGCCCTACGCGGACGGCCGCTACCTGCTCACCTTCAACGGTGAGATCTACAACTACATCGAGCTGCGCGACGAACTGGTACGCAGCTACGGCGCCCAGTTCGCCACGGCTGGCGACGGCGAGGTGATCGTCGCCGGCTACCACTACTGGGGCGAGCAGGTGCTCACCCGGCTGCGCGGCATGTTCGCCTTCGTCATCTGGGACCGGCAGGAGCGCCGCGCGTTCGGTGCCCGGGACTACTTCGGCATCAAGCCGCTGCACTACCTGGAGACCCAGGACGGCCTCTACCTCGCCTCGGAGAAGAAGGCGCTGCTGCCCTTCGCGCACTCCTACTACCAGGGCGACGCCGGCATCGACACGGCCAACCTGAGCCACTACCTCACCCTCCAGTACGTCCCGGAGCCGGGCACGCTGCACCGGGGGATCAGCCGGATCGGCTCGGGTGAGTACCTGACCTGGTCGCCGGGCGGCCGGCTCGACGTGCGCCGGTGGTACCGCCCGGTGTTCCGCCCCGCCCCGGTCCCCGACGAGCAGAAGCTCTACCACGAGATCCGGGAGACGCTGCGGGAGAGCGTGCGCATGCACATGCGCTCGGACGTGCCGGTGGGCTCGTTCCTGTCCAGCGGCATCGACTCGACCGCCGTGGTGGCCCTGGCCCGCGAGTTCAACCCGAACATCCTCACCTTCACCGTCGGGTACGACGTGCCCGGCTACTCGGAGATCGACGTCGCGCAGGACTCGGCGCGGCACCTCGACGTGACCACCATCCCGACCAAGATCGGGCCGCAGGACATGATCGAGGCGCTCCCGAAGATCGTCTGGCACCTCGACGACCCGGTGGCCGACCCGGCGCTGGTGCCGCTCTACTTCGTGGCCAAGAAGGCCGCCGAGCACGTCACCGTGGTGCTCTCCGGTGAGGGCGCCGACGAGTTCTTCGGCGGCTACACGATCTACCGGGAGCCGCTCTCCCTCGGGGCGGTCAACGGCCTGCCGGGCGGGGTGCAGAAGGGGCTGCGGGCGGTCTCCAAGGCGATCCCGCAGGGCGTCAAGGGCAAGAGCTTCCTGGAGCGCGGCACCACCCCGATCGAGGAGCGCTACTACGGCAACGCCCGGATGTTCACCGAGGAGGAGAAGCAGCACCTGCTGCGCCGGTACGACCCGGCGGTGCGCTACACCGACGTCACCGCGCCGATCTACGCCGAGTGCACCGAGCTCGACGACGTCACCAAGATGCAGTACGTCGACCTCTACACCTGGCTGCGCGGCGACATCCTGGTCAAGGCCGACCGGATCTCGATGTCCCACTCGCTGGAGGTCCGGGTGCCGTTCCTGGACCGCGAGGTCTTCGACGTGGCGGCGAAGATCCCGGTGGACCTGAAGCTCCCGCCGCGCTCCGACGCCACCAAGTACGCCATGCGCCAGGCGCTCCAGGGTGTGGTCCCGCCGGCGATCGTCAACCGGAAGAAGCTCGGCTTCCCGACCCCCACCCGGGTCTGGCTGCGCGGCGAGATGTACGAGTGGGCCCGGCACGTCATCGCCACCTCCGGCGCGGGCGACCTGATCGACCTGTCGTACGCGCTGCGGCTGCTGGACGAGCACAAGCGGGAGGAGGCGGACCACTCCCGCAAGGTGTGGACCGTGCTGATCTTCTGCGTCTGGCACGCCATCTTCGTCGCCAAGACCCTCGACCCGGGCATCCAGCGCAACCAGTCCGCCCTGCTCACCAAGCCCGTGGTCGGCAGCATGGTCCGCTGACGTCCACGCGCCCGCGCGCCCAGCGCGCCCACTGCTGGTGATCAAGAGGTTTGCGTCGGCCGGAGTCCGCTCCGGTGACGCAAACCTCTTGATCGTTTCAGCGGTGTCGAGGGTCTGTCAGCGACCGGTGCAGGTGACGGTGGGCAGGGTGTTGGCGCCGGTGGTGGTGGCGGTGAAGCCGAAGGTGGTGGTGCCCTCCGGGGCGATCGTGCCGTTCCACGCCGCGTTGGCCACGGTGACCGCCGAGCCGGCCGTGCTCGCGGTGCCGTTCCAGAGATTGCTGATCTGCTGACCGCTGGGCCAGGTCCAGGTGGCCGTCCAGCCGCCGTACGTCCGGGTGCTGTGGTTCATGATCATGACCTCGCCCTGGAACCCGCCGGGCCAGGCGCTGACCACCTTGTAGACGGCCATGCAGTCACCGCCGTGCGGCGGCGGTGTGGTCGGGCTCGGCGGGGGTGTCGTCGGGCTCGGCGGCGGCGTGGTGGGGGTGGGCGGCGGCGTGGTGGGGCTCGGCGGCGGGGTGCCGCCGGAACCGACCCCGGTCACCTCGCCGTTGCCGCCGTCGAAGGTGACGTCCGAGCAGCCGAAGAAGTTCTCCTGGCTGTCCGAGCGGACCCAGCGCGAGTAGACGATGTGCCGCCCGCTCTTGCCCGACGGCAGGTTGCCGCTGAAGTAGTAGTGCCCGTCGTTGGTGCCCACCGCGCCACGCTGCGGCGGGTTGGTGACCGTCAGGAACGGCTGCTCCTCGAGGTCGCTCCAGGCCAGCGGCCGGGTCGGGCTCCAGCTGTCCTTCGTCACGTAGAAGTAGAAGGTGCCCGGGTGGTGGGCCCAGTTGCTGTACCGGAAGTCCAGTCGGGCGCCGGCGGTCAGGTGGGTCAGCGGCCAGTCGGTGCGGGCCAGGTCGTACCCGGCGAAGCCGGGGTTGCCGCCACTGCACAGCCTGCCGTCCGGGATGAAGCCGACGGTCCGGCCGCCGGCGTCCGAGCGGAGCACGCTGAACCAGTTGTAGAGGGAGTTGGCGCCGCTCTGCGCCACCGCGGCCGAGCAGGCCGGGTTGACCGGCTTGATCTCCCCGGTGGCGGTGAGACCGTCCTTCCAGCACAGGTAGGTCCGGCTGCCCGGGGTCATCGCGGCGCCGTGCGCGGCGGCCGGCTCGGGGCCGGACGTCAGCGCGACCGCGCCGAGGGTGAGGGTGGCGGCCGCGGTGAGCAACGCGGCCGTACGGGAACGGATCACGGGGTTCTCCTGACCCGCGGGGCGGGCGGCACGGCCGGCCCCGCTGTGACGAGCGGATGCGACGAGCGCGGCGTCGCGGCGGGCCCCGGATCTCTGAAGGGGGACGCGCGCCGCCTGCGGTCCGCGTCCGGCGGACCGGTGCCCCTCGCGTCGGCTCCCACCCTGGCCGGTGAGCGCGGCAGCCCCCGCGCCCGTCCGGCAGCGTCATCCCACCACGGCCCGAAGATCGATGCAATAGGTGAGCCTCGATATGAGGGGACGGTGGCGTGCCGGGGCGGGCACTGTGCCAACCTGGACCGACAGGTTCGGTGAAGTGGAGGCGACGTGGGATACGCGGTGGTGCTCGGCGAGGCGCTGGTCGACCTGCTCGACGGCGAGTGCGAGGGGCGGCCCGTGTTCCGGCAGGAGATCGGCGGGGGCCCGCTGAACGTCGCGGTCGGGGTGTCCCGGCTCGGCGGCGCGGCGCAGTTCGTCGGCTCGCTCGGCGACGACGTGCTGGCCGACCGGATCCGGGCCTTCCTGCGCGACGCCGGGGTGGGGCTGGCCGGCGCGGTCACCGTGGGCGCCGCCACCACCCTCGCGGTGACCACCCACGCCGGCCCCGAACCGGACTTCCGCTTCTACGGCGACCCGCCCTCCTACGGGCTGCTCACCGCCGACGACCTGGACCTCGCCCTGGTCGAGGGCGCCGACGTGGTCTACTGCGGTTCGATCGTGCTGCTCTGCCCGCCGGCGCTGGCCGCCGCCCGCCGGGCCTGGTCGCTCAGTCCCGGCCTGCGGGTCTTCGACCCGAACGTCCGTCCCCGGCTGCTCGACGGCCCGGCGGCGCTGGACGGGCTCCGGGAGGTGGTCGCCGAGTTCGCCGCCGGGGCGCACCTGGTCAAGCTCAGCGCCGCCGACGCCGAGCTGCTCTATCCCCGCGAGCCGGTCGAGGGGGTCGCCGCGTACCTGCGGGAGTTGGGCGCGGGCACGGTCGTGGTCACCCTCGGCGCGGACGGCGCGGTGGTCGCCCCCGCCGGCGCCGATCCGGTACGCGTGCCCGCGCCGAAGGTGCGCGCGGTCGACGCCACCGGCGCCGGTGACTCGGTGATGGCGGCGCTCATCGCCGAGCTGCTGGTCGACGGCGAGCCCCGCACGCCGACCGGGTGGCACGAGCGGGTGGCGTTCGCGCTGCGGGTCGCCGGCCTGGTCTGCGAGTCACCCGGCGGCGCCGTCTCCATGCCCACCCGCGCCGAGGTCCTCCGCCGCTACACAGCCTGAACCCGCGGGGTGGCCCCGGCCGAAGCCGTAGGTCGGCCCCGAAAGTGCGGGATCGCCGGGGTCAGGCGGTGCCGTCCAGTTCGGCGTAGCCGCGGCGGGCGGCGGTGAGGGCGGGGCGGGCGCCGAAGGGGGCGTCGGCGGCGACCCGCTCCGGCGGGGCGGACGCGGTGTGCGCGGCCCGGATCAGCCAGGCCAGCTCGACCAGCTGGGCGTGCTGGGTCCGGACGAAGGCGGCGTCGACCGGGTCCCCGTGCCCGGGCACGACGACCGTCGCGGGCGTGGTGAGCCGCAGCAGCTCGGCGATCGCCTCCGGCCACTGGAGGGGGTAGGAGTCCTCGAAGGCCGGCGGCCCGCTCTGCTCCACCAGGTCCCCGGCGACCAGCACGTCCGCGTCGGGCACCCGCACCACCAGATCCCCGTCGGTGTGACCGCGTCCCGGGTGGCGCAGCTCCACCCGCCGGCCCCCGATCTCCAGGACGGTCTCGGTGTGCACGGTGTGCGTCGGGGCCAGCAGCACGGTCTCGGCGACCTCGGCGGCCAGCGCCGGCCGCTCGTCCCGCAGCTCCTCGTACGCCTCCCGGCGCAGCCGGTCCGGTCGCTCGCGCAGCGCGGCGGCGGCCAGCTCGTGCGCGTACACCGGGCGGGGCGGGTCGGCGGCGAGGGCGGCGTTGCCGAAGCAGTGGTCGAAGTGGTGGTGGGTGTTGACCACCGTCCACGGGTACGGCGTGACCGCGCGGGCGGCGGCGGCCAGCTCGGCGGCCTGCCCGGCGGTGGAGAGGCTGTCGACCAGCAGCGCCTCGCCGTCGCCGACCACCAGTGTGACGTTCACCTCCAGCAGCGGCTCGCGCAGCACGTGGACCCGGTCGGCGACCTCGACGAACCGGGCGGTCATGAGGCCCGCACCGCACGCTCGACGAAGCGCTGCCGGTGGACCAGCGCGCGCTCCACCCGGCCCCGCGCCACCTGCTCGCCGCCGTCGGTGACCGTCACCTCGAACACCAGCCGCCGGCCGTCGGCCTCGGCCAGCCGGGCCTGCGCCACCACCGTCCGCCCGACCGGCGTCGCGGCCAGGTGCTCCAGCTCGACCCGGACCCCCACGGTGGTCGACCCGGCCGGCATCCGGCCGGCGGTGGCGGCCACGGTGGCCGCCTCGGCCAGGGCGAGCACCCGGGGCGTGCCCAGCACCGGCACGTCTCCCGAGCCCACCGCCTGCGCGGTGTCGGCGTCGCTGACGGTCAGCTCGACCCGGGCGGTCAGCCCGGGCGGGAAGGGAAGGTCCGGCTGCTCCTGCATGCGCTCAGCCTAGGTGTTGCGCGGCGGCCCGGGGCGCCGGCGGCGGCGAACCCACCGACCCTCGACGGCCGCGGCGGAGCCGGGAACGGTGGTCGGCGTGGGTCGATCCGTCGCCCGCCGTTAACCTTGACCGCGATGGCCGTCGTGACTGACCCCCAGCCCCCCGCCCCGACCGGACCCCCCGCGTCCCCCGACGGCGGGCGCCGCCGCGTGACCGCGATGGCGGTCTGGGGCGTCGCCTTCGTCGCCGCCTGGCTCGGGATCGGCCTGCCCACCGACCCGGCGTACGCGTTCCTCTGGATCTGGGCGGCCACCGTCGCCTGGAACTCGTCCCGGCCGTGGCGCAGCCACCTGCGCTTCGCCCGGGACTGGGTGCCGGTGGTGCTGCTGCTGGCCGCGTACAACCTCTCCCGGGGGTTCGCCGACAACGGGGCGACCCCGCACGCCTACGAGCTGATCGTCGCCGACCGGTTCATGTTCGGCTGGGCCACCGGCGGCGAGGTGCCGACCGTCTGGCTCCAGGAGCGCCTCTACCGGCCCGACGTGCACTGGTGGGACGTGCTGGTCAGCTGGGTCTACTTCTCGCACTTCGTGGTGGCGCTGGCCGCCGCCGCGGTGCTCTGGCTGCGGGACCGGGGGCGGTGGGCCGCGTTCATGCGGCGCTGGGGCTTCCTCTGCGCCACCGGGCTGGTCACCTACTTCCTCTACCCGGCGGCGCCGCCCTGGTGGGCGGCGCAGAACGGGCTGCTCACCGAGGTGGCCCGGATCTCCACGCGCGGGTGGAAGGCGTTCGGCATGCACGGCGCCGGCAACCTGCTCAACGCCGGTCAGATCGCGTCCAACCCGGTCGCCGCGATGCCCTCGCTGCACACCGCGTTCGCGCTCTTCGTGGTGCTGTTCTTCCTGCGCGCCGCCCGCAGGCGGTGGTGGCCGCTGCTGCTGGCGTACCCGCTGGCGATGACCTTCACCCTGGTCTACTCCGGCGAGCACTACGTGATCGACGTGCTGGTGGGCTGGGCGTACGTGGGGATGACCTTCCTGGTGGTCGGGCTGGCCGAGCGGTGGTGGGCGGCCCGGCAGGCGCGCCGCCGCCCGCCGGCCGAGGTCCCCTCCGCCGAGGAGGCCCCCGTCGAGGCCACCGCGCCCGTCGAGGAGACCGTCCCGTCCCGTCCCGCCGGGGAGCCGGCCACGCCGGTCCGTCGCTGAGGCGGCCACCGGCCCGGCGGCCCCGATCGGTGCCGGCGACGTTCGTCGCCGCCGGCCCGCGCGGGGCCGCGGTCAGCGGTGACGCCGGGCCGCGTGCGACCGGGCGGTCAGCTCCGCGGCGAGGGCCCACGCCTCGGACAGGTCGCGGTCGTACGCCGCCGCGCCCGCGCCGCCCGCCGTGTCGGCGTGCACCGTCGCCAGCCGCAGCAGCCGCTGCACCGGCCCCTGCACCACCCGCACGCTCTGGATCCGGGCGTACGGCACGATCGCCAGCTGGCGGGTGAGCAGCCCGTACCGGACGGTGAAGACCTGCTCGCCCAGCCCCGCGCCGAGCACCCGTACGCTCAGCGGCCGCCGCCAGCGGGCGCGCTCCGGCGGTGGCGTCAGCGGCAGCGCCGCCAGCCGTACCCCGGGCAGCACCTCGGCGACGATCGCCTCGCCGGTGGGCAGGTCCCCCACCGGGAGCAGCCGGTCCGGCCGGTTGCGATCGTCCGGCTCGCCGCCGGAGTAGCCGGCCACCTCCAGCCGCAGCCGCAGCCAGCCCTTCACCCGCCAGAGCAGCGGCCAGGTCACCCCGACCGTCTGCACCCGGTCCAGCGGCACGGTCTGCACCCGGGTCTCCAGCAGCCCGTTGCGGACCCGGAGCCGGTCGGACTCCCGGTCGAGCCGGAAGTTCCAGTCGTCGAGGACCCGGCGGGCCGGTTGCAGGAGGACACCCGCCATCGCGGTCAGGGTGCTGGCCACCGCGATGAACGACCAGGAGCCCCGCGACAGGAACTGCATCACCACGAACGCCACGCCGAAGGGGAGCAGGAACGCCTGCGGGGTGAGCAGCTGGCTGACCAGCACGTCGGCGTTGCGCACCGCGTACAGGGGCCGACCGGGCGGCTCCGGCGGCGGCCCCGCCGGCGCACCGGCCGGGGCGACCTCCCCGCCGGGCACCCGGCCGGCGACCGCGAGCAGCCGGTGCCGCAGCAGCTCGGCGTCCGCGACGCTCAGGTACGCCAGCGGCGCCTCGGTACGGCCGCCGCCGACCACCTCCAGGCGCAGCTCGGCCAGGCCGGTCAGCTGGGCGAGCAGCGGACGCACCACCTCCACGGCCTGGAGGCGTTCCAGCGGGATGGCCCGGGTACGCCGCCAGAGCAGCCCCTCGTGCACCCGCAGTTCCCGCCCCACGATGTGGTAGCCGGTGTTCCACCAGCTGATCACCGCGAGCACGGTGGCGCCCAGCGCCAGCGCCGTCGCCATCGCGGCGAACCAGCCGAAACCCACCCGGGACAGCGTCGACCAGGAGAGCCCGGCGATCACCACCACCAGGGACTTGGCGCCGTGCAGCACCGGGCTGAGCGGGTGCAGCCGCTGTCGCGGCTCCGCGCCGGTCGGGCCCGACGGCTGCCCGCCGGTCGGGCCGTGGCGCTCCGCGCCGACCGGCCCGGCCTGCTCGGCGTTGATCGGTGCCGGCGGCTGCCCGCCCGTCGGGCGGTACGGCCCCGGACCAACCGGCCCGGGCGGCTGCCCGTCGGTCGGGTCGGGTGGTCGCGCGTCCGCCGGTGCCGGCGGCGGCGCGCCCGGTGGAGCGGGCGGCTCCGCCCCGACCGGCTGCGGACCCGTGTCGGGTCGGGCCGGCACCGGGCCACGGCCGTCGGTCACAACCCCTCCGCGCGGTCTTCACCGAGCGCGGTGAGCCGGTCGCGCAGCCGGGCCGCCTCGGCCGGCCGCAGCCCGGGCACCCGGGCGTCGCTGGCTGCCGCGGCCGTGTGCAGTTGCACCGTGGCCAGGTCGAAGGCCCGCTCCAGCGGCCCCGCGCTGACGTCGACGAACTGCATCCGCGAGTACGGCACGATGGAGAGTCGGCGGACCAGCAGCCCGTGCCGCACCAGCAGGTCGTCCTCCCGCTCGGCGTACCCCCAGGCGTGCACGGCCCGGACGATCGCCGCCGCCCGCCAGACGCTGAGCAGCACCACCGCGCCGAGCGCCGCGCCGAAGAGCCAGTGACCGCTGAAGGCCCAGCCCAGGCCCAGCCCGGTGAGCAGCACCGCCAGTCCGGCCGCGAGCCGGAGCAGCTCCACCCAGATCAGGTCGTGCGAGATCGACTGCCACCGCACCGTGTCCGGCCAGGGTTCCAGGGCGCTGACCGGAGGCCGGGGCGGTTCGGGGTCGGTCACCGGGTACGTCCGCTGTGCGCGTTCACCCTTCGAGCGTAGGCGATCCGGGCAGGGGAGCGACCTCGCGCAGGAAGCCCCGCGCGTCGAGGAAGTCGCCGAGGGAGACCCGGTGCTCCGGGCAGGCCAGCCAGGTCTTGCGCCGGTCCGGGTCGTGCAGGCGGGGATTGTTCCAGCGCAGCGCCCAGACGGCGGAAGCGCGGCACCCACGGGACGAACAGATCGGAGCCTCGTCGGCGGGGGTGGGAGCGGTCACCCGGGGCAGTCTAGGCCGGGGTGCCGGAAGCTTGAGCGCCGGGCGGCCACGGGGGGAGCCGCCCGGCGACGGGGTGAATCGTACACGTTGCGGACCCCTTCGTGTCCACCCTCGTTCAGCGATTCGGCCAACCGGACGTCGCGCCGCAAATCGCCTTCTCCCCGCGTCGGCACTCGGCCGGGCATGCGAGTCTTGACACGCACCAGCCGCGACGACCGATCTTGCTGGAGGACCGGTGGCCCAGCCGACCACGCCCGACGCCCCGACACCGAACGGGGCGGCCCCGGAGACACCCCCGCCGGTGATCACACCGGCGCAGGACGCCAGCCTGCTGGAACGGGCGTTGTTCGAGATCAAACGGGTCATCGTCGGGCAGGACCGGATGGTGGAGCGGATGTTCGTCGCGCTCCTCGCCCGCGGGCACTGCCTGCTCGAGGGCGTTCCCGGCGTGGCCAAGACGCTGGCCGTGGAGACGTTGGCCAAGGTGGTCGGTGGCGACTTCGCCCGGGTGCAGTTCACCCCGGACCTGGTCCCGGCGGACATCATGGGCACCCGGATCTACCGGCAGTCCAGCGAGAAGTTCGACGTCGAGCTGGGGCCGGTCTTCGTCAACTTCCTGCTCGCCGACGAGATCAACCGGGCCCCGGCGAAGGTGCAGTCGGCGCTGCTGGAGGTGATGAGCGAGCAGCAGGTCTCCATCGGCGGCGAGACGCACCGGGTGCCCAACCCGTTCCTGGTGATGGCGACCCAGAACCCGATCGAGCAGGAGGGCGTCTACCCGCTGCCGGAGGCGCAGCGGGACCGCTTCCTGATGAAGATCGTGGTCGGGTACCCGACGGACGCGGAGGAGCGGGAGATCGTCTACCGGATGGGGGTGGCCCCGCCCGAACCGGCGCAGGTCTTCACCACCGACGACCTGCTCGCCCTCCAGCGCCGGGCCGACCAGGTCTTCGTGCACAACGCGCTGGTCGACTACGCCGTCCGGTTGGTGCTCGCCACCCGGGCCCCCGCCGAGCACGGCATGCCGGACGTGGCCCGGCTCATCCAGTACGGGGCGAGTCCGCGCGCCTCGCTCGGCCTGATCCGGGCGACCCGGGCGCTGGCCCTGCTGCGCGGCCGGGACTACGCCCTGCCGCAGGACGTGCAGGACATCGCCCCGGACATCCTCCGGCACCGGCTGGTGCTCAGCTACGACGCGCTCGCCGACGACGTGCCGGCCGACCACGTGGTGCACCGGGTCATGTCGACCATCCCGCTGCCGTCGGTGGCGCCGCGGCAGCAGGCCGGTCCGGTGCATCCGGGCAGCGCGCCGCCGGCCGCCGGCTGGCCCGGGCAGCGGCCGTGACCTCTCCCGTCCGCCCGGCCGACGCGGGTGGGGAGCGCACCGAGGCCGTGCTGTCCCGGTTGCAGCTGCTGGTCACCCGCAAACTCGACGGCCTGCTCCAGGGCGACTACGCCGGGCTGCTGCCGGGGCCCGGCAGCGAGGCGGGGGAGTCCCGGGAGTACCGCCCCGGTGACGACGTGCGCCGGATGGACTGGCCGGTCACCGCCCGGACGACCATGCCGCACGTGCGCCGTACGGTGGCCGACCGGGAGCTGGAGACCTGGCTGGCGGTGGACCTCTCGGCGAGCCTGGACTTCGGCACCGGACGCTGGCTGAAGCGGGAGGTGGTCATCGCGGCGGCGGCGGCGCTCACCCACCTCACCGTCCGGGGCGGCAACCGGATCGGGGCGGTGATCGGCACCGGTGCCGAGCCGGCCCCGCCCGCGGGCCGGTGGCGCGGCGCGCCGCCACCGGCCGGGCCCGGGGTGCTGACCCGGGTGCCGGCCCGGCCCGGGCGGCGGGAGGCGCAGGGCCTGCTGCGGGCGCTCGCCGGCACCCCGGTCCGTCCGGGCCGCAGCGACCTCGGCGCGCTGGTGGACCTGCTGAACCGCCCGCCGCGCCGCCGGGGCCTGGCCGTGGTGATCTCCGACTTCCTCGCGCCGCCGCAGCAGTGGGGTCGGCCGCTGCGTAAGCTGCGGGTCCGGCACGACGTGCTGGCGATCGAGGTGGTCGACCCGCGCGAGCTGGAGCTGCCGGACGTGGGGGTGCTGCCGGTGGTCGACCCGGAGACCGGGGAGCTGCACGAGGTGCAGACCGCCGATCCCCGGCTGCGCCAGCGGTACGCCGACGCGGCCGCCGCCCAGCGCGAGGCGATCGCCGCCGAGCTGCGCGCCGCCGGCGCCGGGCACCTGCGCCTGCGTACCGACCGAGACTGGCTGTTGGACATGGTGCGTTTCGTGGCCGCGCAACGGCACGCCCGCACCCGGGGGACGACTCGATGATCCGTTTTCTGCAACCGTGGTGGCTGCTGGCCCTGCTGCCGGTGCTCGCCCTGGCCGCGCTCTACCTCTGGCGGCAGCGTCACCGCCGGGCGTACGCGATGCGGTTCACCAACGTCGACCTGCTGCGGACCCTGGCGCCGAAGGGGCTGGGCTGGCGGCGGCACGCCGCCGCCACCGCGTTCCTGCTCTGCCTGGTGGCGCTCGCCACCGCGATGGCCCGGCCGGCGGTGGACACCCGGGAGCCGCTGGAACGGGCGACCGTCATGCTCGCCATCGACGTCTCGCTGTCGATGCAGGCCGACGACGTGGCGCCGAACCGGTTGGAGGCCGCGCAGGAGGCGGCCAAGCAGTTCGTGGGCGAGCTGCCGGCGAGCTACAACCTGGGGTTGGTCTCCTTCGCGAAGGCGGCCAACGTGCTGGTCGCCCCCACCAAGGACCGGGCGGCGGTGACCGCCGCCATCGACGGGCTCACCCTGGCCGAGGCGACCGCCACCGGCGAGGCGGTCTTCACCTGCCTGGAGGCGATCCGTTCGGTGCCCGCCGACGGCGCGGCCGGCATCCCGCCGGCCCGGATCGTGCTGCTCTCCGACGGCTTCCGCACCTCCGGCCGGTCGGTGGAGGAGGCCGCCGCGGCGGCGCAGGCGGCGAACGTGCCGGTCTCCACCATCGCCTTCGGCACCGACTCCGGCCAGGTGGACATCGGCGGTCAGCTCCAGCGGGTGCCGGTGGACCGGCTGGCGCTGGCGCAGCTGGCCGAGACCACCGAGGGCTACTTCTACGAGGCGGCCTCGGTCGCCGAGCTGAAGCAGGTCTACCAGGACATGGGGAGCTCGATCGGGTTCCGCACCGAGCCTCGCGAGGTCACCCAGTGGTACGCCGGGGTGGCCCTGCTGCTGGCGCTCTGCGCGGGCGGGATGAGTCTGCTCTGGACGTCCCGGATGCTGTGAGGCCCGGGTGTCGGGCACCCGGGGACGCCGGGTGCCCGGCGGGGGTCAGTGACCGCCGCCGGCCAGCATGAAGATGACGGCCACCCAGACGGCGGCGAGGGTGAAGCCCAGCGGGGCGACGTAACGGCTCATGGACGGCTCCGGGTGGCGACTGGACGGTCCGCGTGCGGGGGGCGGACCGCAGAGCTGGATCAGGAAGCGCACACGAAGTCGTGACCGGGGTGCTCCGCCGCGGCGCGTTCCGGACCGGAACGGCGCAGGCCGGCCGTCCCGGCGGTCGGCCGGGAGGCGGTGCGGGGAGCGGGAGCTGGGTCAGCTCTGCCGACTGAGTCGTGGCTCAGCGGGGCTGACGGACGGCCCGGCCACGACTGGGAGGATCGCTATCTCGCACAGCGATCACCTCCTGCGGTCGGTGGGGCCCGGAACGCGGACCGCACACCGGCCCGCAGACGCCGATCATCGTACAACGGGGACCCCGCGCCCGCGCACTCGGCCGATCGGCTCCACCGCTCAGGCCGCCACATTCTCCCGCCGCACGTCGAGCGGGGGCGGGCGCCCGACGACGCGGCCAGCCGGGCCAGCGCGGCCGCCCGTTCGCGCGCCGACTCGTGCCGCTCGGCGAGCTCCCGCCCGTACGCTCGGATCAGCTCGTGCAGCTGGAAGCGGCCGGGCCCGGCGGTGCCGACCAGGCTCACGTCCACCAGCCGGAGCAGCTCGTCCTCCGCGACGGCCGGAGGCCGGTCCAGCAGCGCCGCGGCGGCGCCCAGGGCCAGCGGGCGGGCCGGGGCCAGCGCCAGGAGCCGGAACGCCCGGGCGGCGGCGGACGACAACTGGTCGACGCTGGGCCGCAGGGCCGCCCGGAGGTCCAGCTCACCCACCCGCAACTCGTCCAACCGTCGGCGCGGGTCGGCCAGGCGACGACTCAGGTCGGCGACGGCGCTGCGGGCCCGGGTGGCCAGGCGTACCCCGGCGATGCGGAGCGTCAAGGGCAGGTGACCGCAGGCCGAGACGACCTCCAGGGTGGCCGCCGGCTCCGCCCCGGCCCGGCCGGGGCGACCGCGGCGAACAGGTCGAGGGCCTCGGCGGTGCTCAGGGTGGTCAGGTCGATCCGCCGGGCGGCCTCGAGGTCCACCAGCACCTGAAGAACAGCCTCTCCGGCGGGACGGCCGACCTCAGCTTCAACTACGGCGACGCGGACACGGTCCCGCTGGCCGGGGACTGGGACGGCAACGGCACCTTCACCCCGGGCGTCGTGCCCAACGAGGACGGTGCCCGGCGGTGGCACCTGCGCAGCAACACCACGGGCGTGGGTGACGTCACCTTCCGCTACGGCAACGCCAACACGCTGCCGGTTCCGGGCGACTGGGACGGCAACGGCAGCTGGACGCCCGGCATCGTGGCGGACGACCCGGAGGGCGGGCGCCGCTGGTACCTGAAGAACTCGCTCACCGGCGGGGTCGACGACCTCGAATTCAAGTACGGCAACCGGGGCAGCTACCCGGTGCCGGCGGACTGGGACGGCAACGGCACGGTCACGCCGGGAATCGCGGAGAACTAGGAGAACCGGGTCCGCCGCTGGTACGTGAACTCGCTGAGCGGCGGCTTCGCCGACTCGTACTTCGACTACGGCAACGACGCCCCCTACCCCTACTGACACACCGCCGCTTGCGGGGGCCGGCCCAGTGGGCCGGCCCCCGTCGCTCCTGCTGTGGGGCCGGATCCGACGCTCGGGGCCCCGCGGTGACGTGGTCGGAGTTAGCGCTTACCTGTCGGTAACGCCTAGGCTCCGACCGACGCAGAGATCAGGAGCAGAGGGGGACCCGTGGCCCGTACCGTGCTGGTGACCGGCGGCAACCGGGGGATCGGCCTGGCCATCGCGCAGGCCTTCGCCGAGCAGGGCGACCGGGTCGCCGTGACGACCCGCAGCGGCGAGGCCCCGGCGGGGCTCTTCGCCACGAAGTGCGACGTCACCGACTCCGCCTCCGTCGACGCCGCCTTCGCCGCCGTCGAGGCCGAGCTGGGCCCCGTCGAGGTGCTGGTGGCCAACGCCGGCATCACCGACGACACGCTGCTGATGCGGATGTCCGAGGAGCAGTTCACCGGGGTGCTGGACACCAACCTGACCGGCGCCTTCCGCTGCGCCAAGCGGGCCTCGTCGAAGATGCTCCGGGCGAAGTGGGGCCGGATGATCTTCATCTCCTCGGTGGTCGGGCTGTACGGCGGCGCCGGCCAGGTCAACTACGCCGCCAGCAAGGCAGGCCTGGTGGGCGTGGCCCGCTCGATCACCCGTGAGCTGGGCAGCCGCAACATCACCGCCAACGTGGTCGCGCCCGGCTTCATCGACACCGACATGACCGCCGCGCTGCCCGAGGAGCGCCGCACCGAGTACCGCAAGGCCATCCCCGCCGGCCGGTTCGCCGACCCGGCCGAGGTCGCCGGGGTGGTCACCTGGCTGGCCTCCGACGCGGCCGGCTACATCTCCGGCGCCGTCATCCCGGTCGACGGCGGCCTCGGCATGGGTCACTGAGAAGATCTGACGGAGGAAACTGCAATGTCCGGACTGCTCGCCGGTAAGCGGCTGCTGGTCACCGGCGTCATCACCGACGCCTCGATCGCCTTCTCGGTGGCGAAGCTCGCCCAGGAGAACGGCGCCCAGGTCGTGCTCACCGGCTACGGCCGGCTCTCCCTGGTCGAGCGGATCGCCAAGCGGCTGCCCGAGCCGGCGCCGGTGATCGAGCTCGACGTGACCAACCCGGAGCAGCTCGCCGGCCTGGCCGACAAGGTGCGCGAGCACGTCGACGGCCTGGACGGGGTGGTGCACTCGATCGGCTTCGCCCCGCAGAGCTGCCTCGGCGGGGGGTTCCTCGACGCGCCGTGGGAGGACGTGGCGACCGCGTTGCAGGTCTCCACGTACTCGTACAAGTCCCTGGCCATGGCGGCGCTGCCGCTGATGTCCGCCGGCGGCGCGGTGGTCGGCCTCACCTTCGACGCCACCAAGGCGTGGCCGGTCTACGACTGGATGGGCGTGGCCAAGGCCGGGCTGGAGTCCGCCTCCCGCTACCTGGCGCTGCACCTGGGCAAGCAGGGCATCCGCAGCAACCTGGTCGCCGCCGGGCCGCTGCGCACCATCGCCGCCAAGTCCATCCCCGGCTTCGACCAGTTCGAGGACGCCTGGACCGAGCGCGCCCCGCTCGGCTGGAGCCTCACCGACCAGGAACCGGCGGCCCGGGCCTGCCTGGCGCTGCTGTCGGACTGGTTCCCGGCCACCACCGGGGAGATCGTCCACGTCGACGGCGGTTACCACGCCATCGGCGCCTGACCCTGACCCGGCGGCGTCCCCGACCGCCGACCGCGCGACCCGCGTGGCCGGAGCAGGGGGCGTCGCCGCAGTGCCCGGGCCAACCGGCAAGAATGGACGCATGGCGTACGACGCGTTGGTGCTGGTCTCATTCGGCGGCCCCGAGCGGCCCGAGGACGTGCTGCCCTTCCTGCAGAACGTGACCCGGGGCCGGGGGGTGCCGCCCGAGCGGCTCGCCGAGGTCGCCGAGCACTACCTGCACTTCGGTGGGGTCTCGCCGATCAATCAGCAGTGCCGGGAGCTGCTCGCCGCGATCCGGGCGGACTTCGCGGCCAACGGCGTCGACCTGCCGGTCTACTGGGGCAACCGCAACTGGGACCCGATGCTCGCCGACACCGTCGGGCAGATGCGCGACGACGGGGTGAAGCGGGCGTTGGCCTTCGTCACCAGCGCGTACGGCGGTTACTCCTCCTGCCGGCAGTACCAGGAGGACATCGCCGCGGCCCGCGCCGCGGTCGGCCCGGACGCCCCGCTGATCGAGAAGCTGCGTCAGTTCTGGGACCACCCGGGCTTCGTCGAGCCACACGCCGACGCCGTGCGGGCCGCGCTGGCCCAGCTCGACCCGGCGAAGCGGGAGACCACCCGGGTGGTCTTCACCGCGCACTCCATCCCCAACTCGGCGGCGGCGACCGCGGGCCCCAACGGGGGCCGGTACACCGCCCAGATGGCGGAGACCGCCCGGCTGGTGCACGCGGCCGCCGCCCCCGACCTGCCGTACGACCTGGTCTGGCAGAGCCGGTCCGGCCCGCCGCAGGTGCCGTGGCTGGAGCCGGACATCAACGACCACCTCGCCGCGCTCGCCGGGTCCGGCGTGACCGGCGTGGTGGTCAGCCCGATCGGTTTCGTCTCCGACCACCTGGAGGTGGTCTGGGACCTGGACACCGAGGCGTTGGAGACGGCCAAGCAGCTCGGCCTGGACTTCGTCCGGGCCGGCACCCCCGGCACCGACCCGCGGTTCGTGGCGATGGTCCGGGAGCTGGTGACCGAGCGCACCACGCCGGACGGGGAGCGGCTGCGTCGCCGCCTCGGTGAGCTGCCGATGTGGGACACCTGCCCCACGCCGTGCTGCGTGCCCGCCGCCCGCCGGCCCTGAGCCGACCATCCCCCGACACCCCCTGGGACGAACAGATGCATGACCGCAAGCCGGTGCAGAGCTGGCTCACCGACATGGACGGCGTGCTGGTGCACGAGGGCCAGCCGGTGCCGGGCGCGCCGGAGTTCGTCAAACGGCTGCGCGCCTCCGGCAAGCCCTTCCTGGTGCTCACCAACAACTCGATCTACACCCCGCGCGATCTCCGGGCCCGGCTGGTCCGGATGGGGCTCGACGTGCCGGAGGAGGCGATCTGGTCGTCGGCGCTGGCCACCGCCCAGTTCCTCGCCGACCAGCGGCCGGGCGGCACGGCGTACGTGATCGGGGAGGCCGGGTTGACCACGGCCCTGCACGCGGTGGGGTACGTGCTGACCGACTTCGCCCCGGACTACGTGGTGCTGGGGGAGACCCGCACCTACAGCTTCGAGGCGATCACCAAGGCGGTCCGGCTGATCAACGACGGGGCGCGGTTCATCTGCACCAACCCCGACGTGACCGGCCCGTCGGTGGAGGGCGCCCTGCCCGCCGCCGGCTCGGTGGCCGCGATGATCTCCAAGGCGACCGGGGTGGAGCCGTACTTCGTCGGCAAGCCCAACCCGATGATGATGCGCTCGGCGTTGAACACCATCGAGGCGCACTCGGAGAGCACCGCGATGATCGGCGACCGGATGGACACCGACATCCTCTGCGGCCTGGAGGCGGGGCTGGAGACCATCCTGGTGCTGACCGGGATCAGCAGCCGCGTCGAGGCGGAGCGCTACCCGTACCGGCCGTCGCGGATCATCAACTCCGTCGCGGACCTGATCGACGAGATCTGACATCCCCGGGGGCAGCGGCCCACGCCGCCGCCGTCAGGGGCGCAGCGGGGCGTTGCAGGCGGCGACGAGGGCCTGCCGGCAGGCGGTGGTGAGCGGCCGGAGCGCGGCGTCGCGCTGCTGGGCCTCGTAGTTGTTGATCGCTCCCCCGGGGGCGCTGTGCCCGGCCAGGGCGAGCACCCGGTCCAGCACCGCGGCCCGGGCGAAGAGCCGGCGGGCGCGCGGGTCGAAGCCGGGTGGCAGGTCGGTGGCGCCGTCCGGGCGGCGCAGCGCGGCGAGGGCCCCGGCCAGCTCGGGCCGCCACTGCGCCACGTCGAGCCGGGTCAGCGCGGCGGTCGTCTCGGCCAGCGCCGTGGCCAGCTCCGCCTCCGCCTCGGCCGCGCCGGGCGTGCCGAGCGACGCCTTCGGCGCGTCGACGGGCAGCGGGTAGACCCGCCAGAGCACGGTCTCGAAGGTCACCCCGGAGCCGGAGGTGTGGGTGCGGACCTCGGGGATGAACCCGAGGGAGCCGGCGACGACGGCCTCACCGGCGAGCAGCGCGGCCCCGGCGAAGTCGCCGGGCCCGGGGAGCCCGCGCGGGTCGCCGGGGGCGGGCAGCACCAGCCGGATCTCGTCGGGTGAGGTCCGGGCCAGGCTGGGCAGCGCGTCCCGCAGCGGGACGTCCGTCCAGGTGCCGGGGGCGTCGGCGACCAGGTGCTCCTCGTCGCCGGCGATCTCCTCGGCGACCTCGTCGAAGGGCACCAGGCCGGCGCGCCAGGCGCGCACCCAGGCGACGAAGCGGCTCGACCGGCGTGCGGCCAGGGTGGCCGCGCCCGTTGCGGGGGAGGACATGCGGAAAGGGTACGTGCTTCCCGCCGTCGCTGTCTCGACTGCCGCGCCACCCCCGCCGCGCCCCTGTCGATCATGCGGTTGTCCTGGGCGGAACGCCCCGATCCGAGCCCTTCGTGCGGCCCCGGACCGCGCCGGGCCCGGCCGCGGCGCTTGATCGTGCCACTTCCTGGACGTGGTGGCCTCGCCCCGACCCGGACACCACTGCTTCCAGGATCCAGCGCGATCCTGCCCCGGGATGGCGGCGGGACGGATGGTGCCGCTGGGGTTAGCGTGGTGGGCGTGGTGGGGCGTTATGGGGACGACGTGTTGGCGGGGGACTGGCGGCGGCGGAAGGTCACGCCCGAGGTGGACGCCGAGGTCGACCTCGTGGTGGAGGACGCCGACTCGGGGTTCTGCGGCGCGGTGGTCGGTTTCGAGTCCGGGGCGGTGGTGCTGGAGGACCGGCACGGCCGGCGGCGCAACTTCCCGCTGCTACCGGCGGCGTTCCTGCTCGACGGCCGGCCGGTCACGCTGCGCCGGCCGGCGCGGAACCCGGTGCCGGCGGCCCGGCGGCGGACCGCCTCCGGCTCGATCGCGGTCGACAACGTCCGGGCGCAGGTCGCCAAGGCCAGCCGGATCTGGGTGGAGGGCATCCACGACGCCGCGCTGGTGGAGCGGATCTGGGGTGACGACCTGCGGATCGAGGGCGTGGTGGTGGAGCCGCTGGACGGCATCGACGCCCTCGACGCCGAGGTGCGCGACTTCGCCCCCGGCCCGACCCGCCGGCTGGGGGTGCTCGTCGACCACCTGGTGCCCGGCTCCAAGGAGAGCCGGATCGTGGCGCGGGTGACCTCGCCGTACGTGCTGGTCACCGGTCACCCGTACGTCGACGTCTGGCAGGCGGTCAAGCCGTCGGCGCTGGGCATCGCGGCCTGGCCGGTGGTCCCGCCCGGCCGGCCGTGGAAGGAGGGCGTCTGCGCGGCGCTCGGGGTGGCCGAGCCGGCGGCCATGTGGCGGCACATCCTCTCCCGGGTGGACAGCTTCGCCGACGTGGAGACCCCGTTGATCAACGCGATGGAGCGGTTGATCGACTTCGTCACCGAGCCGGCCTGACGCTCGGTCGAGGCGTGTCCGGGCAGGCTCAGGGGGCCTGGTCGGGGGTGCGGGTGAAGACGAAGGTGGCGATGTCCAGGGCGACCACCCGACCCGCCCCGTCCCGGACGACGGTGAGGATCTCCCCGTCCTGGCCGCCGGAGTGGCCCCGCCAGCGGTCCGGCCCCTCCCGGGTGAACCGCAGGGCCCGCTGGCCCACCGGCCCGCCGTGCAGTTCGCCGGTGCCGCCGTCGATCCGGAACTCGTACTCGATCCCCATCCACCACCAGCGGCCGGTCAGCTCGGTCAGCTCCGCCGGGGGCGGCGCGGCGGCGGGGCGCCACGGCGTCACCGGCGCCGGCTCGGCGTCCAGCACCAGGGTGAGCACCTGCCGCGCCAGCCCACCGAGGTGGGTGCCGCGCAGGCCGTACGAGTTGGCGAAGCCGACCACCGCGGTACGGCTGGGCCGGTGCACCGCCAGCGTCGCGACGTACCCGGGCATCGAACCGCCGTGCCCGACGTGCACCCGGTCACCCTCGCGGTAGAGCTCCAGCCCCAGGCCGTGCCCGCCGCGCCAGGAGTCGAGATCGCTGATCGCCACCGGCGCGCACATCTCGGTCAGCGTCGCCGGGGCGAGCACCGCCGGGTCGGGGTCCGCGAGGAAGGCCGCCCAGCGGGCCAGATCGTCGATGGTCGACCAGAGCTGCCCGGCCGGCGCCATCGCCCCGGTGTCGGTCCGCGGCTCCTCCCGCAGCGTCTCGTGCCAGGGGTGCACCACGTAGCCGCGGGCGTACGGCTCGGTGGCGTGGTAGGTGGTGCGGGTCAGGCCGAGCGGCGTCAGGACGCGCTCCCGCAGCAGCTCGGCCCAGGGCGTCCCGGTGACCCGCTCCAGCACCCCGCCGAGCAGCCCGTACGCCAGGTTGGAGTAGTGGTAGGCGCGATGCGGCGGGTAGGCGATCTTCGCCGGGGTCAGCGCCGCGAGCAGGGTGGCCAGGTCGGTGCCCTCGGTCCGCTCCCACCACTGCCCGTCCGGCTCCCGTTGCAGGCCACCGGCGTGCCCGAGGAGCTGCCGCAGGGTCGGCGCGCCGACCGCGGTGCCGGGCAGGTGCCGCTCCAGCGGGTCGTCCAGGGTCAGCCGGCCGGCGTCGCGCTGCTGCATCACCAGCACCGCGGTCATGGTCTTGCTGATCGAGCCGAGCCGGTACTGCAGGTCGGCGTCGGGACGCGGGTGGTCACCGGCGGCGGCGAGGTGGGTGAGCGTCCCGTCCCGGACCACGCCGAGGACCAGCGACGGCGCGCGGCCGGTGGCCTGGGCCCCCGCGACGAGGATGTCGACCTGTCGGGCGGTTTCGGGCAGCAGGGGCACGCGGTCCTCCTCGGCGGGTGCGGGTCCGCCCGAGCTTACTGATCATGCGGGGCGGCGGGGACGTGCATCGGCGTGTCACGATCGTGGGGTGGACGCCGTGGTGTGGATCGTGCTGGGTGTGCTGTTGGCGGTCGCCGAGATCTTTACGACGACGCTTTTTCTGATCATGTTCGCGGCGGGCGCGTTCGCGGCGGCCGGTGCCGCGGCGCTCGGCGCCCCGATCCCCGTGCAGGCCTTGGTCTTCGCCGTGGTCTCGGCGTTGTCGGTGGCGGTGGTGCGGCCGGTCATCCGGCGGCACGCGGGCAGCGCGCTGGAGACCGGCGACCGGCCGTTCGGGGTGGAGGCGCTGGAGGGCGTCACCGCGCTGGTGCTGGAGCGGGTGGACGCCGAGCGCGGGCTGGTCAAGATCGACGGTGAGTTGTGGAGCGCGCGGCCGTACGACGCGACGCAGGCCTTCGAGCCCGGTGAGCGGGTGCAGGTGATCAAGGTCCAGGGCGCCACCGCCCTGGTCTGGCAGGACGACATTTCCTCCCCCGGCGAGTTGCCGGAAGCGAAAAGGTGAGCGGTATGGAGTTTGCAGCGGTCCTGTTGGTGGCCGTCGCGCTGATCGTCGTGGTGGTGCTGGTCAAGGCGGTACGCATCGTGCCGCAGCAGCGTCAGGACGTGGTGGAGCGGCTCGGAAAGTACAAGCGCACCCTGAACCCGGGGCTGAACCTGTTGGTCCCCTTCATCGACGCGGTGCGCACCAAGGTCGACATGCGCGAGCAGGTGGTCAGCTTCCCGCCCCAGCCGGTGATCACCTCGGACAACCTGGTCGTGTCGATCGACACGGTCCTCTACTACAAGGTGGTCGACGCGGTCCGGGCCACCTACGAGATCGCCAACTTCATCCAGGCGATCGAGCAGCTCACCGTGACCACCCTGCGGAACGTGATCGGCTCGCTGGACCTGGAGCGGGCGCTGACCAGCCGCGAGGAGATCAACCGCCACCTCTCCGGGGTGCTGGACGAGACCACCGGTCGCTGGGGCATCAAGGTCACCCGGGTGGAGATCAAGGCGATTGAGCCGCCGGCCAGCATCCGGGACTCGATGGAGAAGCAGATGCGCGCCGAGCGGGACCGCCGGGCGGCGATCCTGACCGCCGAGGGGCACAAGCAGTCGCAGATCCTCACGGCCGAGGGCGAGAAGCAGTCGGCGGTGCTGCGCGCCGACGGTGACCGGCAGGCCCGGATCCTCCAGGCCGAGGGGCAGGCCAAGGCGATCCGTACCGTCTTCGACGCCATCCACCAGGCCAACCCGAGCCAGAAGGTGCTGGCCTACCAGTACCTCCAGGCGCTGCCGCAGATCGCCAACGGCACCGCGAACAAGGTGTGGATCGTGCCGGCGGAGCTGACCAAGGCCCTGGAGGGCATGGGCGGCGCGCTGGGCGGGCTGGCCGGCATGGTCGGGGACGTCCCGGCGCCGGAGGCGGCCGACCACGCCAGCCAGGTGGAGCGCGAGGCCGCGGAGGCGGCGCGGGCCGCGGCCAGCGCGGCCCAGGAGATCCACGACGAGGTACGCGTCGCCGAGGCGCAGGCCAGCGGCGGCAAGACCCCGCAGGGGCTGCCCGCGCCGGAGCCGGTCTCCCCGGCGAGCCTGGTCAACGACCCGGCGGACCAGCGCGAACGGGGCTGACCCACGCGTCGTCGCCCACCGGCGGCAAATGCGAGAAAGCCTCATGCGGCGCCCCGGCGCCTGCCACGATCGGTCCTGATGGACGGGTGGTGTTCAGGAGCCGGGGCGCCGGATGCGTCCCCCGCCGCTCGTCGGAGTCGAGCGAGGTGAGGCATGAAGGACCCGGCGCAGAGCCTGTTCTCCCGCACCCCCGTCCCCGGCGCGCACGACCCGGCCGGCCCGCTGGGCACCCGCCGTACCGGTGGGGGCTTCGGGGTGCTGCCCTTCGTCGGTGACCCGGGGCCGGTCGCGCCGGCCACCAACGCCAGCTGGGCCTGGTCGCTGCGGCGCTTCGCCCGGGCGTCGGTCTGGCTGCTGCCGGCGTACGCGGTGCTCTACGGCGTGGTCGCGATGGCCAGCGACGGCGGGGTCGGCAACGACCCGTACCCGGCCGACGGGCAGCCGCTCTACCTGGTCGGCTGGGTGGCCGCGGTCTGGCTGGGCCTGCTCGCCCTGCTGGCGCTGACCGGCCTGCTGGCCGCGACCCGCAGCCGCCGGGTCGCCGTGGCCGGGCTGCTCACCAGCATCGCCGGCACCGTGCTGATGCTGCCCTTCGCCGGGCTCGCCGAGCTGACCCCGGTCTTCGGCACCACCGCCCGGATGCTGGTGCTGGTCGGCGCCACCTGCTACAGCGCGGGCTGGCTGCTGATCGGCTGGTCGGTGGCCCGCTCCGGAATGTTCAGCATCGGCGACGGGACGATGCTGATGATCGCCGCGCCGCTGCTCGGGCTCGGTGGGGCGCTGATCGGGTCGCTGCAGACCTTCGGCGCGATCTTCGTGCTGATCGCCGGCATCGGCATCGGCTACCGCTCCGGCCGCCTGGTGCCGGCGGCCATCGCCCGGGACGCCGCGAGCGCCAGCGTCTCCACCCCGGCGGCCCCGGGCCCGGACGGACCCCAGGGCCCCCTCCCCGCCGCCTGACCACCCCGCCCCCCGCGCCCCGGCCCCGGTGATCAAGAGGTTTGCGTCAGCCCGGCCCGTCGGGATGACGCAAACCTCTTGATCGGCACGGCGGGGGACGGCGGGCGCGGGAGGGGACGGGTGGGTGGGGGAAGGGCCGGAAGTGGGGAAGTCGCCGCGCGGTCACGGTGAGTTGGCTGACATTCGTCGGTCCAACTGGCCCACTCGTGTCCCACCTGGCAATCCTGGGTGTCATGCCCCGCCCCCGGTCGCCGCTGTCGCGGCTCTTCACCGTGCTGCTCGCCGGCCTGCTCGCCGGCCTCGCTCTCGCGGTCGCCGCGCTGCCGGGCAACCTGCTGGCCGGCTTCGCCACCCGGTCGGTCCTCGGGGCCTTCGCCGACCTGCCGGCCGCGCTGCGCACCCCGGCCACCCCGCAGCGCTCCTACGTCTATGCCAACGACGGCACCACGCTGCTGACCACGTTCTACGACGTCAACCGCACCGACGTGCCGCTGGCCGAGATCGCCCCGGTGATGCGGCAGGCGATCGTCGCGATCGAGGACCGGCGCTTCTACTCCCACGGCGGCGCCGACCTGCGTGGCCTGGCCCGCGCCCTGGTCGCCAACGCGGCCGGCGGCGCCGCCCAGGGCGGCTCCACCCTGACCATGCAGTACGTCCGAAACGTGCTCAAGACCGACCCCAGCCGCACCGCGGCGGAGCGGGCCGCCGCCACCGAGCAGACCGTCGGGCGCAAGCTCCAGGAGATCCGGTACGCCACCGCGCTGGAGAAGACCCTCGGCAAGGACGAGATCCTCAACCGCTACCTGAACATCGCCTACTTCGGCTCCGGGGCGTACGGGATCGCGGCGGCCAGCCAGCGCTACTTCGCCAAGGCGCCGGCCGACCTGACCCTCGGCGAGGCCGCCCTGCTGGCCGGTCTGGTGCAGTCCCCCGAGGAGTACAGCCCGATCGACGGTGACGCGGACGCGGCGCTGACCCGACGCGGGCAGGTGCTCGACGCGATGGCCGACACCGGCGTGATCACCGCCGCGCAGGCGGCGCAGGTCCGTGCCGAGAAGCTCACCCTGCGCCCCACCGCGCAGCCCAACGGCTGCACCGCCACCCGCGCCGACGGCGCCGGCTTCTTCTGCGACTACCTGCGCCGCTGGTGGCTGGAGCAGCCCGCCTTCGGGGCCACCGCCGAGGAGCGGGAGCAGGCGCTGCGCCGCGGCGGCTACCGGGTGGTCACCTCGCTCGACCCGGACGTCCAGGCCACCGCCGTCGAGGAGGTCCGGAAGGTCTACGCCGCCGACGACGAGCGGGCGCTGCCGATCGCGGCGGTCGAGCCGGGCACCGGCAGGGTGCTCGCGATGGCGGTCAACCGCCAGTACGGCGTCGGCGAGAACCAGACCGTCAACCCGCTGGTCTCCGGCGGCGGCAGCGTCGAGGGCTACCAGGCCGGGTCGACGTTCAAGCTCTTCACCATGCTCGCCGCGCTGGAGTCCGGCCGGACGCTCTCCACCGGCTTCGACGCGCCCAGCCGGCTGCCCACCCGGTACCCGGCCGAGGGTGAGGCCAGCTGCGACGGCAGGTGGTGCCCGGCGAACGCCAACCCGGCGCGGATGGACGGCTACCGGATGATGTGGGACGGCTTCGGCCGCTCCGTGAACACCTACTTCGTCTGGCTCGCCGAGCAGGTCGGCCAGGACAAGGTGGTGGAGATGGCGCAGCGGCTGGGCATCAGGTTCCGCGCCGACGCCGACGCGTCCTTCGCCGAGAACGACGCGGCCGACTGGGGCGCGTTCACCCTCGGGGTCGCCGCCACCACCCCGCTGGACCTGGCCAACGCCTACGCCACCGTGGCGGCCGAGGGGACGTACTGCACGCCGACGCCGGTGGAGTCGGTGACGGCGCCGGACGGCACCCGGCTGCCGGTGGGCGATCCGTCCTGCAAGCGGGTGCTGAGCCGGGACGTGGCCCGCGCGGCCACCGACGCGGCGCGCTGCCCGGTGGGGCAGCAGTCGGCGTACGAGCAGTGCAACGGCGGCACGGCCAGCGGCGTGGACCGGATCGTCGGCCGCCCCGTCGCCGGCAAGACCGGCAGCTCGGAGCGGAACGCCACCGAGACCTTCGTCGGGTTCACCCCGCAGGTCGCGGTCGCCGGCATCGCCGCCAACCCGGACGACCCGAGCGACGCGGTCGGCGGCCCGGTGCAGGCGCAGGTCATCGCGGCGGTCGCCCGCACCATCCGCAGCGCCGTCGAGGGCGAACCGGTCCGCGACTTCACCGCGCCCAGCCGCGAACTGGCCGGCGAGCCGCGCCGCCCCGAACCGCCGCGCCCGTCCCCGAGCCCGCGGGAGCGTCAGCCGGAGCGGGAACGGGAGCTTCCCGCCGACATCCTGCGCTGGCTCCAGGGCCGCCGCGGCTGAACCGGAGCGGGGCCCCGCGCCACGGGAAGGGGCCCCTGCCGACCACCGGGTGGCGTACGCCGCTCGGCGGGACCGCCCCGTCCGGCGCGTCACCGGCACCGGGCAGAATCGGCCGGTGGCCGTCCACCAGATCACCGACCCCGACGACGACCGGATCGCCGACTACCGTGCGCTGACCGACGTCGAGCTGCGTACCCGCTGGGAGCCCCCGCACGGGCTCTTCATCGCCGAGGGGGAGCTGGTGCTGCGGCGGGCGCTGCGCGCCGGCTACCCGGCCCGGTCGTACCTGGTGGACGCCAAGCGGGCCGACCAGCTCGCCGACCTCGACACCGGGGACGCGCCGGTCTACGCGGCCACGCCGGACGTGCTCCAGCGGGCCACCGGCTTCCACGTGCACCGGGGCGTGCTCGCCTCGTTCCGGCGCAAGCCGCTGCCGGACGCGGCCGACGTGCTCGCCGCGGCCCGGCGGGTGGTGATCCTCGAAGACGTGAACAACCACACGAATCTGGGCGCGATCTTCCGGGCGGTGGCGGGCCTGGGGGTGGACGCGGTGCTGCTCTCGCCGACCTGCGCCGACCCGCTCTACCGGCGCAGCGTCCGGGTCAGCATGGGCGAGGTCTTCGCCGTGCCGTACGCGAAGCTGGAGCCCTGGCCGGACGCGCTGGCCGAGGTCCGGGCGGCCGGTTTCACGGTGCTGGCGATGACCCCCGCCCCGGACGCGGTGCCGATCCAGCGGCTCGACGCGGCGCAGCGGGCCCGCGCGGCGCTGCTGCTCGGCGCCGAGGGGGCCGGGCTGACCGGGGCGGCGATGCGGGCCAGCGACGCCCGGGTGGTCATCCCGATGCGCCGCGGCGTCGACTCGCTCAACGTGGCCGCCGCCACCGCGGTGGCCTGCTGGGAGCTGGGCCGCGACGACCCGCTCTGACCGGGCCGGGCGGGCTGTCGGGGTACGGAGTCACGGACGGTAGCGTGTCGCCCGTGTTCCCCACCGTCCGTGAGGTCCTGGCGCTCGACCCGGTACGCCACGGCGCTCCGCGCCTGGTCGCCGGGGACGCCGCCCTGGACCGGCCGGTCCGCTGGGTGCACGTCGCCGAGGTGCCCGACATCGCCACCCTGCTCGGCGGCGGGGAGCTGGTGCTGACCACCGGCATCGGGTTGCCCGCCGACGACGCCGGGCTGCGGGCGTTCATCACCGACCTGGCCGACGTCGGCGTCTCCGGGCTGGTGGTGGAGCTGGGCCGACGGTACGTCAGCGGGGTGCCCCGGGTGATGGTGGCGGCCGCCGAGCGGCGCGGGCTGCCCCTGGTCGAGCTGCGCCGGGCCACCCCGTTCGTGCGGATCACCGAGGCGGTGCACGCGCTGATCGTCGACGCCCAGCTCACCGAGCTGCGGGCCGCCGAGGAGATCCACCAGCGGTTCACCGAGCTGTCCGTGGAGGGCGCCGGCCCCGCCGAGGTGGTCCGGCAGGCGGCCGAGCTGGCCGGCTGCCCGGTGGTGCTGGAGAACCTCTCCCGTCAGGTGCTGGCGTACGACCCGGCGGGGGAGAGCGCCGAGCTGCTGCTGGACGGCTGGGAGCAGCACTCCCGCCGGATCCGCCCGGCCGGACGGACCGCGTACGACGCCGACAGTGGCTGGCTGGTGACCACGGTGGGCGCGCGGGGGCAGGACTGGGGTCGGCTGCTGCTGCGCTGGCCCGGCGCCGGCGACCTGACCGGCGCAGGCGTCGACGCGCGCCCGGCCGGCGGACCACCGACCCGGCTGACCATCCTGATCGAACGGGCCGCCTCCACGCTGGCGCTGGGCCGGCTGATCCGGCGCGACGCCGAGGGGCTGGAACGGCAGCTGCACCGCACCCTGCTCACCGCCCTGCTCGACCACTCCCGCCCGGTGGACGAGGTCGCGCTGCGGGCCAGGGCGCTCGGCGTCACCCTCGACCGGCGGCACCTGGTCGGGGTCGTGGTCCGGCACCGCCTCGACGAGCCGGCCGGGGAGCCCGGCGTGCCGGGGGAGGGTGGCCTCTCCGTCGACGCTGCCCCGGAGGCCGGTCCGGCCCGGCTGCGGGATCTCGCCGAGGCGGTCGGCCAGGCGCTGCGGGAGGCGAAGCTCACCGCGCTGACCAGCGCCGTCGACGACCAGGCCGTCGGCGCGCTGCTCGCCCTCGCCGACCCGGCCGCCGAGGAGCGCGCCCTCGCCGCGTTCGCCACCGCCCTGCGCCGCATCCGGCTGGACGCCACCCCGGCCCGCCCGGCGGCCGGCCGCGCCGACGCCGCACCGCCGGGGGCCGCGGGTCGGGCGGGCGGCGCGACACCGAACGCCGTCATCGTGGCGGCCGGATCCGGGGTGGGCAGCCTGCGGGAGGCGCGCCGGTCCCTGATCGAGGCCCGGCAGATCGCCGACGCCGCCCGGCGGGACCGGCGCGACCTGCCGATCTTCCGGCTGCCGCACGTCGGGCTCGCCGGCCTGCTGCACCTGCTGCGCGACGAGCCGCGGGTGCAGACCTTCGTCGAACGGGAACTGGGCGCGCTGCTCGCCCACGACGCCCGGCACCCCCGCGAGCAGCTGCTCGGCACGCTGCGGGCGTACCTCGAACAGGGCCGCAACAAGTCGGCGGCGGCCGCCGCGGCGCACCTGTCCCGGCCGGCGTTCTACGAACGGCTGGCCCGCATCGCCCGGATCCTCGACGTCGACCTGGACTCGGTCGACGCCTGCCTCTCACTCCACGTCGCCCTGCTGGCCCTGGACGCCATCCGCACCCCCTGACCCGCCCCCCACCCTCCAACCGGCCCACCCGACCTCAACCGGGGTCGATCATGAAGTTGGCGGCACCGAAAGGGACGAAACGCCACGGTAACTTCATGATCACCGCCGGAGGGCGGGGTGGGGGGTGGGGGTCAGCTCTGGGGGAGAGCTTCGAGGGCCTTGGCGTAGGGGGCGGGGACGAAGTTCGGGCCGCCGGGGGTGAAGACGTCGGAGTTGGCGGCGGCCGACCAGGCGGTCTCCGGGACGGCGTCGACCAGGGCGCGCACCACCGGGGCCTCGCGCCACTGCTCCTGCTCGGCGAGCAGGCCCAGCGCCACCACCGACTCCTCCACCTCGCCGACGCACTCGAACGGCTTGTGCCCGTCCACGCCGAGCAGCTCCCGGTAACCGGGGAGCTGGGTGGCGTCGGCCAGCAGGTCGCCGCCGAAGATGCCGACGATCCGCTCCCGCGGCATGAACGGCGCCATGGCGAGGAAGACGAACCGGCACTTCGGGCAGTTCCGGCACCAGCGCTCGCTGGCGTCGCGCAGCTTGAACGCCGCGTTGCAGCTGGTCACCACGGCGTCGTACCGGTCGATCCCGGCGAAGAGCCGGGCGATGTGCAGCTCCGACAGCGACCGCAGCAGGGAGAAGTACGGCTCGGTGAGACCGGCGTGCTCGGCCAGCGCCGCCCGCAGCAGCCCTTCCGCCGCGACCCCCTTGGACCACTGGTGGTTGATCTCGTGACCGTTCCAGACCAGGTTCGGATCCGAGGCGGAGCGCTCGTTGGACATCACCACCGGGCCGAGGCCGTGCAGCACCGCCGTGGCGACCGCGATCAACGAGTTGATCGCGGTGACCGGGATGTGGCCGTTGAGCGCGCCGGCCGCGTTGAGGTCGAACAGCACCGGGTCGATCCGCCGCCGGGCGGCGAGGGCGTCCAGCCCGGACGCCTCGTTCACCGAGACGATCACGTGGTTCGGGTTGACCGAGAAGGGCACCGGGTCGAAGCCGGCCCGGCGCAGCGCCTCCAGGCTGACGATCGAGTCCTTGCCGCCGCCGACCGCGGAGAGCGGACGTCGGTCGGAGTCGTCGTACACCCGGGCGGGGGAAACCTCCCCGGCCGGCACCTCCGGGCGCAGCTCGAGCACGTGCGGCAGCTGGTTGCGGTAGGCGTACTCGGCCAGGCCCTGGGTGTAGACGGCCGTGACCAGCTCGGCGGCGGCCGAGCTCAGCGGCGCCGGCAGCACCAGCCGGCGCGGCGCGGCGGCCTTGTAGTAGCTGACCCCGGCGATGACGTGCAGCAGCTCCAGGACCCGGCCCAGGCTGGCCACCGTCTCGTCCGACGGCGGGTCGGCCGGCAACGGTAGCGTGATCACCTCGGTGAACCGCTGCTCGCCGTCGGGGCCGGTCAGGGCGTAGTCGAACAACGCCTCACCGGTGGCGAGATCGATCGAGTAGGACGGGAAGGTGAAGGCGTCCATCCGCCGGAGCTGCTCGTTGGGCACACGCCATACTAGGCCCTGGTTCGTCCGGCCGTGTCCGGCTGCGTCGGACCCCACCCGTCGAACGCCCCGCAACGCCCCGGAGGAGAACAAGTGCGTTTGTCTGACCTGCGCGGACGTAGAGTCGCCGTCTGGGGGGCCGGCCGGGAGGGCCGGGCCGCCGTGACCGCCATCGCCGCGCACGGCCCGGCCGACCTGGTCGCCGTCGACGACAGCGCCAACTTCCTCAGCCTGCCCTGGGAGGGTCCGCTGGCCGAGGCCGCGCCCCTGGTCACCGGCGAGGAGGGCTTCGCCCGGCTGGTCGCCGCCGACGTGGTGGTCCGCTCCCCGGGCGTGCCGAACACCCACCCGTGGCTGGTGGAGCTGCGCGGGCGCGGGACCGTCGTCACCCAGGGCACGGCCCTCTGGATGGCCGACCACGCCGAGCGGACCGTCGGGGTCACCGGCAGCAAGGGCAAGAGCACCACCTCCAGCCTGATCAGCCACCTGCTCGCCGCCGTCGACCGGCCGAACGTCTTCGGCGGCAACATCGGCGTGCCCACCCTCGACCTGCCCGAGGCCGACCGGTACGTGCTGGAGCTCTCCAGCTACCAGTGCAGCGACCTGACCGACTCGCCCCGGGTCGCGGTCGTCACCTCGCTCTTCCCCGAGCACCTCGACGCGCACGGCGGCGAGCGGGAGTACTACCGGGACAAGCTCAACCTGCTGGCCCACGGCCCCGAGACCGTCGTGGTCAACGGCACCGACCCGCGGCTCGCCGCCGAACTGGGCGACCGGCCGGCGGTCCGCGCCGGCACCCCGGACACCGCGCACGTGGCCACCGGTCCCGACGGCGCCCGCTGGTTCCACCTCGGCGACCAGCCGCTCTTTCCCCGAGCCGTGCTGCCGCTGGTCGGCCGGCACAACGAGGGCAACCTCTGCGTCGCGCTCGCCGTCCTCGACGCGCTCGGCGTCGACGTGGTCGCCCGCCGGGACACCCTGGCCGTGGCGGTCGCCGGGTTCCAGGGCCTCGCCCACCGGCTCACCGAGATCGTCGACCCGTCCGGCCTCACCTTCGTCGACGACACCCTCGCCACCAGCCCGTACGCGGCCATGCACGCCATCGACGCGTACGACGACCGGCCGCTGACCGTCATCGTCGGCGGCACCGACCGGGGGCTGGACTACTCGCCGCTGGCCGAGCACCTCGCCGAGCGGGAGGTCACCGTGATCGGCATCCCGGACAGCGGCACCCGGATCGTCGAGGCGCTCGCCGGGCTGCCGAAGGTGCGCACCGAGCTGGTCGACGACCTGGTGGACGCCGTCCGGCTCGCCCGGGAGGTGACCCCGGCCGGCGGGGTGGTGCTGCTCTCCCCGGCCGCGCCGAGCTACGGGCGGTTCCGCAACTTCGAGCACCGCTCCGAGGTCTTCGCCCAGGCCGTCCGGGACACCGCCGCCGGGTAGCCGGTGGACGGCCGGTAGCCGCCCACCGGCCATGGCCGGGGGTCAGTCGCCGGGGGCCAGCCCGGCGACCAGGTCGGCGGCGTCGAGCAGGCGCACCCGCTCCGCGTCCAGCTCGCCGCGGTACAGCGCGTACACCTGCGCGCCCTCGGCCAGCGGCAGGTCACCCCGGACCAGCGCCGCGAATCCCGGCGCGGCGGCCGGGACGCCGCCGACCGTCGTCGGGCCGAGCGCGGTCAACCGGCCGGTGAAGGCCGCCTCGTCCTCACCGGGCTCCCGCCGGTACGTCGACGTCCCGCCGTCGCGGTGCCGGACCAGCACGGTGCGGGCCCGGGCGGCGGCGTGCCAGCACGCCACCTCCCAGAGGTCCACCCGCCGTCCGGCGGCGAAGTGTCCGTCCGCCGCCGCGCTGAGCCGGGCGAGCGTCCGCGAGTAGCGGGCCACCGAGTGGTGGCCACCGGTGCCGGTCATCGTGGCGTCGATCCAGCGCATCGACCCGGCCCGCAGGTCCAGCACGAGCGGGGTGGCGACCTTGACCTGGCCGGTCAGGTCGAAGCGCTGCTCGACGGCCTTCGGCTCGAACGGCTGCCCCCGCCCCGGGTCGGCCATCAGGCCCGCGAACGCGTCGGTCATCGCCTCGAACGCCACGTCGTTGTAGCTGAACACCACCATCGCCACGTACCGGACGCCGCGCTCGCGCAGCGCCGCCACGTCGAGGTCGACGAACTCGCTGGCGCCCAGCGGGGCCGGCGCGGAGGTCAGGTCGCCGGAGTGCACCGCCGCGCGGTCGCCGAAGCGCAGCCGGGTGTAGTCGCACCAGCCGACGAAGCCGCCGTCGTCGGCGATCATCGCGACGGAGAGGTCCAGGTCGACCCGGGTGCCGGCCGGCTCGGTCCAGTGCAGGAAGAGCCGGACGCGCCGGCCCGGCGGCAGCGGCTGGCTGCTGCCCCGGGGCAGGGCGAGCAGCGCCGCCGAGGCGGTGCGCTCGGTGAACGGGGCGGTCAGGTCGGCCAGGCCGGCGTCGACCACCGCGACCTCGACCGGGGGCAGCAGGCCGGCGCGTCGCCGCAGCTCGCCGGTGAGCAGGCCGTCCAGCTCCCCGCCGGGGCCGGACGGCAGCCGGGGGCGCCGGTCCGGCTCGGCCCAGAGCCGGGCCCGCCCGCCGCGCGGGAAGTAGAGCCGCGTCACCGCCGGCCAGGTGGCCCCGCGGACCGCGCCCAGGGCCGCGACCAGCACGCCCGGCGAGACGGTACGCGCCGCGGTCGCCACGGTGCCGAGCAGCCGCCGCGGATCGTCGGCGCGGGCGGTCACCGCCACCAGCCGGCGCAGCAGCTCGCCCGGGCGGTGGGCCAGCAGGCCGACCGCGCGGTCCACCTCGCCGGCGACCAGCGCGCCCTCCACCCGGCCGCCCCACGAGGTGGCGCGCAGCCGGCCGCCCTCGACCCGCAGCAGCGCCGGGTGGGTGCCGGCCGCCGCGCGCAGCAGCCGGCCCAGTGTCGTGGTGTCGTCGACCGTCGTGCCGCGCAGCACCGCGAAGGCGACCGCCACCCGGGGGTGCCGGTCGGGCCGCTCGAACGGGTGCAGCGACTGCGCCGCGCGCAGCCAGCGGGACCGGTGCCGCAGCAGGTCGTCCACGAGGGACCCCAGGTCGAGCGCGTCCAGCCGGGCCAGCAGGGCCCGGCGCAGCGGCCGGGGCAGCGACCCGTGCCGCTTCGGCGGCTCGACCAGGCCGGCGTCGCCGCCGTGCAGCACCCACAGCAGCCGCAGCGCGTCGGTGGCGGTGTCGACGTACCGGTCCAGCAGCCTCACCACCCGGCCCGGGGCGGGCGGGTCGGCCAGCAGCCGGCCCAGCAGCAGCGCCCGCGTCTCCCGGACCGGGACCTCGGTCGGCAGCCAGCCGAGGTCGGCGGTGCCGGCGTGGTCGAGCAGGACCGACAGGTCGGCCCGGTCCGCCGGGGACAGCGGCGTCCGCCGGGCGAGCAGCGCGGCCAGCGCCCCGTGCACCGCCCGGTCGACGTCGTCGGCGAGCTCGAGCACGGCGGCGCGACGCGGCAGGGGCAGCGCCGGGCCGGCGCTCGGCGCGGCGGCGACGGGGTGGAACGGCCCGTCCCCGGTGAGCCGGCGGTGGCACAGCGGGCAGCCGGTGTAGCCGTCGTCCCAGCAGGCGGGGCAGACCAGGTGCGCGCACGGCGAGACCGGCGCCACCGTGTCCACCCGGCCGCAGAGCACGCAGGGCTGGAGGGGTTCCTGGAGGAGCAGCGTGAAGACCCGGCGGAGGTAGAGCTCGCCGGTGTCGGCCGGCACCCGGCGGGGGAAATCGCGGAACAGCGGCACGTGCGGGGTGTGCGCGCCGACCGCCGACTCCAGCACGGCCAGCAGCCCGAGGCCGGTGGCCGCCAGCCGGTCGGCGGGCAGCCCGGCCAGCTTCGCCCGCAGCCGCGGCCCGACCAGCCAGCCCAGCGCCAGCACGTCGGCCTCCAGGGCGGTCAGCCCCGCGTCGACCGTCGCCGGACGCCGGCCGGCCCGCTTGACCTTGCGCCGGGCGCCGCCGAGCAGACCCGTCGCGACCAGGCCCGAGCGTCGCACCAGGGCGACCGCCACCGGATGCACCGCCGTGCCGGTCGCCGGCGCCGTCAGCCGTGTCGTCACCGCGTCCTCCCCCGAGAAGCAGAACGGCGAGGGCGGAGATCGGGCGCACTAGGTTTCACCAAGAAAGGGGATGAGAAGGAAGCACGCCCAGGAGCCGCCCTCGCCGTGCCGCGAAGGCTACCGGCCGGCACCGACGTGGCGCAGCCCGGTTTCGGGCGACGAACCGGTCGGGCCGGCGCCGCGCGCGGGCGGGTCAGGCCGCGACGAGGGCGTCGTGCAGGGCGCGCATCGAGCGGATCGCCGAGCGGATCTCCTGGAGGTAGCGGCCCGGGGTGAGCGCCGGCTCCGGCAGGGCCGCCAGGTCCGGCAGGGCCGGGTCGACACCGACGGTCTCGATCCCGCAGCCGTACGGCAGGGCCAGGGTGCGCAGCGCGTCGCAGTGCTGGAACGGCACGTAGATCGGCGCGGTGACGGTCAGCACGAGGTCGCCGGGGGAGAGCCGCACGTGTTCGGCCCAGAACCGCTGGGTGTCGGCGGTGTGCGCGCGGCGTCGTCCGGGATCGCTGGACGGGGCGGCGAGCACCCGGACCGGCGGCAGCCCGTCCGGCCGGTAGGTCCGCGAGGACCAGGAGTGGTGCGGGTGAGGCGCGTCGTGCCCGTCCTCCTCGGCCGGCGCGGCGACCCCGAAGGCCCGCCGGACCGCCGCGTCGAGGGCGTCCACCTCGGTGTCGCCCGGTACGCCGGCCGCCGCCAGCGCCGACCGCTCCACCTCGGACAGGGGCCGGAAACTGCCGAGCACGGCCACCTCCCCGGTCACCGACGGGCCGGTGCGCAGCAGGTGCCGGGCGTACGCGACGCGCCGCAGGCAGGCGTGCGCCAGCCCGCCGAGCACCACCAGGTGGGTGTAGCGGGGCCGGGCGGGCGGCCCGGAGTCGACCAGTCCGAGCCGGTCGGCCGCGGCGAGCACCAGCCCGGCGGTGGCCCGGTCGAGCGCCGGTTCCCGGGCCTCGGGGCGTTCCCGCCCGCGGCGGAAGTCCCAGTGCCGCGCGGAGAAGTCGTCCAACCCGGCCAGCACCGCCGTCAGGTCGCCGGTCGGCCAGTCCCCGCCGAAGTGGCCGACGAGGGCGCGCAGCGGCGCGGAGTCCACCCAGGAACGGACGCCGACCGCGAGCTGCCCGACCGTCGCCCCGGCCGCGCCGGTGGGCAGTGCCACCTCCGTGTTCCGCACCGCCGGATCGTATCGGCGGGGCGCGGCGTGCCGCGGCAACCGACGACACGGGTGTCGCCTGCGGAATCAGTGGCCGTAGCCCCGGTCGACCAGCGGGACGGGAGGCGCCGGCTCGCTGGCGCGCCGGAAATCGTAGTGAGCGCTTGACGTGCTGTCAGGCGTGGACGGTCGCTGCGCTACACAGTGACAGTTGTCCCTGCGGGCGGGCGGTGGGAGCGTGCGGGGAAGCGAAACCGCCACCGTTGAAGGGTGCGACGATGACCACCGACGATCTGCTGGCCCGGCACCGGGCCGTCCTGCCGTCCTGGATGCCGCTGTACTACGCCGAGCCGATCGAGCTGGTCTCCGGCTCGGGGCGCCGGGTGACCGACGCCCAGGGGCGCACCTACCTGGACTTCTTCGGCGGCGTGCTGACCACCATGATCGGTCACGACATCCCGGAGATCCGGGAGGCCGTCGAGCGGCAGCTGCGCACCGGCATCGTGCACAGCTCGACGCTCTACCTGGTGCGGCAGCAGATCGAGCTGGCCGAGAAGATCGCCCGGCACTCCGGCATCCCGGACGCGAAGGTGTTCTTCACCAACTCGGGCACCGAGGCCAACGAGGCGGCCCTGCTCTTCGCCACCAACCACCGCCGCTCGTCGCAGATCCTCGCCGTGCGCAACAGCTACCACGGCCGGTCGTACGCCACCATGGGCGTCACCGGCAACCGGAGCTGGTCGGCGAGCGCGCTCAACCCGTTGCAGGTGGCCTGGCTGCACTCCGGTGAGCGGCTGCGCGGCCTGCTCGCCCGGCTGCCCGAGTCCGACCGGGTCGACGCCGCCGTGGAGGACCTGCGCGAGGTGCTGGCCACCCAGACCGCGGGCGACGTGGCCTGCCTGATCGCCGAGCCGATCCAGGGCGTCGGCGGCTTCGTGCACCCGCCGGACGGGCTCTTCGCCGCCTGGAAGAAGGTCCTCGACGAGCACGGCATCCTCTTCGTCTCCGACGAGGTGCAGACCGGCTGGGGGCGCACCGGCGAGCACCTGTGGGGCTACCAGGCGCACGGCGTCACCCCGGACCTGCTCACCTTCGCCAAGGGCATCGGCAACGGCTTCGCCCTCGCCGGCGTGGTCGGCCGGGCCGAGCTGCTGGAGTCGGTCCCCGCGATCAGCTTCTGCACCTTCGGCGGCAACCCGGTCTCCACCGCCGCCGGCAACGCCGTCCTGGACTACCTGCTCGACCACGACCTCCAGGCCAACGCGGCCCGTACCGGGGCGATCCTCGCCGACGGTTTGCGCGCCGAGGTGGGCGGCCTGGACTGTGTGGCCGAGGTACGCGGCAAGGGGCTGATGCTCGGCGTGGAGTTCGTCCGCCCCGGCACCACCGATCCCGATCCGGCGCTGGCCACCCGGGTGCTCGAGGCGTGCCGGGCCGGCGGCCTGCTCGCCGGCAAGGGTGGCCTGCACGGCAACGTGCTGCGGATGGGTCCGCCGCTGACGCTGACCGAGGACGAGGCCCGGGAAGGGCTGGCCATCCTGGTCGACGCGATCCGCTCGTCGGCCGAGGTGCCGGCGTGAACCTGATCGGCCACTTCGTCGACGGCAAGCGGATCTCCGGCGGCTCCCAGCGGCGCGGCGACGTCTTCGACCCGGCCACCGGCCGCCGTACCGGTCAGGTGGAGTTGGCCTCCGGCGGGGACGTGGCGATGGTCGTCGAGTCCGCCGAGCGTGCCGCGCGGAGCTGGCGCGACACCTCCCTGTCCCGGCGGACCGCGGTGCTCTTCGCCTTCCGCGAGCTGGTCCACGCCCGCCGCGACCGGCTCGCCGAGGTGATCACCGCCGAGCACGGCAAGGTCCTCGCCGACGCCGCCGGCGAGGTGCAGCGCGGTCTGGAGGTGATCGAGTACGCCTGCGGCATCCCCTCGGCGCTGCGCGGCGGCTTCAGCGAGAACGTCTCCACCGAGGTCGACTCGTACAGCCTGCGCCAGCCGCTCGGCGTGGTGGCGGTGATCTCGCCGTTCAACTTCCCGGTGATGGTGCCGCTGTGGTTCGTGCCGGTCGCGGTGGCCTGCGGCAACGCGGTGGTGCTCAAGCCCAGCGAGAAGGACCCGAGCGCGGCGCTGCTGCTGGCCGAGTGGTTCGCCGAGGCGGGCCTGCCGGCCGGGGTGCTGAACGTGGTCAACGGCGACAAGGAGGCGGTCGACGCGCTGCTGGAACATCCCGCGGTGAAGGCCGTCTCGTTCGTCGGCTCCACCCCGGTCGCCCGCTACGTGCACCAGCGCGGCGCGATGGCCGGCAAGCGGGTGCAGGCGCTCGGCGGGGCGAAGAACCACATGGTCGTGCTCCCCGACGCCGACCTGGACCTGGCCGCCGACGCGGCGGTCAACGCCGGCTTCGGGTCGGCGGGGGAGCGGTGCATGGCCATCTCGGCGCTGGTCGCGGTTGAGCCGGTCGCCGACGAGCTGGTCGCGAAGATCGCGCAGCGGATGGCGGGGCTGCGCACCGGGGACGGCCGGCGGGGCTGCGACATGGGCCCGCTGGTCACCGCGGCGCACGCCGAGCGGGTCCGGTCGTACGTGGCCTCCGGGGTGGCCGCCGGCGCGGTGCCGGTGGTGGACGGGCGCGACGTCGAACCGGACGGCGAGGCGGGCGGCTTCTGGCTCGGCCCGACCCTCTTCGACCGGGTCACCCCGGACATGGCGATCTACACCGACGAGATCTTCGGCCCGGTGCTCGGCGTCGTCCGGGTCGGCTCGTACGACGAGGCGGTCGAGCTGGTGAACGCCAACCCGTACGGCAACGGCACGGCGATCTTCACCAACGACGGCGGCGCCGCCCGGCGCTACCAGCACGAGGTGGAGGTGGGCATGGTCGGGATCAACGTGCCCATCCCGGTGCCGATGGCGTACTACTCCTTCGGCGGCTGGAAGTCGTCCCTCTTCGGGGACCTGCACGCGCACGGCGAGGACGGGGTGCGCTTCTACACCCGGGGCAAGGTGGTCACCAGCCGCTGGCTGGACCCGCGCCACGGCGGGGTCAACCTCGGTTTCCCCACCCAGACCTGAGCAGCCGCAGGGTGCCCGCCCCGGCCAGGTACGCCACCAGGGCCGGGACGGGCATCCCGAGCGGCTCGGGCGCCGACTTCGGCGTCACCGCGTTGACCACCAGGGCGTACACCACGGCGGCGAAGCCGGCGGCGACGAGCGCGGTGCGCGCGGTCGCCCACCCGCCGGCCCGCCGCCGGTCGGCGTCGCCCGGGCGCCGGCGGTCCGTCCGGCGGCGCCCGGCCCGGGCCTCGACGGGCCCGAAGACGGCGACCAGGACGGCCAGCACGACGGTCAGCATGAGCACCCAGGGCACCCGCCAGGCCAGCCAGGCGGCCGAGCCCGCCGGCGGCGTCGGCAGCAGCCCCACCGCGTCCAGGGCGCCGACCAGCAGCACCGCGGCGCTCAGGTGCCACAGGAAGATCGTGAGCACGACGGCGTTCACCGCGATCACCGCCTGCCACGGCCGGGTGCGGTGCAGCCACCGCTCGGCCCGGTCGCGCAGCAGCAGGATCAGCCCCAGCTGGGCGGTGGTCAGGGTGAGCAGGGCCAGGCTGGGCGGCGCCGCGTTGTCCAGCCGCTCACCCGGCATGTTGAGCATGGCGACCGGGTACGGGCCGACGCCGGTCAGCAGCACCGTCGCGGCCAGCCCGCCCAGCAGCGCCGTCCAGCCGGCCCGGCGCGACAGCGGCAGGCGGCGCGACCGCACGCCGCCGGGTCGCGATGGCCCGGCGGACCGCGGTGCGCGGTCGTCCTGCCGGTCCGGCCGCCGGGCCTCGTACCAGGCGAAGCCGAGCTGGTGGACGGCGAGCCAGCCGAAGAGGTAGTTCGGCAGCGCCAGCTCCGCCGGGCCCACCGCCCGCCCCACGTCGCCGACCGCGACCAGCGTCGCCAGCACCAGCGGTACGGCCAGGCCGAAGCGCCGGTGCAGCGCGTACGTCAGCGGGGTCAGCGGCACCACCACGAGGTAGGCGGCGAGGAACCAGAGCGGGATGCTGGCGAACCAGACGACGGTGCGGACCATCGGCGCCTCGACGCCGGCCGCGCGGGCCACCACCGCCCCGGTGACGAGCACCACCAGCAGCGCGGTGGTGGGCCGCAGCAGGCGGGCGCCCCGGTCCAGCAGCCAGCCCGTCACCTCGCCAGCGCGGTCCCGGTGCCGGGTCAGCGAGGCCGCGTTGGCGTAGCCGCCGACCAGGAAGAAGATCGGCATCACCTGGGCCGGCCAGGTGAACGGGTACAGCCAGGGCAGGTCGGTGAGCGCCGACCGTCCGGTGGGCTGGCCGCCGGCGTCCCGGCCGATCACGGCGACGGCCCAGTGACCGAGGACGACCATCGTGATGGCCAGCGCGCGGAGCAGGTCCACGTAGCGTTCCCGGCTGGCCGGGGTGCGCTCGGCGAGCTGTCGCAGGCGGCGCATGGGATCAGGCTATGCCAGCCCGGGGACGGCCGGTGGTGATAACGATCGGCCGCCGGGGCTTGAAGTCGGCGCGCTCCTGCCGTAGAAATTCTTCAGCAACACGACATGAACTGAAGACATTCGACGTGCCTCGCGCGGTGGACGCCATCCCCCATGCACCGGCGCCCGCCCGACCCGATCCGAGGAGAGCTGATGAACAGGCGTGACATGCTCCGGCGTACCGCCGCCGCCGGCCTGCTGGCCACCCCCGCTGCCGGTCTGCTCGCCGGCTGCGCCACCGGCGGTGGCGACGACAAGGCCAAGGGCGGCACCTACCAGGGCACCAAGAGCGAGCAGAACCCCCTTGGCGTCAAGGAGGACGCGCCGCTGGAGGTGGTCATCTTCAACGGCGGCTTCGGCGAGGAGTACGCCAAGGCCCACGAGGCCATGTACAAGGAGAAGTACCCGAAGGCCGAGATCAAGCACTCGGCCACCCAGGAGATCAGCAAGACCCTCCAGCCGCGCTTCGTCGACGGCACCCCGCCGGACGTGGTCAACAACTCCGGCGCCGGCCAGATCGACTTCAACGGCCTGGTGTCGCAGAACGCCCTCGCCGACCTCGGCGAGCTGCTCGCCGCGCCGAGCCTCGACATCCCCGGCAAGACCGTCAAGGACACCCTGCTGCCCGGCGCGGTCGAGGTCGGCTCGTACGACGGCCGGTTCCTGGTCTTCAACTACACCTACACCGTCTACGGCATCTGGCACTCCGCCAAGCTCTTCGGCGAGCGCAACTGGGCGTACGCCAAGACCTGGGACGAGCACATCGCGCTCTGCAAGCAGATCAAGGCCGCCGGCATCGCCCCCTGGACGTACGCCGGCCTGCACCCCCGCTACATGAGCTGGCCGCTGATCTCGACGGCGATCAAGTTCGGCGGGCCGTCGGTCGCCACCGCGATCGACAACCTGGAGCCCAACGCCTGGAAGTCCGACGCGATGAAGGCCGCCGCCGACGCCTGGCACCAGATCGTCAAGGACAAGTACATCCTGGAGGGTTCGCCGGGCCTGGACCACAAGCAGTCGCAGACCGCCTGGTGCCAGGGCAAGGCCGCCTTCATCTCCTGCGGATCCTGGCTGGAGAGCGAGCAGAAGGACGTCACCCCGGCCGGGTTCAACATGACCATCGCGCCGACCCCCAGCCTGGGTAGCGGCGACAAGCTGCCGTACGCCGCGCTCCGCGGCACCGCCGGAGAGCCGTTCATGGTGCCGGCCAAGGCGAAGAACATCGCCGGCGGCCTGGAGTTCTTCCGGACCATGCTGTCGAAGAAGGGTGCCCAGGACTTCACCCGCAGGGTCTCCAGCCTGACCGTGGTGGCCGGCTCGACCGAGGGCGTGGAGCTGCCCTACGGGCTGGACACGGTGGTCAAGGCGCTGGACGCCTCCGGCGCCAACGGCTTCAACTGGGTCTACAACAACTACTACCGCAAGCTGGAGCGGAACCTGGTCGACGCCGCCTGCGGCGAGTTCTTCAGCGGCCGGATCGGCCCGGCCGAGTTCCTCGACCAGTGCCAGAAGGGCGCCGACTCGATCGCCCAGGACAGCTCGGTCAAGAAGTACAAGCGGGCCGTGTGACACCCGGCCGGTGGGGGCGGGCCACCCGTCCCCACCGGCCCCCGAGGTAGGTAGGTCCCCATCGTGAGACATGGCAAGTACCCGCTGATCGTCACCTTCCTGGTGCCGCCGGTGCTGCTGTACGTCGTCTTCGTCGTCTCGCCGTACCTTCAGGCGTTCCAGATCTCCACCACCGACTGGCTCGGCTACTCCGCCGACGCCAACTCCGTCGGGCTGGCGAACTTCAAGGCCCTCTGGCGCGACGACTACGTCTGGAACGCGCTGAAGAACAACGCGATCCTGCTCGCCCTGGTGCCGGTGCTGACCATCGTGCTCGGGCTCTTCTTCGCCACCATGCTCAACATGGGCGGACGCAAGGGCCGCGCCGGGGTCACCGGGGTACGTGGCACCGCGCTCTACCGGACCGTCTACTTCTTCCCGCAGGTGCTCTCGGTGGTGATCATCGCGCTGCTCTGGAAGGAGGTCTACCACCCCAACAAGGGCCTGCTCACCAGCCTGCTGCACGCGGTGGGGCTTGACTCGCCCACCTGGCTCGGCGACCCTCGGACCGCCTTCTGGTGCGTGCTCGCCGTGATGGTCTGGAGCAACGTCGGTTTCTACGTGGTGCTCTTCGGCGCGGCCATGTCGGCGGTGCCGAAGGAGATCTACGAGGCTGTCATGCTCGACGGCGCGTCCCGGCTGACCACGCTGCGCCGGGTCACCCTGCCGCTGCTCTGGGACACCGTCCAGGTCGCCTGGGTCTACCTGGCCATCTTCGCCCTGGACGGCTTCATCCTGGTCCAGCTGATGACCAACGGCGGGCCGAACTTCTCCACCGACGTGATCGGCGTGCGGATGTACGACACGGCGTTCGGCAGCGAGACCAAGTTCGGGTACGCCTCGGCGATCGGCGTGGTGATGTTCTTCCTGACCCTGTCGGTGGCGGCGCTGTCGCTGCGCGTCGGCCGGCGTGACCGAATCGAGTACTCGTGACCACCCTGGACGAGGTCGCCCCGATCACCGCGGCGACCGAGCGAACCGCCGACCGGCCGGTACGTCGGGAACTCGGCGTCGCCAACGTCTTCTCGCACGGTTTCCTGCTGTTCTGGGCGGCGCTGACCGTGCTGCCGCTGCTCTGGATGTTCGTCAGCTCGTTCAAGAGCAACGGCGAGATCCTCGCCGACCCGTGGGGGATGCCCGAGACGCTGCGCTGGGACAACTGGGTCCGGGCCTGGACCGGCGCGCACATCGGCCGGTACTTCCTGAACAGCCTCGTCGTGGTGGCCGGCTCGGTCAGCCTGACCATGCTGGCGGGCGCCACCGCCGCGTACGTCTTCGCCCGGTACGAGTTCCGGGGCCGGCAGTTCGTCTACTACCTGTTCGTCGGCGGCCTGATGTTCCCGGTCTTCCTCGCCCTGGTGCCGCTCTTCTTCGTGGTCCGCAACGCCGGCCTCTTCGGCACCTGGACCGGCCTGATCCTGGTGTACGCGGCCTACTCGCTGCCGTTCACGGTCTTCTTCCTGACCGCCTTCTTCCGCACCCTGCCCACCTCGGTGGCGGAGGCGGCCATGGTTGATGGCTGCGGACACTTCCGGCTCTTCTTCCGGGTGATGCTGCCGATGGCCCGTCCGGGACTGATCAGCGTGGCCATCTTCAACTTCCTCAGCCACTGGAACCAGTTCCTGCTGCCGCAGGTGCTCATGCAGGGCGACGAGTCGAAGTGGATGCTCGCCCAGGGCCTCTTCGCCCTCTCGGTCAGCCAGGGCTACGCGGGTGACTACGCCCGGCTCTTCGCCGGGCTGAGCATCGCGGTGCTGCCGGTGCTCGCGGTCTACGTGGCCTTCCAGCGGCAGGTCCAGTCGGGCCTGACCGCCGGTCAGCTCAAGTGATGATTGACCGTTAGCGATCGCTGGTTTCGGACCCCTGCCGGGAGGGTGGGCCGCCGCGCGGTCGGCGCTCGCCCTCCCGGGCGGCCGGCCTTTCCAGGTCGGGTCCCGGCTGGAGCCGGCCCTCGCCACCACCTGACGCCCGCCGGCCCCGTCAGCTCGGCCGGATCGCCCGCCCCGCCGAGTTCGCCGGCCCCGCCGGCCCCGCCGACTTCGCCACTTCGGCCGGATCGCCCCGCCCGCCCACCGTGCTGGCCCTGCTGGTCCTGCACACCCGCCAGACCGCCGGCACCCCGGCAAGATCGTGCTGGATCCTGGAAATAGTGGCTTCCCAAGCCGTGCGAGGGGACTACATCCAGGATCCAGCACGATCTTGCCGGGGTGCCGGCGGATCAGGTGGTCTTCGGGACCTGGGGGGATCAGGTGGTGTCGGGGGTGGCGGCGGACCAGGTGGACTCCGGTACCCCCGGCGGATCAGGCGGTGTCGGGGGGCGCCGGCGATCAGGCGGACTCCGGGACCCCGGCGGATCAGGTGGACTCCGGGATCCCGGCGGATGCGGGATACCGCGGGGGTCAGGGGGCAGGGCGGCCGGGTCAGGGGGTGGTCGGGACCAGGCGGGCGTGCAGGGCGGCCGGGTCGGTCACCTCGGGCAGGTCCAGGGCGGCGAGCCAGGCCGCCGCGGCGGCCCCGTCGCCGGCGGTGCGCACCGGCGCGTCCGGCCAGCGCCGGTGCGCCTCGACGCGGACGGCCGCGGCCAGCGGGGTGTCCCCGGTGAGCAGTCCGCCGCCGAGCACGAGCGGCGTGACCGCGCCGGCCGGCCGAATCCGTCCGGCGCTGTCGGCCAGGTGGGCGGCGGCGCGTTCGATCAGCGGGACCGCCTCCGGCTCGCCGTCGACGGCGGCGGCCACCACCAGCGGCGCGAGCCGGGCCAGCTCCACCGGAGGGCGTCGGGTCACCGCCTGGATCAGCGCGTCGACGGTGTCCCGGGAGCGGGCCGCCACGTCGGCGGTGCCGAGCAGGTCGGTGAGCACCCGCCGACCCAGCGGGCCCGGCGGGTCGCCGCTGTCCAGGGTGGCCAGTAGCGAGCGGACCGTCTCGCGGCCCAGCCAGAACCCGGAGCCGGCGTCGCCCAGCAGCCAGCCGTGGCCGTCGGCGACCCGGTCCAGCCGCAGGTCGCGCACCTGTGCGGCGATCGCGCCGGTGCCGGCGACCAGCACCGTGCCGTCCGGTGCGGCGGTGCCGGAGGCGTACGCGACGAGGGCGTCGCCGTGCACGGCGTACGGGCAGCGGAGTCCGGCCCGGGCCCAGGCCTGGTCGAAGGCGGCGCGTCCCGCCGGGTCGGCGAGCAGCCGGGCCGCCCCGGCCAGTCCGATCACGCCCGCCCGCACCCGGGACGGGTCCACGTCGGCCAGCGCGCCGCACAGGGCGGTGAGCAGTTCGGCCGCGGCCCGTTCGGCGCCGTGGCTGGTCGGGTTGCCGCCGCCGCCCCGGCCGGTGCCGAGCCGTTCGCCGCTCAGGGTCAGGGCGGTCGCCCGGGTGGACGTACCTCCGACGTCGAGACCGACCACGACGGTGTCGGACATGCTCACGGGCCTCCCGGGTGTGGCGTTGCGGCGGGGTTCATGCTGGTCGGCCGGGTGCCGCAGGGCAAGGTCGGGGGCCGTCCAGGCGCTGTGCGCCAGGTAACAGTTTGAAAACTTCGCCCACACTCTTGACACGGAGGGTCGTTTAGTAAGAACTTTTACCACTAACAGTTAACACTCTTTTCCGAAAGGCTCCCGATGGTTGATCAAGAGGTGGACGTCGCCGCGGGGACCGCGGTGGTCGACGCCGATGCGGTCGACCGGCGGAGCACGGACGGAGTGCTGGCCCGGGTCCGGGCCGGCACGGGGGAGTTGACGGGGGCGTTGCGCCGGGTCGCCGAGCACGTGCTCAGCGACCCGGAGGCGGCGGCCCGGGCCACCATCGTCGAGCTGGCCGAGCGCAGCGGCACCTCGCCGGCCACCATCACCCGGTTCTGCCGCGCGATGGGCTTCGACGGCTACGCCGACCTGCGGCTGGGCATCGCCTCGGAGACCGGCCGGGCCCGCTCCGCCGGCTGGACCGTCGACATCGGCCGGGAGATCCAGCCCGGCGACCCCCTCGCCCGGGTGCTGGACCAGATCATGGCCGCCGACACCCGCGCCATGCACGACACCGCCGCCCTGCTCGACCTGACCGAGGTGGAGCGGGCCGCCGTCGCCATCGCCGGCGCCAACCGGGTCAACATCTTCGGCGCCAGCGGCAGCGCGCTCGTCGGCGAGGAGATGCAGTTCAGCCTGCACCGCATCGGCGTGGCCGCGTGGGCCTGGAGCGACGTGCACGAGGGACTGGCCAGCGCCGCGCTGCTCGGCGCGGGGGACGTCGCGCTCGGCATCTCGCATACCGGGCAGACGCGGGAGACCATCGAGATGCTCGCCGAGGCGGACAGCCGGGGCGCGACCACGGTGGCGCTGACCGGCTTTCCCCGCTCACCGCTGGCCGAGCTGGCCGACATCGTGCTGCTCACCGCCAGCCAGGCCACCACCTTCCGGCCCGACGCGCTGTCGGCCCGGCACCCGCAGCTCGTCGTGCTCGACCTGCTCTACATCGCCGTGGCGCAGCGGACCCACGACCGCGCCCACGCGGCCTTCCGGCGTACCGCCCAGGCCGTCGACGGGCACAAGGCCGCGAAGGGAGCCACGTCATGATCAGTGCTCAGGGGTACGCCGAGGCGGTCCGCCCGGTGCTCGACCGGGTGGTCGACTCGCAGGCCGAGGCGATCGGGCGGGCCGCCGACCTGATCGTGGCCAGTCTGCGCGCCGGCGGCGTGCTCCAGGCGTTCGGCGCCGGCCACTCCGAGGCGTTCGCCGCCGAGCTGGTCGCCCGCGCCGGCGGGCTGGTCCCCACCAACCGGCTCTCCCTGCACGACCTGGTCCTGCACGGCGACGCCCCCCGCGACCTGCTCGCCGACCCCAAGCTGGAGCGCGACCCGGCCGTCGCCCACCAGCTGCACGCCCTGGCCGCCCCGCACCCGGCCGACGTCTTCGTGGTCGCCTCCCAGTCCGGCATCAACGGCTCGGTCGTCGAGCTGGCGCTGCTGGTCAAGTCCGGCGGCCATCCCTTGATCGCGGTCACCTCGGTGGCCCACACCGAACGGGTGGCCCCCCGGCACCCGTCCGGTCACCGGCTCGCCGATCTCGCCGACGTCGTGCTGGACAACGGCGCGCCGTACGGCGACGCACTGCTGCCGCTCGAGGGCGGCGGCGCGGTCTGTGCGGTCTCCTCGGTCACCGCCGCGCTGCTGGCGCAGCTGCTGACCGCGGAGGTCGTACGACGGTTCCACCAGGCTGGAGAGGTACCCCCTATCTACCTCTCCGCCAACGTCCCCGGAGGGGACGAGCACAACCTCGCCCTCGAGTCGCGGTACGCCGGGCGTCTCCGGCGCACCGCCTGACCCGAACATCCAAGGAGAGACGACGATGTCGATTACCCCCGAGAACCCGACCGACCTGAGCCGTCGGACCGTGCTGCGGCGGGCCGCCGCGGTGGGCCTGCTCGCCACCCCGGCCGTCAGCCTGCTCGGCGCCTGCGCCACCAGCGGCTCCGACGAGGGCGGCAGCAAGGCCGAGGAGGGCACCAAGAGCGCCGCCAACCCGCTGGGCGTCAAGGACGACGCTCCGCTGGAGGTGGTCATCTTCAACGGCGGCTACGGCGAGAAGTACGCCACCGACGTGCACCAGCCGCTGTACAAGAAGGCGTTCCCCAAGGCCGAGATCAAGCACCAGTCCACCCAGGCGGTCTCCACGGTGCTCCAGCCGCGGTTCGCCTCGGGCAACCCGCCGGAGTTCGTCAACAACTCCGGCGAGAAGCTGATCGACTTCGGCTCGCTGGTCGCCGACGGCCAGCTGATGGACCTTACCGAGCTGTGGGACGCCCCGTCGGTCGACGACCCGTCCAAGAAGGTCCGCGACACCGTGGTGCCGGGCACCGTCGAGGCGGGCTCGTTCAACGGCAAGCCGTACGTCCTGTACTACGTCTCCACGGTCTTCGGCATCTGGTACTCCGGCAAGCTGTTCAAGGACAACGGCTGGGCGCCGGCGAAGGACTGGTCCGAGTTCACCGCCCTGCTCGACAAGATCAAGGCCAAGGGCATCACCCCGTACGGCTACGCCGGCGCGAACGCGGCCTACTACCAGTGGAACGTGATCCTCACCCACGCCGCGAAGATCGGCGGCACCGACGTCCTCAAGAACATCGACAACCTGGAGGACGGCGCCTGGCAGCAGGACGCGGTCAAGCAGGCCGCCGAGGCGTGGGCCGAGATCGGCGCCAAGTACGTCGACAAGAGCTTCGAGGGGCTCAAGCACACCGACGTGCAGCTGCGGCAGAACCAGTACAAGGTGGCGTTCTACCCCAGCGGTGACTGGCTGGAGGGCGAGCAGAAGAAGGACACCCCGGCCGGCTTCGAGTACCAGCTGATGCCGGTGCCGAGCCTGTCCGCCTCGGACAAGCTCCCGGCCACCGCCGTGCGGGCCACCGCCGGCGAGGGCTACTTCGTCTCGGCCAAGTCGAAGAACCCGCGTGGCGGCCTGGAGTACATGCGCCAGATGCTCTCCACGGCCGGCGCGAAGGGCTTCACCGAGGTGGTCAAGGCTCCGACCGTGGTCACCGCCGGCTCCGAGGGCTTCGCCTTCCCGCCCGGTGTGGCCAGCTCGCAGGCCGCGCTCAAGGCGGCCGGCCAGGACGTGTTCAACCTGTACTTCGACGGCTGGTACAAGGAGCTCGACACGGAGGCGCGGACCGCCACCAACGAGCTGATGTTCGGCCGGATCAAGGCGGACGCCTTCGTGGAGCGGATCCAGAAGCGGGCCGACGCGATCAAGAAGGACAGCTCCGTCGCCAAGTTCAAGCGCTGACCGAACGGAGTAGCGGGATCATGCGGCACGGCAAGTATCCATTCGTGATCGGGTTCCTCTTCGCCCCGGTCACGCTGTACGTGGTCTTCGTCATCGCGCCGTACGCGCAGGCGTTCCAGATCTCGATGACCAACTGGCGGGGGCTCTCGGCCCCGGAGTGGGTGGGCTTCGACAACTACCGGCGGCTGCTCGACGACGGGAGCTTCTGGAAGGCGGTCCAGCACCACGGCGTACTGCTGCTTGCCCTGCCGCTGATCACCATCGCCATCGCGCTCTTCTTCGCCTTCCTGCTCAACGTGGGCGGGCGGAGCGTGGGCGGGCAACGCCAGGGGGTCCGGGGGTCGAAGTTCTACCGGGTGGTGTTCTTCTTCCCCCAGGTCCTCGCGGTGGCGATCATCGCGGTGCTGTTCCAGATGGTGTACCGGCCGAACGAGTCCGGCCTGATCAACGGCGTGCTGATGGAGCTCGGGCTCGACCCGGTGCTCTTCCTGATCCGGCCGAACCTGGCGCTCTGGTCGATCATCGCGGTGCTGGTCTGGCAGGCGGTCGGCTTCTACGTGGTGCTCTTCTCGGCCGGGATGGCCTCCATCCCGGGCGAGATCTACGAGGCGGCCGAGATGGACGGGGCGAGCAAGGTGACCCTCTTCTTCCGGGTCACCCTGCCGCTGCTCTGGGACACCCTCCAGGTGGCCTGGGTCTATCTCGGCATCGCCGCGTTCGACGCGTTCGCCATCGTCGCGGTCCTCTCGGTGGACAACGGCGGCCCGGACGGCGCGACGACGGTGCTGGCGGTGGAGATCTACCGCAACGCCTTCGTCTACTCGAAGTACGGTTACGCCTCGGCGATGGGCGTGGCGCTGTTCTTCCTCACCCTCACGTTCGCGGCGCTGACGCTGCGGCTGACCAAGCGGGAAAGCGTGGAGTACTGAGATGAACCCGCAGACGACGCTGCCGCCGACGCCGGCGGCGCTACCGCCGAAGGCCGGCGACCCGGACGCCAAGGGCGGGCGCGCCCGCCGGAGCCCCCGCTCGGAGGTGAAGCTCTTCGCCGGGCTCGGCCACGCCGCGCTCGCCGTCTGGGCGGTGATCGTCATCGTGCCGATCCTCTGGACGTTCCTGGCCGCGTTCAAGAACACCGGCGAGATCTTCAGCAGCCCGTGGACGCTCCCGGCGGAGCTGCGCTGGGAGAACTTCGGCCGGGCCTGGACCAAGGCGAACGTCGGCCGGTACTTCCTCAACAGCGTCCTGGTCGTGTCGTGCAGCACCCTGGGCACCATGCTGCTCGGCTCGATGGCCGCGTACGTGCTGGCCCGGTACAAGTTCTGGGGCAACCGGGCGATCTACTACCTGTTCGTCTCCGGGCTGGCCTTCCCGGTCTTCCTGGCCCTGGTGCCGCTCTTCTTCGTGGTGAAGAACCTCGGCCTGCTGGACACCCACACCGGGGTGATCCTGGTCTACATCGCGTACTCGCTGCCGTTCACGATCTTCTTCCTGGCCGCGTTCTTCAAGACGTTGCCGAACTCGGTGGCCGAGGCCGGGATGATCGACGGCTGCTCGCACACCCGGCTCTTCTTCCAGGTGATGCTGCCGATGGCCAAGCCGGGCCTGATCAGCGTGGCGATCTTCAACATCATCGGCCAGTGGGCGCAGTACCAGCTGCCCCTGGTGCTGCTCTCCAACGCCAAGGACAAGTGGGTGCTCACCCAGGGCATCGCCGACATCTCGGTCAACGCCGGCTACGAGGCCGACTGGTCCGGCCTCTTCGCCGCCCTGACCATCGCCATCCTCCCGATGATCATCGTCTACGCGATCTTCCAGCGTCAGATCCAGTCGGGCCTCACCTCCGGCGCCGTCAAGTAGCCCGGGGCCCCGCGTCACGCGGGGCCCCGGCGCCACGTCAGGGGTGCCAGGAGCGCCAGAGGGCGGCGTACGCCCCGCCGGCGTCGACCAGTTCGTCGTGGCTGCCGAGTTCGGTGATCCGACCGTCGGAGAGCACGGCGACCCGGTCGGCGTCGTGCGCGGTGTTGAGCCGGTGCGCGATCGCGATGACGGTACGCCCGGTCAGCACGGCCGCGAGGGCCCGCTCGGTACGCCGGGCGGTGGTCGGGTCCAGGGCGGCGGTCGCCTCGTCGAGGATCAGCGTGTGCGGGTCGGCGAGCACCAGCCGGGCCAGGGCGAGCTGCTGCGCCTCGGCCGCGCCGAGCTGCCGCGCCCCGTCGCCGAGCGAAGTGTCGAGATCGTCGGGCAGCTCGGCGTACCAGTCGGCGCCCACCGCGACCAGCGCGGACCGCATCTGCTCGTCGGTGGCGTCCGGGGCGGCGAAGGCCAGGTTGTCGCGCAGCGAGCCGATGAAGACGTGATGTTCCTGGGTGACCAGGGCGATCCGGCGGCGGCGCTCGGCCGGGTCCAGCTCGGTGACCGGGCAGCCGCCGATGCTGACCACGCCGTGCCGGGGCGCGTCGATCCCGGCGAGCAGCCGGGCCAGGGTGGACTTTCCGGCCCCGGACGGGCCGACGATGGCCAGCCGTTCGCCGGGCCGTACCTCCAGGTCGATGCCGTGCAGGACGTCGCGGCCCCCGCCGTAGGAGAAGCGCGCGTCGCGCACCACCAGCCGATCTCCCGGCGGCGCGGACGTCCTGCCGGGCGGTTCCGGCGGCACCTGGCCGACCCCGAGCACCCGGGCGAACGAGGCCAGGCCGCGCTGTGCCTGCTCGGTGAACTGGAGGATCCGGTCCAGCGGCTCGATCGCCTGTTGCAGGTAGAGCGCGGCGGCGACCACCGCGCCGAGCGAGACCATGTCCCGGGAGAGGAGGTACCCGCCGACGAGCAGCACCGCGGCGATCGGCAGCGGATAGCTCGCCTCCACCACCGTGAAGAACACGGTACGCAGCGCGAGGGTGGCCCGCCGGGTGGCCCACAGCCGGGCGATCCGGGCGGTGCCGTGGCCGATCCGCTCGTCGGCGAGGCGCAGCGCCTCGACGGTGCGGGCGCCCTCGGCGGTGGTGGTCAACGTCTCGGTCAGCTCGGCCGTGGCCGCGCCCTCGGCCAGGTACGCGGCGCCGGCCCGCCGCAGGTACCAGCGGGTCACCGCCCAGATCGACGGCAGCCCGGCCAGCGCGGCCACGCCGAGCAGCGGGTCCAGCAGGAAGATCGCCCCGAACAGCAGCGAGAGCTGCACCGAGGCGATGACGATGGCGGGCACCACGTCCCGCACCGTGGTGCCGACCGTCGACACGTCGACGGAGCTGCGGGTGGCCAGCTCTCCGGAACCGGCCCGCTCGACCACGGAGACGGGCAAGGCGAGCGTGCCACGGACGAAGTCCTCCCGCAGCCGCGCGACGGCCCGCTCCCCGAACCGGTGGCCGGCGTACTGGGCGTACCGGGAGAGCAGCGCCTGCACCAGGACGGACCCGCCGATCGCCAGCGCCAGCCGGTCGACGGTGGCGACGCTCCCGCCCGCGGCGACCTGGTCGACGATGCTGCCGAGCAGCCACGGCGCGGCGAGCCCGGCGACCGCGGCGGCGCCGTGCAGCGCCAGCACGACGAGGACCGCCCGCCGGTCCCGGCCGAGCAGGCCCAGCGTCGCCCGGCGTACGGCGGCCCGGTCCGCCACCGGCAGCCGGCTCACGGGTACGCCCCCTCGGCGTCGGCGGGCTCGTCGAACTCGGCGTCGGTGCTGTCCCGGGCCACCAGCCGCCGGTAGCCGAGGTCCTCGTCGAGCAGGTCGGTGTGGGTGCCGGTGGCGACGATCCGGCCGGCGCGCAGGTGGGCGACCAGGTCGGCGTGGCCGAGCAGCAGCGGCGACGTGGCGAGCACGACCGTGGTGAGTCCGGCCCGCGCGCTGCGCAGCCGCTCGGCGATCCGCGCCTCGGTGTGCGCGTCCACGGCCGACGTCGGGTCGATGAGGATCAGCACCTCCGGTTCGGCGAGCAGCGCCCGGGCCAGGCGTACCCGTTGGCGCTGGCCGCCGGAGAGCGTGCGGGCCCGGGCGTCGATCGGGGTGTCGAGCCCGTCGGGCAGGGCCTCGGCGACGTCCTCCGCGGACGCGGCACGCAGGGCGGCGGTGATCTCGTCGTCGCCGTTGCCGGGCCCGTCCCGGTGGTCGTCCGGCCGGCGACGCAGGATCTCCCGCAGCGTCCCGGCGAAGAGGTACGAGTCGTGGTCGGCGACCAGGATCCGGGCCCGGACCTCGTCCAGGCCGATCCCGGTCAGGGGCGCCCCACCCCAGGTGACGTCGCTGACCACGTACCGGCCGAGCCGGTCGGCGAGCGCGATGGCCTCGGCCGGGTCGTCGGCGGCGACGCCGGTCAGCCGGCCGGCGGGGACGGTCAGTCCGGTCGCCGGGTCGTGCAGGTCGGCGGGGCGGGGCGGCGCGGGCACCGCCTCCGGCCGGCGGGCGCCGGGCACCGCCGCCGCGCCGGTGCGGGAGCGGGGACCACCGACGTCGTCGGGGGTCAGGTTGAGCAGGGCGATGATCCGGCGGGCGGCGACCCGGCCCCGGATCAGCTGGTAGCTGCCCTCGAGCAGGAACCAGACCGGCACGATGAGGGTGGCCACGTACCCGTAGACCGCGACCAGCTGCCCGATCGTGATCTCCCCGGCCACCGCCATCCGGGCGGCGAGCCAGACCACCGCGGCGAGGAAGCACCCGGGCAGGGCCACCGTGAGCGCGTCGATCCAGCTGTTGACCGCGCCGACCCGGTACCCCTCGGCGAGCAGGCGTCGGGAGCGCTCGGCGTAGCGGCGGGCGAAGAGGCCGCGCCCGCCGACGCCGGCGAGCACCCGCAGCCCCGCCACGATGTCGCCGGCCCGGGTGGTGAGCAGCCCCTGCTGCTGCCGGTAGACCGACTCCGCCCGTTCGAGGCGGCGCAGTAGCGGCCCGACGACCAGCGCGATCGCCGGCACGCCCAGCAGCACGCAGAGCGCGAGGAGGGGGGAGACCGACCAGAGCACGACGGCGATGACCCCGTACGCGACGACCGCGCCGACCCCGGGACCGGTCAGCGTGAGCACCTGCGACGTCCAGCCGATGTCGGAGCCGCCGACGGTGGCCACCTCGCCGGTGGCGAGGCGGCGCGGCAGCACCGCGCCGATCCGGGAGAGCTGGCGCAGCAGGACGGCCGCCGAGCGGGCGGTGGCGTCCTCCCGTACGAACGTCATCGTGCGGTGCCGCATGATGCCCAGGTACGACAGGAGCAGCCCCGCGACGACGATCGCCGCGACCCAGCGCAGCAGGGCCGGGGTGTCGTCGGCGCGCAGACCGTCGTCGACGGCGCGTGCGATCAGGTAGGGCCGCACCGACAGCCCGATCATCCAGGCCGTCCCGATCACGCTGCCGCGCAGCACCCGCCAGGGCTGGCAGCGGACCAGCCACCAGATGTAGCGCAACGGCCCCCGGGTGTCCGGGACGCCGGGGTCGGCGTGGGGGATCTGCGGCGGCACCCCGGTCACGCTACCGAGCCGGCCGGCGATCCACCGACCCGTCGGCGCCCGGGCAGGGTGGGCGACGCGCCACCGGCGGCGTCCGGGGCTGCGCTGTCGTAGGGGCGAGGCAGAATCACGTCCGTGCTGGTGGCGGTGGTGGCGGACGAGCGGGGCGGGGGAGTGCTGCAACCGCTCGGCGGTGACGGCCGTCCCACCGGGCCGGCCGAGCCGGTGACCGACCTCACCGCCGCGGTCGCCGCGCGGGAGGCCGCCGGGCACCCCCGGTGGGTCTGGGCGTCCGGCGCGACGACCTACCCGGCCCTGCTGCGCTCCGGGGTCCGGCTGGAGCGCTGCCACGACGTGGAGCTGACCGAGGCGTTGCTGCTCGGGCACGCCGGCCGCTGGGGTGAGCCGCGCTCGCTCGCCGCCGCGTACGCCCGGCTCACCGGGGCCGCGGTGCCACCCGATCCGCCACCGCGTCCGCCGGCCCCGCCCGGCCACGGCCAGGCCGCGCTCTTCGACGCCGTCCCCGGGCCGCTGGGTCCGGGCATCGAGGCGCTGGTCGAGGTGTACGCCGACCAGCTCGCCCGGATCGCCGCGACCGGACACCCCGGCCGGTTCCGGCTGCTGGTCGCCGCCGAGTCGGCCGGGGCGCTGATCGCGGTGGAGATGGGCGTCGCCGGCCTGCCCTGGCGGGCCGACGTGCACGACGCGATCCTCGCCGAGCTGCTCGGCGAGGCGTCCCCGATGGGCGGGCCGCCCCGCCGGCTGGCCGAGCTGGCCGCCCGGATCGCCGACGCCTTCGGCGTACGCCAGCTGCACACCGACTCGCCGGCGGAGCTGTTGCGGGCGTTCGCCCGGGCCGGGGTGGAGGTGCCCAACACCCGGGCCTGGGTGCTGCGCGGCGTCGACCACCCGGCGGTGCCGCTGGTCCTGGAATACAAGGAGCTCTACCGGATCTGGACGGCGCACGGCCGGGCCTGGCGGGACGCCTGGGTGCGTGATGGCCGCTTCCAGCCGGAATACGTGCCCGCCGGGGTGGTCTCCGGCCGGTGGGCGACCCGCGGCGGCGGCGCGTTGCAGATTCCCAAGGTGATCCGGCGGGCGGTGGTGGCCGACCCGGGCTGGCGCTTCGTCGTCGCCGACGCCGGCCAGCTGGAGCCCCGGGTGCTCGCCGCGGTCTCCGGCGACGTCCGGCTCGCCGCCGCCGGTGGCGCCGGCGACCTCTACGCCGCCCTCGCGCAGGACGCCTTCGGCGGCGACCGGGCCCGGGCCAAGGTGGCCCTGCTCGGGGCGATGTACGGCCAGACCGGCGGGGCGGCCGTCCCCGCGCTGGCCGTGCTCAAGCGCAGCTATCCGACCGCCTTCGGGTACGTGGAGGCGGCGGCCCGCACCGGCGAGGCGGGCGGCCTGGTCCGGTCCTGGCTGGGGCGGACCTGCCCGCCGGGGACGGCCGGTTTCACCGACGGCGACGAGGGCGCCCCGGATCCGGACGCCGGCGCCGACCCGCGGTCGCCGCGCGCCCGGGCCGCCCGCTCCCGGGGCCGGTTCACCCGCAACTTCGTCATCCAGGCCACCGCCGCGGAGTGGGCCTCCACCCTGCTCGCCACCCTCCGCGGCGAGCTGGCCGGCACCGCCGCCGAGCTGGTCTTCTTCCAGCACGACGAGGTGATCGTGCACTGTCCGGCGGAGCAGGCGGAGGCGGTCGCCGACGCGGTGACCCGCGCCGGGGCGCGGGCGTCGGGCCTGCTCTTCGGGGACACCCCGGTCCGCTTCCCGTTGGATCTGTCCATCGTCGACTGCTACGCCGACGCGGCCTAGGTGTTCCGTCACGGAAACCGGATGATGGCGGCGATGAGGTGCCGGAGGCGGCTTCGCGATGGTACGACGGTAGCCGGTCGACCTGCAGCAGGCTCACTGTGCCTTCGATGATCGCCAAAATTGCCAGGCCCCGTCCCGGTGACCGAAGCCAGAGGTGCTGGCTGAGCCTCCGATTCTGGTCCTGATGCCGTCTCTGTCGCGGACCGCGGTGGCGCAAACCGATGAAGGGCGGCCGAGTGCGTCGCCCTGGTGGACTTCGATCCTGCCAGCGTGGCCTGTGTCGAGCAGGTGGGCGGCGAGGCAGCCAGTGCTGTTGGCGTTGACGATGTCCTCGTCGACACCGATTGCGGGGGCGAACATGCGGGCGGTCGCCTTCGTCCCAGTCGGCGTCAGTGCGTAAACGAAGCAGCCGAGGTAGCCGAGTCGGCGACAATCGGCAGCCAGGCGATCGTGATTTGGCTGAATCGAAAGCAGAGTGCGGCGGTCCCGGACCGGCACGAGCAGCCGTGGTGTGCCGGGCGAAGCGACCCGCAAGTCGCCGGTGACGTCGTGAGGCTTCAGTCCGAGCGCTGCGACGATGCTGCCGCTCTCGCCGCTGGCACAGTCTTGAAGCTTGATGATGCCCTGGTCGAACCACACCTCGATGCCGTCGGGGCGGCGGACAGCGGTCGTGGCGAACGTGCGGCCGCCGGTGCTTTGTTGTCCTCGGTGGTGGCTGGCGCCGCTGCGTTGCAGCTGTACCGCTTGCGCGGCGACGGTGCCGTGGCCGCAGTTGGTGAGTTCGCCGGCGGTGGTGAAGAACCGCACGACCGGCGCGCCGCGGCTACTCGTGTCGATGAAAGCGGCGTGGGAGGTACCGGCCGCGCGTACGATCGCCTGCCGTTCATCGTCGCCGAGGGTGCTGTCGTCGATCACGACCGCGGTCGGACTGCCCCCGCGTCCGTCGCGGGTGCACGCGTTGACCACCGTCACCTGCCTGCGGTGCATCACGACGCCCTCATGTCGGAGGAGTCGAACGGACGGTGCGCCACCCGGATCGGCACTCGTTCGCTGCTGCTGGTCCTCCGCTGATTCCCGGGCAGGGAGGGGATTCCGTCGCCGGTGAGCGGGGCGCGGCCGGTGAAGACCATCAGGTGCAGCCCTCGGGTTCGCAGCGGTAGCGCTCGGGTGCGGAGGGTGGCAGTCTCCCGCTCGCGGCCGCCTCCGGCGCTTCGGATCGAGAAGCACTGTAGCGCTTCGTGATCGGAGGCACCAGCGCCCTGCCGGAAGGGTCTACGGCTCGGTGGCTTCGGTCTCCTCGGCCATGGCGGATGCCCACTCGTCGGCCCAGCCGACGAGGGGCCGCAGGGCGCGGTAGGCGCCGTGGCCGAGCTCAGTGAGGGCGTAGGTGGTGTCCGGCTGTTGCTCGACGAGGTGGGAGGCGAGCAGTTCGGTGAGTCGTTGCCGCAGGACGCTGGAGGACATGTTGTCGCAGCGTTGCTGCAGTGCGCGGAAGCCGACCGGCCCGTGTCGCAGTTCCCAGACGATGCGCAGGTTCCACCGGCGGCCGAACAGGTCGAGTGCGGCCATCAGTGGCCGTCCGGTATTCGATCCTCGTACCGGCCGTCCTGGCCTTGGCGCCGACATTTTTTGCCCCGTCCCTCTTGATGCTTCGATTTCCGATACAGTACCGTTCCCGTGCGGTGATTCGATTTCCGAAGCGGACGAGGATGGGCGGGGCATCGTGACGGTGTTGAGTACTCCGTTGTGTGACCGGCTGGGCGTCGCTGTGCCGATCGTGCAGGCACCGGTGGGTTCGGCGGCGGCGCCAGAGTTGGTGGCGGCCGTGTCGGAGGCCGGGGGTCTCGGCATGCTGGCGCTGACCTGGCAGAGTCCCGCGCAGGCGCGGCGCAGCATCCGGCGGGTTCGAGAGCTGACAGCGCGGCCGTTCGGCGCGAATCTGGTGCTCGAGTTCCCGGTGGCCGACCTGCTGCGGGTGTGCCTCGACGAGGCCGTGCCGATCATTTCCACCTTCTGGGGCGAGCCGGCGCCGGTAGGTGCGCGTATTCGCGAGGCGGGTGCTCTGCACATGCACACGGTCGGGTCGGTCAAGGAAGCCGCCGATGCCGCCGCCGGCTGCGTGGATGTGATCGTGGCGCAGGGCTGGGAGGCAGGCGGCCACGTCCGCGGCCGGACCACGACCATGGCCATGGTGCCGGCTGTCGTGGACGCGGTTGATCCGGTGCCGGTCATGGCCGCGGGTGGCATCGGTGACGGCCGCGGCGTCGCGGCCGCACTCGTGCTCGGCGCGCAGGGCGCCTGGATGGGTACGCGCTTTCTGGCCGCCGCGGAAGCGTTCACTCACGACGTGTACCGGCAACAACTGATCGCCGCCGCTGCCGACGACGCCGTCCATACCGGCTGCTTCGACGGCGGATGGCCGGACGCGCCGCACCGGGCGTTGCGCAATCCGACCCTGCGCCGGTGGGAACAGGCCGGGTCCCCACCGGCGCCGAGGCGTCCCGGCGAGGGCGACGTCGTCTCCGTCGCTGCGGCCGGCCGCGCCCATCTCCGGTACGAGGACCTGATGCCCTTGCCCGGCATGACTGGCGCTCTGGCGGACATGGCCATGTATGCCGGCCAGTCGGTGCATCTCATCCGCGAATTCCGGCCGGCCGGAGAGCTTGTCGGCAGCATCGCCGCGCAGGCCGCTGCGATCCTCCAAGGCATGCGGTGCCCTTGATGGCTACTCCTGCGCAACGCGCCGTCACCACCCCTGGCCGCCGACCCGGCGACACCGTCGTGGCCACGTCTCGATGCTGAGGCCGAATACCAGCTGGTCCGGCAGATCATGGCGGGAAGGCGACGCCTGCCCGGTCTGTCCCGACGATGCCGCGGTGCTGGGACCGCTGCGTGACCGGCGGTGGGGCGTGGCCACCTCCGGCCGCGCCCGGACGGTCCGGCCACGTCTACGCGCGGGCGCGCTGCCGGACCCGCCGGTCCTGGTGCACAGCGGCCAGGTCCGCTCTGGCAGACCCGACCCGGAGGGCTGCCCGCGCGGGGCAGAACTGCTCGGTGTGCCAGCAATACGCTGCCTGGCAGTTGCGACCTTCGACCATCCCACCCGCTCCCGGGAGCGATCACCGTCCACGCTCGTCGGTGAACTCACCACGACGCACCACTGGCACATCGTCAACGACCCGCCCTACAAGATCGATGGAACATCCAGCCGGCCGCAGCGCAGCCGCCGCGCCCGGCGCGGCATAGCGCACGAATTTCCGATTTGCCCCGCCACCCCCGCCCCGGCGCGCTCGTTGGGTCCGATGTGCGCGAACGGACCGGGCGGCTCTGCCCGGTCCGTCTTCACGACGGAGGTGGCGCAGCTGAACCGGATCGCAGGAATGATCATCGCCGCGGGCGGGGGACGCCGGATCGGCGGCCCTGAGGCCCTCCTGCACCAGGGGGAGAAGCCCCTGGTCAGCCGAATGATCGACACGATGACCGAGGCGGGCTGCGAGCAGATCGTGGTCGTCCTGGGCGCGGCCGCCGACCAGGTCCGCGAGGCGGCCGACCTGGACCGCGCCACGGTGGTGGTCAACCGGGCCTGGGGGACCGGGGTGGGCTCCTCCATCCGGGCCGGCCTGGCCGCGCTCACCGACCCGGAGATCGAGGCGGTGGTGGTGGTACCGGTGGACATGCCCGGCCTCACCGCCGCGGCGGTACGCCGGGTCACCGCGCTGCCGTACCCGGACGTGCTGGTCTGCGCCACCTACGGCGGGCTGCGCGGCTACCCGATGCTCTTCGGCCGCCGGCACTGGTCCGGCATCGCGACGCTGGCCAGCGCCGACGTCGGCGCCCGGCCGTACCTGCTGGCGCACAAGGACCAGATCGTCGACATCGGCTGCGACTCGATCGCCGACGGCAGCCGGGTCGACACCCCGGAGCTGATGGCGCTCTACGGGCTCACCGTCCCGCCGCAGCGCGTCGGGGTCTGACCGGGTCCCGGGAGAACCACCCGCTGAACTATCGTCTGGGGACGCGGGCGGAACGACCCACCCGCGGCACGGGGAGGGGCGGTCGATGACCGGTGCGGTGGCCCGGCACGTCGCCGGGGCGGTGGTCGCCTGGGTCGTGTTCCCCGTCGAGAGTCTGGCCTGCTACCTGCTGCTGCTCGGCTACGCCCTCGTCACCGGCGAGGGCACCGGTGGCCCGCTGGCGGGGCCGGTGTTGGTGGTGGTGGGCGCGCTGGCCGGCCTGGTCGTGGTGCCGCTGGTCGTCGTGCCGGCCGGGGTGCTCGCCGAGCTGATCGGCCGCCGGCGTGGTGGTCTGGCCGGGACGCTGGTCGCCGCCGGCACGGCCGGCGCACTCACCCTGCTCGCCGTCCTCGCTGGCGCGTTCGTCGCCGGTGGCTCACCGCTCGGCATCACGGTGGCCTGCGCCGTGGGGGTGCTGCTGGTGCTCCCGCCGACCCTGGTGCACGTCGGCATCGTGCGGGGCACTCGGGAGGTGCCCCGACTGCTGGCCCGGCTGCGCGGGACCGGGGCGGCCGTCGTGGACCCGCCGCCGGTCGTCACGCGCTGAGCGGCCCGCGCGTCTCGGCGCCGTCGACGTCGCGCGGCCCCACCGGACCGGCAGCGCCACCGTGGCTGAGCGGCGTGGATCAGGAGGCGGGTGGCGCCACCGGGCGGTCCAGGTCGAACAGGGCGGCGGCGCTGTCCCAGCAGACCGCCCGCAGCCAGTCGTCGCCCAGGTCGAGCCGGGCCAGCCCGGCCAGCTGCTCCGCGTACGGGTAGGGGATGTTGGGGAAGTCGCTGCCCAGCAGCACCTTGCCGGCCAGGCCCAGCTCCCGCAGCCGGGGCAGCTCAGCGGCGGGGAAGGCCACGAAGCGGTCGAAGAACCGGGTGAACGCCATGGTGGTGTCGAGTCGTACCCGCTCGTACCGCTCGGCGAGGGCGAGGAAGTCGGTGTAGTCGGGCGCGCCGAGGTGCGCCACGATCGCGCTGAGCCGGGGATGCCGGGCCAGCAGGGCCGCGAAGCCCGCCGGCCCGGTGTGCGCGGTGCCGACCGGGGCGTGCCCCGCGTGCACCACCACCGGCACGCCGGTGTCGGCGAGCAGCCCCCAGACCTTGTCCAGCGCCGGGTCGGTCGGGGCGAAGCCGCCGACCTGGACGTGCACCTTGAACACCCGTGCACCGGCGTCCAGCGCGTCGGTGACGTACCGGTCCGCGCCGGGTTCCGGGTAGAAGGTCGCCGAGGGCAGGCAGCCCGGGGTGGCCCGGGCGAAGTCCAGCGTCCACCGGTTCAGCTCCGCCGCCATGCCCGGCTTGTGCGGGTACGCCAGCGCGCTGAACGCGTGGACCCCCATCCGGCGCAGGTGGTCGACCCGTTCGGCGTCGCCCCACCGGTACCGGATCGGCCACTCGGTGCCGACCAGCGGCCCGGCCGCGTCGAAGTACGCCCACACCCGCTTCAGCAGCCGGGGCGGCAGGAAGTGCACGTGCACGTCGGCCAGCCCGGGCAGCCCGAGCCGCTGCCAGAACGCCGGAACGTCGGCGTCGCCGACCGGTTCGGTCTCCGTGACCGGCACCGGTCAGACCTCGATGTTGAACCGTTGCAGCACCGACGGCGCGACCAGGCCGATCGCCGCGAGCACGGAGAGCGCGGTCAGCGCGCCCCGCAGCACCACCACCTCGGCCTTGCTGCCGGTCCGCAGCGCGATGCCGTTGGGCAGTCCGATCATCATCCACATGCGGCGCTTGATCGGGATCGGCCAGAGGATCGGCACCCCGGCCTTGGTGATCATGTCGCCGAGGATGTGCACGAAGCAGCCCACCCCGACGGCCAGCCCGATCATCGGATAGCCGCGGTCGCCGGGCAGGTTGGCGAAGGTGTACCAGGCGGCGGCGGCCGAGGCGAGGGTGACGATCACCCAGCCGGCGCGCTCGGCCCACCGGTCGAAGAGCCCCCGCAGGGCCAGCCCGATCATGAAGAAGAGGATGCCCACCACGGCCCACTTGCCGTACGCCGTGCAGAGGGCGGTGGTGCCCCAGCCGACCAGCCCGGTGAACGGCAGGGTGTGGGTCAGCGTGCGGTGCCCGTTGTTGCGGCGCGGGTCGCGGCTCAGTTTGGTCGCGTAGTAGACGCCGAGCGAGATCTTCTCCATCACCTCGGCGAGGAAGAGGGAGAAGACGCCGAACGTGCGGGCCACCGTCGCGCCGCCCTGGTTACGGGTCACCTTGCCGGAGAGGTCCAGGTCGGGGAAGAGCGCCCCGCCCGCGCAGACCGCGGTGCCGACCGCCAGGGCCAGCGGGGACTGGTGGTAGTCCGCGAACTGGTCCAGCGCCCACGAACCGGCCAGCCACACCGCCGCGCCAGACAGCGCGTGGGACGGTCCCATCATCTCGCTCGCCCCTCCCCGGGTTCTTGATCGACAAGCTACGCCACTGTGTCAGAGCCGTCGCGCAGGGGGCAATCACCCGGACGGTCCACTGAGGAGGCTTCAGGCGGCGGCGGGCCGGAAGCTCTGCCGGATCATCAGGAAGTATGTCGCGTTGACCTGCCAGTCGAACTCCTCTGTCAGCCATGAGACGGTGTAGGCCAGCGTCGGGGTGACCGTCACGATCAGCCGCGCGGTGTGCACCAGGTCGCCGGCGTCGTTGGTCCACGCGCACTCCCACAGGGCCCCGCCCCGGAACATGTCCAGCGCGGAGATGTCCACCCGCCGGTAGCCGGCCAGCTTCCCCGCACCGGTCAGCCGGCGCTCCTCGGACTCCCAGTACGCCACCGGGTCCGCAGGGGCCGCGCCGGAGGTCACGCTGAGCACCCGGGACCCGTCGGGCTCCCGGAAACAGGTCACCGGGCCGTCGGTGAAGCGCAGCCAGCGCGCCGGCGCGGCGATCCGGAAGCCGGTCGGGTCCTCGTACCAGGTCCAGCCGGTGACCAGGGCGAGCTCGCCGTCCGGCGGGGGCGCCGAGGGCACCGGCGTGGCGTCGGCCGGCGCGGGCCTGCCGCAGGGGAAGGCCGCCGGCTGGGCCACGGTCGCGCCACCGCCACCACCGGGGACGCGGCCCGGCTCGTCCCGCCCGGTCAGCTGCAACGCCACCACCCCGGTCGCGGCGAGCAGCACGGCCGCGACGCCGGCCACGACCAGGGCCCGGCGGCGTCGCGCGCGGGTCGCCGCCCGGCCGTCGACCGGCGGCGCGGGCGGGTCCGACCCACCCGTCGCCGGGCCGACCGGGTCCGGGCCGGCGCTCGTCAAGTCGGAGG
>NZ_JBAKHM010000024.1:0-100690 GCF_036902725.1 Micromonospora psammae | reverse complement strand
GCCGCCGGGCGAGTCCACGACGCCGTCGAGCGACATGAAACCGGTGTAGACCAGGTCACGCATGGTGCTGCCCCCTCATGCTCGGGCGGGTTGACGGGTTCACCTTAGATCGTGGCTGCGGCGGCCGTCTTGGACGGAAACGACAGCGGGTCCAAACGCGATGCCGGCCCTGGTGGCGCAGGTGGTCGGTGCCGAAGGCAGGAGCCATCTGAACCCTGTCAATACTCCAGCCGCACCCGGTGAAGTCGGAGTCTTCGCTGGCTAGTGGGCTGTTCTGGCCCGGTATTGGTGTCAGGCAGCGCTCTCCCCGAGCGTTGACTTGACGCGCCGTCGCAGTCGCTGCGCGCGCGGGTCCGCAAAGCTGCCCAGCAGCGCGACCGCCTCGCGCCACCACCGGTGTGCCTCCTCGGCGCGCCCGGCGTCGATCAGCGCCGTTGCCAGGTGGTCCAGCGTCAGGGCGAGCTGCCAGTCGTCCCCGAGCTGCCGGTGGACCGCCGCCGCCGGCAGGTGGAAGGCGATCGCCTGATCCGGCTGCCCCAGCTCCCGGTACGCCTCGCCGGCCCCGTCCCACGCCATCGCCTCCCGGCTGCGGTCACCCAGCTGACGCTGGATCGTGGCCGCCCGGTGTGTCGCCTCCAGCGCCTGGGCGGGGCGGCCGACGGCGCGCTGCACGCGCGCGTACTCGACCAGCCAGTGCGCCAACCACACCGGGCTCCCCCGTTCGGCGATGGCCAGCGCCCGCTCGATCGCGGTCAGGGCGTCGTCGGTGCGCCCGAGTTCGCGCAGCGTCATGCTGAGGAAGAACAGCGAGTTGCCCTCCTGCCCCCGGTCGTCGATGTTCCGCTGCACCGCGAGCGCCTGATCCAGCAGCGTCACGGCGTCGGCGAGGTCACCCAGTTCGTACCGGGTCTCCGCGAGGTTGCTCAGCAGCAGGGCCCGCCAGCGTTGGTCGTCGCGCCTGGTGAAGATGTCGAGGCTCTCGCCAAAGTGCGTGAGAGCGTCGGTGAGGCGGCGGTGGCGCAGCGCCAGCAGGCCCAGCGCGTTGATGGACACCGCCGTGCCGTGTTCGTCGCCGATGTCCCGCCGGATCGCCAGCGCGGCGTGGTGGTGCTCTGCCGCTTCCGTGAGCTGGCGGGCCTGGAAGTGGGCCTTACCGAGGCTCTCCAGCGCCTCCGCCTCAGCGCCTCGGTCGCCCAGCGAACGCGCTGCGGCCAGACCGATCCGCGCCGTGGTGAACCAGGCGTCGAAGGCGTTGCGGTGCATGAAGACGCTGCGCAGCAGAACGGCAAGATGCCAGGCGATCCGTGGCAGCGCTGCCTCGGCCGCGGCGCGGGTGGCGGTGACGAGGTTGTCCTGCTCGGCGGTGAACCAGGCGTCCGCCTCCTCCGCAGTGGCGAAGTCCAGCGGCGTGACCTCGGACGGTGGTGCCAACGGCAATGTCCGGCTGAACGGGAGTGTGCGGGCCAGCGCGGCGTCCGCCGTGTGCAGATACCAGGTGAGTACGCGGCGCAGCGCGGCCTGGCGATCCTCGCCGCTCTCCAGGTGCTTGACCTGATCCACCGCGTACGCGCGCAGCAGGTCGTGCAGCTGGTAGCGGCCGGGTGCGCTCTGCTCCAGCAGGTGCGCACCGACGAGCGCGTCGAGCGGCTGCCGAACCTGTGACACCGGCGAGCCGGCGAGCGCGGCGGCAGCCGGGGCGCCGAGGTCCGGGCCGGGATGCAAGCCGAGCAGGCGGAACAGCCGGGCCGCCGATGTGTTCAGGGCCCGGTAGGACCAGGCGAAGACGGAGCGTACGGCGTCGGCTTCCTCGCCGTCCTCCGCGGTGAGGGCGTCCCACAGGGCCGACTCGTCGCGCAGGTCCTGGATCAACTCGGACAGCGGCATGAACGGCCGGCTCGCCGCCCGTTCGGCGGCGATGCGCAGCGCCAGCGGTAGCCTGGCACACAGCCGCGCCAGTTCGGCGAGCTCGACCGCGTCATCGCCGGTGCGGTACTCGGCGGTCACGTCGTGCAGCAGCGTCACCGCGTCCTCTTCGGCCAACATGCGCAGAGTCAGCCGCCGGCCGCCGTCGCGGCTGACAAGACCCGACAGCATGCTTCGGCTGGTGACGATCACCAAGCAGCTGCTGGTGCCCGGCAGCAGTGGACGCACCTGCCGGACCGTGGCGGCGTTGTCCAGGACCACCAGGACGCCCCGGTCAGCCAGCCGGGAGCGGTACAACGTCTCGCGGTCCTCGAGATCAGCGGGAATCGCGGACGCGGGAACGCCCAACGCCCGCAGGAAACGGTCCAGTACCTGCTCCGGTCGACTGGGCTGGCCCGGGTCGTAGCCGCGGAGGTTTGCGTAGAGCTGGCCGTCCGGGAACCGGTGCCGCACGGCGTGCGCCCAACGCAGCGCGAGAGCGGTCTTGCCGACGCCGGCGGTGCCGGTGACGACGACGAGGGTGGCGTCGGCGGCCTCATCGCCGAGCAGCCGGTCCAGCGCTCGCAGCTCCTCGACCCGGTTGACGAAGCCGCGTACGTCACCGGGGAGCTGGCGGGGAGGCGGGTCGGCGGGGTGGGGGCTGCCGGGATGAAAGTGGACCCCGCCGTACACGTCGCGGGCCTGCACCAGGTCGGCGGGGCTGGACAGCTCCGACCGGTTGCCGTGCTCCGGCCGTTGTTGCTCCGCCCCGCCGTCAACCGCCATCGGTCAGTCCGGGATGGGCGGCTCCAGGGGTGCCACCGCTCGGGCGAAGAACTCGTCCAGCGGCTCACCGCCGTCGTAGAGCGACTCGATGAATTCCTGGCACCGCATCACCACGTCCGGGTTCCGCCAGCGCCGCGCCGCCTCGAGCACGCCGTCGGCGTCGTAGACCGCCTCGTACATGACGTCCGTGCCGAGGGTGTAGATCTCCGGCAGCGGACCACCCAGCTCGGAAGCGGCGACCTGGTCTGGGGTCACCACTCGCGTCAGCCCGCCGTATTCGTGGCGTAGCCGCAGCACGTGCAGCTCCCAGCGCAGGTAGGGGGTCAGTGGCTCCTGCACTACCCGCACCCGACGGGTGGCGAACCCGCTGTCGGCGATGCGCCGGTAGTAGTCCTCGAACTCCGGACGCCGCGCGTCAAGAATCCGCAGCGAATCGTCCCACCGGCCGGCGGCGAAAGCCTGCCAGCCCTCATCGTGGGGCTCCTTGAACATCTGCTGCCGTTCCAGCTTCCAAAAGCCCGGCGAGCCGGTCTTCCAGAACCGCTGTTCGAAGTCGGCCCAGTAGTCGTCGAGGGCCAACAGCTCACCAGGGTCTCCACCTAGGAGTTCACGCATCAGGGATGTCCACCTTCGCCGCGATCATGGTCGATCGAGGGATGATGATAAGCCGCTCACCGGGGTCGACGGAGACTCCTTCGGGGAGCCGGTCCTGGTAGGTCTCGGTGAGGTCCTGCCCGATCACCGCGACGTCGCCGTTGCTCAGCTCCCAGATGTCGGGACAGCTGCCGTCGCCAGAGGTGTTGCCCAGTTCGTGCGACGACTTGCCCCAACGGCGGTTGAGCTCGGCGGACGGGTCCGCTTCCCACCGGTGTGCACTCATCCCGACCTCCCCTGGGCCCGTCACGCCCAGAGCACGGATAGTAACATTGAGAGAGCTGGATTACAGTTGCCCATGCCGGCTCCAGTCCAGTGGTAATCCTGGGGGTGAAGGGCGTGGACGACCCGCTCATGCTCGCGGCGGCGACGACGCTGGTCGCCTGGGCGACCACAGAGCTCGCACAGGAAGCCCGGTCAGCCGTCGCCGGCCTGACCGAGTTCCTCCGGCACCGATTCCGCAACGAGCAGGCAGCCCAGCAGACCGTGGAGGTTGCGCTACGCCACCCGACTGCGGACATGGTGCAGCGCCTCGCCGCACTCCTCGAACAGGAGACGCTTCGTGATCCCGCGTTCGATGCCGAATTGCGCGAACGCTTCGCGAAGGTCGAGGCAATCATGGCAGCGAACCAGGGCAACGTGACCAACACCGTGTCCGGCGACGTCAGTGGGTCGATGGTGCAGGCGCGTGACGTCCACGGCGGCATCTCCTTCGGCGGCCGCAGCCATTTCTGAATCAGCCGCCGTCTCGCGGACTGGGGTGTTGGCCGCATCCGCCGGCCGGCGCAGGCAGGCGGTGCTGCTGTGCGTCGTGCCAGGTGACGGACAGGTAGTGCCCGGCAGCGGGTGAGCCGTCGTGTAGTGAGCTTGCCTCTAGGAGATCACGACTGAGTTCGGCCATCGGGGCGGGCGTGACCTGCGGGTGTATCGGCACCGTCCCGGCTGCTGTGAGCCACGCGGCCGAGCCGCCGAAGACCGCTGCGAGTGACACCACAGGACGGCGCCGTCTTGGACCCGACAGCTTCGAAACCTCGCCCCAGCCGGGCGGCAATAGTAACGTCACCGCCACTTTCCGTGTTGACGCGTGAGGTGAACGGTGACGGATTCCGTTCAATCAGACGATCTTTCCGATCTCGCCCGGATCAACGGACGCGCGGAGTTCGCGGCGGCGCTCACGGCACAACGCGAGCTCGCCGGGCTGACCGTGCGGCAGGTGGCGGCGAAGGCGGGCGGCCACAGCGCGAGCAGCACGATCGGCGATTGGTTCGCCGGGCGGGGTCTGCCGTCGTTGGCGTCACAGGACTTGTTCCTGAAGGTTCTCACGGTGTGCCAGGTCCCTCCTACGGAGATCAACGGGTGGCTGGAGGCCTGGCGTCGCGTACGCCGCAGCCCCGGACCACGCCCGCAAGGCCTCGACCCGTACCGAGGACTGGCGCCGTTCCAACCGGACGATGCCCGCTGGTTCTTCGGACGCGACGGGCTCACCGCCAGCCTCGTCGAGGCGGTCATCGGCCTGCATGCGGCGGGCGGCGGCCTGCTTCTGGTCGTTGGCGCGTCGGGCTCCGGCAAGTCGTCCCTGCTCCGAGCCGGCCTGATCGCGGCGCTGCAGAGTACGGCGGACAACTCCGACGGGCACGCCGACCATGCGGCCGCCGACCCGGGCGGCTGGACGGTGGAGCTGATGACACCGGGCACCGACCCGCAGGCGGAGCTAGAAGTCCGAGCTACCCGGATCCGATCCGCCTGCGGGCCCGCCCTGCTCGTCGTCGATCAGGCGGAGGAGTTGTTCACGGCACTGCCCCACCAAGAGGCGGCTGACTTCATCGACGAGCTCGCGGCCCTCCCCGCGGTGCCGGTCGGTGCGGTGGTCGTGCTCGGCTTACGCGCCGATTTCTACGCGCACGCGTTGAGCTTTCCGCCCCTGCTGGATGCGGCCCAGCGTCGCCAGGTCACGGTCGGCCCGCTCACGCCTGCAGAGCTGCGGTCAGTCATCGTCGAGCCGGCCCGCACCGCCGGAGTAGAGATCGAAGATGGCTTGATCGAGCTGTTGCTCGCCGATCTCGCGGTGGCGGCGGCGAGACCGGAACAGGTGGAGGCGGGCGTCCTCCCGCTGCTGTCGCACGCGCTGTTTGCGACGTGGCGGCACGACCAGGGCAGGCGGCTCACCTTCCTCGGGTACCGCAAGGTTGGGCGCGTGCAGGGGGCGGTCGCCGCGACCGCCGGAAGCGCATACGACTCGCTCACCCCGGCGCAACAGCGGATCGCGCGGCGTCTTCTCGTTCGACTTGTCCATGTCGGGGTCGACACGCCAGACACTCGGCGGGTGGTGCGCATCGCCGACCTGCTCGAAGCCTTCGGCGCGGAAGCCGCCGAGGCCCAACAGGTACTCGACCTTTTCATCACCCAGCGGCTCGTCACGGCCGAGACGGGCACTGTCCAGATAAGTCACGAGGCGCTGTTGACCGCCTGGCCGGCGCTGCGCGACTGGCTGGCCGGCGACCGGGCGGGGCTGGTGCTGCGACAACAGGTGGCGGCAGCCGCGGCCGGGTGGCGGGCGGAGCAGCGCGACCCTGCGGGTCTGTACGCAGGCACCCGCCTCGCGGCCGCGCAGGAGTGGGCAGACGATCACCCCGAGGAGGTCTCGCCGCTGGAGCGGGAATTCCTCGAGCACAGCATCCGGCACGTCCGCCGCCGGACCCGCCGTCTCTACCAGACGGTCGCAGCGCTCACCGCGCTCGTCATGGTCTCGTGCGTCCTGGCCGGCTACGCCTTCCAGCAGCGCTCGGACGCGACTAGCCAGCGCCGAGCGGCGGTGGCGCAACGCAACGAGGCCTACTCGCGGCTGCTGGCCAGCCGCGCCGACTGGCTCCGTAACCGGGACACCACCCTCGCCCGGCACCTGGCCTTGGCCGCGTACCGCGTCGCCCCGACCGTGGAGGCACGCTCCAGCCTGCTCGACGCGGCAGCGACCCCGACCGTCACCCGGCTGGCGGGGTTCACGGGCGCCGCGCAGGCGGTGACATTCAGCTCCGACAGGCGTCTCTTCGCCGCTGCGGGTACGGACGGTCGCATCCGACTTTGGGACGCCACCGCCACACCCACGCCCGCAGCGGTGGGCGAACCTCTCACCGGCCCGAACGAATCCCTGTTCGCCGTCACGTTCAGCCCCGACGGCAGGCTGCTCGCCGCCGCTGGCACGGACAAGCAGATCCACCTCTGGCGCCTCGACGACCAGGCCAGCCCACACCGACTTGCGGCGGTCACCGGTCCTACCTCGACCGTCTACTCCCTCGCATTCAGCCCGGATGGTCGCGTCCTCGCCGCCGGCAGCGCCGACCGGAACGTGTGGCTGTGGACGTCTGACGGGTCGCGTGTCCACACCCCCGCACCGTCGTTGGCCGGGCCGGGCGACGCGGTGCAGGCCGTTGCCTTCAGCCCTGACGGACGGCTGCTCGCCGCCGGCAGCGCCGACCGCACCGTGCACCTGTGGGCGCTTGCGGACCGACGGCGCCCCACTGCGGCGGGCACCCTCCGGGGGCACGACGGCAAGGTGCTGGCCCTCGCCTTCAGCCCGAACGGGGCGCTGCTGGCCAGCGGTAGCGGCGACAACAGTGTGCGCATGTGGGACTTGCGGGGTCCCCGACCGGTCCTGCATGGCGCCCCGATCACCGGGCCGTCGAGCTGGGTCAACGCGATCGCGTTCAGCCCGGACGGGAACAGCCTCGCCATCGGCTCGTCGGACAAGAACCTCACCGTCGTCAAACTCGCAACCCGACGGGTGATTCAGACGCTGCCGCACCCTGCCCCGATAACCGCGCTCGCCTTCGGCGCACGTGGCGAGACGCTCGTGAGCAGCAGCACCGACGGGTTCGTCCGACAGTGGGCACTACCCGGGCCGCTGCTGGCCGAAGCGACCGGATCCATCTTCGCCACCGCTTTCAGCCCTAACGGCGGCGTTATGGTGACGGCCAGCCGCGACGAGACGATCCAGCTCTGGCGCGTCGAGGACCCACGGCGACCGACGCCCCTGACCGCCCCTATCCGCCGCCCAGGAAGCGCCGACGGGTACGCGGGCACGGCAGCCTTCCGCCCTGATGGCCGTCTCCTCGCCGTCGGCGGCCGGTCCGGAGACGTGGAACTCTGGGACGTCGCCCGGCCTGACCGCCCGATTCGTGTCGGGCCGCCGCTAGTCGGCGCCGCGGCGCTGATCGAGACCATTGCGTTCACCCGCGACGGCTCTCTGCTCGCCGCCGCCGGCGATGACGGCAACACCTACCTGTGGGACGTCACCCGCCCCGACAACCCGCGTCCGGCGGCCACGATCCGCGGGGACGGCGCCATGGTGCTGTCGGCGGCCTTCCATCCACGGCTTCCCGTGCTGGCCACCGCCGACACCGAGGGACGCGTCCGACTTTTCGACGTCGCCACGCCCGCCGCGCCCCGCCAGCTCGGCGCACCCCTGCATGGCTCCACCGGATACGCGTACAGCGTCGCGTTCAGCCCGGACGGGCGGATCCTCGCCGTCGGCGGCGCCGACAAGACCGTCCGGCTCTGGGCACTCGACAACACCGGGCACCCGCGGCCGCTACCGCGGCCGCTGCTGGGACCCACCAGCTACGCGTACTGGGTGACCTTCAGCCCGGACGGCGCGACGATCGCCGCCGCGTCCACCGACGGCACCGTCTGGCTCTGGGACGTCCGCGACCCGCAACGGCCGGCCGTGGTGGCCAGCCTGGGCCACACCGACGAGGCATTCTACGTGGTTGCCTTCAGCCCGGACGGCCACACGATCGCCGCCGGCAGCGCCGACGCCACAGCACGGATCTGGGAGACCGACCCAACGCGGCTCGCCGCCGGTATGTGCGCCACAGTCGGTGCCCCGGTGACCGTCGAGGAGTGGGCCCAGTACGTGCCGGGCGTGCCGTACAGCCCCGCCTGCTGAACCCCCTCCGCCGGGCGGATCAACTTGCCAACTGTGCGAACGCGAGGGCTCCCGCAGCAGGGAGCCCTCGCCGATGGTTCGATGCCGTACAGGGTTACGGGCACGGCTTCCCAAAGCCATAGGCGTAGCCACTGCCTATACGACCGATAACGCCCCAGTAATCCACCCACGCCCCCGCCGGACGGTTGATGTAGCAGGCGTAGTTGCTGTTGCTGTAGGCCTCGAAGTGAACGTGCACGCCGTCATTATTCGAGACGTTGTAGCAAGAGCTGTACCGGAAACGGTCGGTATACCCGAGGACGGCACCGTGTGACACCCATTGACCGGCCCCAACCTGCACGTTGGCCAGGTGTGCGTACTTCGCCCAACCAACATTGTGGCCGCCGTAGTGGAACTCGACCGTGACCACGTAGCCGCCGTCGGCGTAGACGCCGCTTCTGCACGCCAGCCTGACGTCGGCGATGCGGTACGACACGGCGCCCTGCTGGGATGCAGGCCATGCGCGGGTATTCACCGTTTCGCCAGGCGCGCGGTACATGTCGACGGCCCAGTCGCCTCCGTACGGCCGGTGATGGTAGCTCGCCCCCGCGACCCCGTAGCGGTCCCACCAGCCCGAGAATGGAGGCTGAATGTTCACCCCAGGTAGCGTCGCGGCTTGGGCCGGCGTTGGCAGGAAGACCGATGCGGAGAAGACGACCGCCAGTGCGATGAGGGGATGGATGAGTAGCCGGGTCACTTTCCGTAGGGACGTCATGCCGACTCCTTGGTAGATGGGACGTGCAGCGGGTGTCGGTTGCCGGGGGTAACCCCCGCCGGCAGGCCGGCATGGACAGGAGACCGGTTCGGCGATCGTTGAGGGAAGGGGATCTCGTTTATCCGTACAAGGCCGTACACCTTCTGTGCTGCTCATCGCCCGGCGACCCCTGGTTCGGAACGCGGTTGCGCCGACACGACGGATGACCTTGGCGAGGCCTTGCTTTCAGGTTTTCGGGCAGCTGCCCTTCGGGGGCGCCTGGTGAAAAATGCGCCTGCTGCAGGCGGTCGGCGCTGCGCTTAGCTCGTCCCATTCGGCGACACTGCGCTTCTGCTCCGCTTCGGTGAGGGTGCGCAGGTGCTGTTTCCGAGGACGCGAAGTTACCCGCCCCCGCTCCCTGTCGACGTGGCAGGTTCATCTCCGCCCGCGCCTCGATCTTCGCCTTCCACTGGCCCTGGTTCTGCTACAGGATTCCAGCTCGGGTCGACGAAGCCTCGCACCGCTGCGTGCAGCGCATCGTCGAGGTGCAGGCCGGCCTTGAGTGCCACCGGTGTGAATCGGAGGTTCACGAGTTCGGGAGTACGTGCGTCACCGACTACCGCTGACGGCCGTGTAACCCCCGTTGATCGTTGGCCGCATCCGCCATGACCGAGCGGTAGTGGGCCAGCTCTGCCTCCAGCGCCGCCCCGGCCCGTCTGGACGACGCCACGTAGTGACCGACATCGGGAAGGAGCAACACCTCGGGGGCCATGCCGAGAGACGTCAGCTCGTCGGCGAGTTCGCGTACGTCCTCGACCACGGCCACCTCGTCGGCGGTGCCGTGGATGAGCAGCACCGGTCGTTGGACAGTGGCGGCACGGACCGGACCGGCGCCACCTCGCAGCCGTATCGCGTGCGCCCGCTGAACCGGGGCACCGTCTGCGCCCACCGGTCAGGATCCACGATCGCCGACACGGCGGTGGCGGCGGCGAACGGGCCGTCCTGTGCCACCGCGTGCAACGCGGTGTATCCGCCGGCGCTGGCACCACGGATGAACACCTGCCCCGGCACCGCCCGCCCCGTCGACAGCAGGTGACCCGCCACCGCCGCGCAGTCATCGACGTCGTCCAGACCCCACCGGCCGTACAGCGATTCCCGGAACACCCGGCCGTACCCCGTGCTACCCAGGTAGTCGACATCAACCACGGCGAACCCACGACTGGTAAAGAACTGCGCCTGCCAGTCCAGGCGCAGCAGACAGGACGCGGTAGGCCCAGGATGGACCCGAACGATCACCGGTGCCCGCCAATCCGGCGACGAGCCCGTCGGCGGATACACCAGGGCAAGCACCTCCCGACCGCTGGCCACCCGAACGCACAGCTCCGTCGGCGTCGATACTCGCGTCCCGTCCAGTGCGGCGTCCTCCGGCCTGGCAAGCACCTCCACCTGGGGGTCATCGTCGGCCAGGTGCACGAGCGCGACCTGCGGGGCTGCGGTCGGTGACGATCCGATCAACGCCACCGTCGTCCCTTGCACGGCCACGTACGGCTTGGTCGACGTGTACGGGAGGTCGACCGGGCGGACAGTGCCGCCGGATTCGATGACGACAAGGCGGTGCCGCGGCCCCTCCTGCACCGCCACGACGATCCGGCCGTCATCGAGGAAGCCGTACGACGCGTACCCCAACTTCCACGGCTCCGCGGCGCACTCACCCGCGATCGGTGCCACCGCCTCCACCCGGTGCCCGTCCCACCGGTAGAGGTTCCACCAGCCACTGCGGTCCGACACGAAGTACAACGCCCCGTCGGGTCCCCACCGCGGCTCCATCGCAGACTCATCCGGACCGCCAGCCAGTCTCATTGCGCCCTCGACCGAACCACGCGGCGAGTAGGAGGCCACCCACACCTCACACGCGTCCCAGGGCATGCCGCGCTCGCCCCACGCGGTCCAGGCCAACCAACCCGGACCCGGCCGAGGCGCACCGAGGAACCCCGGGGACGAGGCGAGAGTTCGCATCTGCGGAGCTCCGGTGAGCGACGCCACGACGAGTTCGTCACCCTGCTCGGACTCCCGCACAGCCAGCAACTCGCCGTCGCCGATCGTCAGGTCACCGAAGGATCCATCGCTGACCAGGTCGAGTTCCCCGCCGTGACGACGGCCCCGGTAGAGGCCATCTCCGCCGACGCACCACAACGTCCCCTCGGCGACAGCGAACGATCCGCCTCCGTACGCATGAACGCCGCTGGCGACATCGAAGCCCTCCGGACTGACATTCCGCGCGCCCTCGCCGGACCGCCAACACGTCACCGTCGTACCCCCGCCGGCCTCGGGGCGAGTCTCCAGCCAGTACAGGCCGCCATCACCGGTACGCAATTGGTCATAGCTCACCGAGGCGCGGACGGCGTCGTCCGCCGACACTGCAGCGACCCTGTCCGCCAACCTCACCGGTCCTCCTCGAACAACTCCAGGCGCGACCGGACGACGGCGGGCTCGTCAACCAGTCGCCGAAGCACCGGCAAGGCCAGCAGAAGTCTCGGTCCTCCGGGCCGGTGACCGGCCCCCAGCCGCGAAATGCGTGACTGGCGACAGCAGCGACAGCCCGGAAAACCCCGGGCTGTCGCTGTTTTACCGTAGATCGGCGGCGATCCGGTCGGCGTCGGCGGTCAGGGCGTCGTAGCCGTCGGCGTTGAGCTTGCCGTCGCGTCGCAGGTCGCTGAGCTTCTCGCGCAGCTTCTTGAGCCGGTCCTCGGCATGGTCGGTGTCGCTCTCGGCGATCTCTTTCGCGATCGCGTCCACCTTCGTGTGCAGGTCCTTCGCGGCATCCGGGTTCAACCGGCCGGCTTCCACCTGCTCCCGGATCGACTGGCGCATGCCGGCGATCGGGTCAGCGGGTGGGGTGGGGCTCGGCCTTCGGGAGGTGACCCGAGGGCTCGGTGTCGGGCTGGCCGGGGTGCGGGTGGCGGACGCGACGGCCCGCAGGGTCGGCGTGGCGGGCGCGACGGTGACCGGCACAGCCGGCACGCGGGGCGCGACGACGGTAGTGGCCGATGCCGGCGGCGTGGTCGGTCCCGCGACCGAGGTGTGGTCGTCCCGGTCGAGCAGCGTGAAGCCGGTCAGGGCGAGCAGCGCGACGCCGAGCAGGGCCGCCGCCAGCAGCGCTTCGCGGCGACGCCGTGCCGGGCGGTAGCGCGGCCTGGGGCGTGCAGGGCCGGCTGCGTCCGGCGTGGGCGGAAGACCGATCACCGGCGTGGACCGTCCCGGCCGGCCCGGGTCCGCTGGCGTGACCGGCACGAGGGGAACCGGCGTGCCGGCCCGGGGCAGCAGGGCCGCGAGGCGGTCCCGGACCTCGGCCGCGTCGCGCGGCCGGTCGGCGGGATCTTTGGCCAGCAGTTCGGCGGCCAGGGCGTCCAGCTCGGCGGGTACGTCGGCCCGGAGCTCGCACAGCGGCTGGGGTGGCTCGTTGACGTGCTGATGCAGCACGCTGAGCTGCTCGCCGACGAACGGCGGACGGCCGGCGAGCATGGCGTAGAGGGTGCAGCCCAGCCCGTACAGGTCGGTGCGGTGGTCCACCGGCCGGCAGAGGGCCTGCTCGGGAGACATGTACGAGCTGGTGCCGAGCTTGGTCGCCGGCTCGGTGAGGGTCTTCTCCCCCTCTGCCCAAGGAAGTCGGGCGATGCCGAAGTCGCAGATCTTCACTGTGCCGGTGGCGGTGACGATCAGGTTGCCCGGCTTCACGTCACGGTGCACCACCCCGGCCGCGTGCGCGGCGGCGATCCCGTCGCAGGTCTGTACGGCGATCGACAACGCCTGCAGGACGGCGAGCGGGCCGTCGGCGATCAGCGCGGACACGGTCCGCCCCTCCACCAGTTCCATGATCAGGTAGGAGTCGTTCGCCTCTGTGCCGAAGTCGTAGACAGCGACGATGTGCGGATGGGTCAGCCGGGCCGCTGCACGGGCCTCGCGGTCGAAGCGTTCCGCGGCCATCGGCTCCTTCAGGCCGGCCGCGGCGAGCACCTTGATCGCCACCGGGCGGTCCAGGCGCAGGTCGCGTCCGCGCCACACCTCACCCATGCCTCCGCTACCCAGCAGCTCCTCGCACTGGTAGCGGCCATCCAGCAGACGTCTCAGCACGCGTCTCACTGCTCCAACCCTGCGCGCCGCTACACGGGGGGCGGTGACGCGACGGCCGGCATAGGGGTCATCGGACAAACCATCAGGAGTTCCTCATGGTCAGCGGTCCCCCAAGGTGGTCAACGCGCCATCGGCACCGAGGAAACGACCGACCGGCGCCGGCTACGCCCTGCTCCGGCGGGCCGCCGAAGCTGCCGCCGTCCGCGTGCAGCTCAACAAGGTCGTGACCGCCTCCGCCGCCGACGGCGAACCCGGCGTACCCACCGTCCTCCGCGTGATCGCAGAATCCGCGCTGAGAAGTCGGTGCGCCGGATCTAACTGTCGGAGTCGGGCTCTGCGAGCAAGGGCAGGATCCCGGTCATCGAGAGCACGCGGCACCGATCGGACGGCGATCGGGCTTACTACTTCGACGGGACGCCGACGCGGCACGCCGGTTCTTCCGCCGGGCGCTGTCGACGTTGAAGGTGACACCGAGCGAGGCCGTCACCGACGCCGCGCCGGTCTACCCCAGAGTGCTCGACGAGCTGATCCCGCAGGCGTGGCACCCCGTCGAGCAGTACGCGAACAACCCGATCGAGGCCGACCACAGCCAGCTCAAACACCGGTTGAGACCGATGCGCGGACTACGAACCGACAGGACAACGCAGGTGATCATCGCTGGACACGCCTTCATGCAGAACCTACGACGTGGCCACTACGAACTCGCCGTCGATGCCCCGCCGGCAACGCGGATGTCGACGGCGTTTGCTGAGCTCGCCCAAGCGATCTGACCTCGGCCCCACCCGGGTACAACGCGTTCATCGATCCGGCAACGCAACAGGACCCGATAGGACAGGTTGAACCGCAGATACCAGCGGACCGCGACCACGATCACCTCCGGCGGGAACCGGAACCCGGCGAACGCCGACTTCGGAGGCAGCCACGGGTCAGGCCGGGTCGACGACTTCACTGCTCAAGCCTGCCTCGGTCTTGCCAACGCTCAACGCAACAGTGCCCTTCATTGGCCAATTTGCGCCATGGCATTCATGCGCCATTGACATCTCTTGATCACGCCCGGTCCACCGATCGAGGATTGGAGATGGCTCGATCAACCAGGCCGCTGGCGCGGGCGGTGAGCCGCACCGCGTTTCCTGCACCCCCACGGCGGGCGACCCCCGCCGCTACAGGCAAGGAGACCCGGTGGCAAGACAGAGAAGACCGTTGCAGGTAGCCCTCGCGGCCCTGATCGCGCTCGTCGTGATACCACTGGTTGGTGGCACCGCTGCCGCCCGGCCGATCATAGACGAGTCCGCGCTTGAGCAGAAGGCGGAACCCGCGCTGCTCGACCAGCTCCAGGCCGAAAAGGAGGTCACCTTCTGGCTCGAGTTCAACCGCGACGCCGACCTGCACGTGGCGGCGCAGGTCGCGACGAAGACAGAGAAGGCAACCGCTGTCTACGAGGCAAAGCAGCAGCAGGCCACGGCGTCCCAGGCGGATGTGGTGAAGCTGTTGGACTCGGCGGGAGTCGACTACACCTCCTTCTGGATCGACAACTCCATGCAGGTCGTCGGCGGCCACGAGATCGCCGGCAAGCTCGCCGAGCGCCCCGAGGTCGCGCGGATCACGGCGGACGACGAGATTAAGATCGACGAGCCGATCGCGGGCGAGAACGAGCCCACGGTCGACGCGATCGAGTGGAACGTCGACCGGATCAACGCTCCCCGGGTCTGGAACGAACTCGGCGTGCGCGGTGAGGGCATCGTCGTCGCCAACATCGACAGCGGCGTCCAGTACGACCACGCGGCGGTCAAGAACCAGTACCGGGGTCTGAACGGCGACGGCATTTATGACCACAACTACAACTGGTTCGACCCCGCTGGGGTCTGCCCCACGGCCGCGCCGTGCGACAACAACAGCCACGGCACGCACACCATGGGCACGATGGTCGGCGACGACGGCGGCGACAACAAGATCGGCATCGCCCCCCGCGCCAAGTGGATCGCCGCCAAGGGGTGCGAGTCCAGCTCCTGCAGCCGCGACTCTCTGCTCGCCGCCGGTCAGTGGATCGTCGCGCCCACCGACCTGACCGGCGCGAACCCGCGCCCGGACCTGGCCCCCGACGTGGTGAACAACTCCTGGGGCGCGAACGTCTTCGACCCGTGGTACCAGGAGGTGGTCGCCGCCTGGCGGGCCGCCGGCGTCTTCCCGTCGTTCTCCAACGGCAACAACGGACCGGCCTGCAACACCAGCGGATCGCCGGGCTCGTACGTGAGCAGCTACAGCTCCGGCGCGTTCGACATCAACAACGCGATCGCCAGCTTCTCCTCCCGGGGCGTCGGCGAGAACGGGGCCATCAAGCCGAACCTCGCGTCTCCGGGCGTCAACGTGCGCTCCAGCATCACGGGCGGCGGCTACGGCTCGAAGTCCGGCACGTCCATGGCGTCCCCGCACACTGCGGCGGCGGTCGCGCTGATGTGGTCGGCGTCTCCCGCGATCCAGGGCGATGTGGCGCAGACGGAGGCGCTCCTCGACCAGACTGCGATCGACGTCGACGCCACCGCCTGCGGCGGCACCGCCGCCGACAACAACGTCTTCGGTGAAGGGCGGCTCGACGCGTTCGCGGCGGTCTCCGCCACGCCGCGCGGCCCGACCGGCGCGCTGAGCGGCACGGTCACCTTCGGTGGCGCGGGCGTCGGCGGGGCGAAGGTGGTTGTGGACGGCCCGATGGACCGCATCCTCAACACCGCGTCCGACGGCACGTACGCGCTGCCGGTGCTCTCCGTTGGCGACTACACGATCACGGTCACCAAGTTCGGCTACCTCACCGGTACCGGCGGCGTCACCGTCGTCGAGGGGCAGACCGCCACCCGCGACATCGCGCTGCAGCAGGCGCCGTCCGCGAAGGTCTCGGGAACGATCACGTCCCACGCCGGGCCCGCCGGGGGCGCGGCGGTCACCGTGAACGGCACCCCCGTGACGGCCACCGCCGACGCCCAGGGCCACTACGAGGTGACCCTGCCGCACGGCGCGTACGACCTGACGGCCTCGCACCCGTCCCTCTGCGTCACCGCGGGCACCGCGCGCGTGGAGGTCACGGCCGACACCACCGCCAACATCGCCCTGCCGGACCGCGTCGACACCTTCGGGTACGCGTGCGCGGCCAGCAACGACAACCGCGTTGTCGCGGGCACGGACAAGCTCGCGCTCCCCGACGGGGACAACGACTCCGTGGCGGTCACCCTGCCCTTCCCGGTCCCGCTGTACGGGGAGACCTACACCTCCGGTTGGATCACCACCAACGGCGTGGTGACCTTCGCCTCCAGCTCGACCTCGAGCGCCAACAACACGATCCCCCGCACAACCACACCCAACGCGGCGCTCTTCCCGTTCTGGGACGACCTGAAGGTGCCCCCGGCCACCGCGGGCATCTACACCGGCGTCAGCGGCACCGCCCCGCACCGCTCGTTCGTCGTCGAGTGGCGGGACGCCGTTCACGATTCGGAGGAGGACGACCCGTTCACCTTCGCCGCGGTCATCGGCGAGGACGGCAAGATCTCCTACCACTACAAGGACACCGACGGCATCGGTCTCCAGTCGGGCTCCAGCGCCACCATCGGGGTGGAGAACCGCACGGGCACCGACGCCTTCCAGTACTCCTACAACACCGGCGGCGTGCTCTCCGACGGCTTCAGCATCGACTTCCGGACGACGAAGACCGGCGTGGTGCTGGGCACGGTGCGCGACGCCAACGACGGCGAGGGCGTCGCCGGGGCCACGGTCACCGTGGGCACGGGAGACACGGCGGTCACCGCGACCACCGGGTCGGACGGCTCGTACCTGGCCCAGGCACCGACCGGTGCCACCTCGGTCAAGCTCACCGCCCCGGCCTACCAGCCCTTCGAGCAGGCGGTGACGCTTGAGGCGGGCGGCGTCGTGGCGGTGTCCGAGGCGCTCAAGACCGGCAAGGTGGCGGTCGCCAAGGACGCGTACGAGATCGTCATCCCCGCCGGCCAGCAGCGCACCCGCGCCTTCGAGCTGTCCAACTCGGGCTTCCCGACGGCTTACACCGTCGTGGAGGACGCCCCGTGGCTGGCGGTCAGCCTGACCGGCGGCGACCTGGCCACCGGTGCGAAGGCCACTGGCCTGCTCTCGGTGGACACGGCCGGGCACACGCCGGGCGAGGTGCTCACCACCACCGTGCAGGTGACGTCCGCGAGCGGACGGGCCCCGGTGCTCACCGTGCCGGTGAAGGTCGTCGTGCCGCGCTACCAGGCGGCGCTCGACGCGGGCGCGTCGGGCACCGGCGTCGTGGACACGCTCGGTGACACCTGGCAGCAGGACCAGCGGTACACGGCGGGCTCCTTCGGCTACCAGGGCACGTCGAGCACGAAGTCCACGAACCGGGCCATCAGCGGCACCGACGACCCGGCGCTCTTCCAGAACGCGCGGGAGGGCATGTACGAGTACCGGTTCGACAACGTGCCCAACGGCGTCTACACGGTGGAGCTGGACTTCGCCGAGGTGTCGAGCAGCAAGCCGGGCCAGCGGGTCTTCGACGTCCTCGCCGAGGGCACCGAGGTACTGCCGTCCCTCGACATCGCGTACGAGGCCGGCACCTACACGGCGGTCACCCGGACCTACACGGTCACCGTGACCGACGGTGTGCTCAATGTGCGGTTCGTGGCAAGCAGCGGTAAGCCGTTGGTCAACGCCATCCGTGTCACCGAACGGCCCGACAAGGCCTGACGGGCCGACCAGAAAGGGGCCCGTCCCGCCGTCCAGCGGGGCGGGCCCTCCGCTTGCGTCTGGCCGGATCCGGCCGGTTCAGCCAGCGGTGGTGGCGAGCGTGATGCCGAACCCGACGAACAGCGCCGATCCCGGTCGTGACACCCGCGGCCAGCCGGCGGCGCTGGCGGAACTGCGCCGCGAGGTACGTGCCGGCGAAGATCAGCGCGGTCAGGTACAGGGCACTGGTCAGCTGCGCGATCAGCCCGAGCGGCGCCGTTGCGTCATCGGATCGGCGGACGTGTTGAACCCGCGGAGGTCCGCGGTCAGATCGCTTGAGCGAGTTCGGTGAACGAAGCGAGCTGGTCGCTCGGGCGCTGGCGGGTCGGGGCCAGGGTCAGCAGCGGTCCGAGCTGTCGCCCGGCCGTCCGTGCGTGGCAACGCGACGGCTCGCGCCATTCCTGGCAAGTAGCCTCCTGCCCACTTGGTCGATTGAAGGAAACTTTCGCTCGATCTCTTGCGCCTGCCAATGCTTACTACCGACAGTCTGACCACCACCACCAGTCGACATCCGTCGATGCGCTTTCGGTGGGCAGCTGAGGAGGAAGCATGGCACCCGTTCCCCGCCGCAGAAGTCGCCTCGTCACACTCGCGATCGCCGTCCTCGCCGGCCTGGCACCGGCCGTGCTGTGGGCGCTGCCCGCACAGGGGGCCGCGACGCTCTACACCGCCTTGGGCGACTCGTACTCCTCGGGCGTCGGCACCCGCACGTACTACTCCGACGGCACCAGCTGCTACCGCTCGCCGTACGCGTATCCGGTCCTCGACGCGAACCAGATCGGAGCCAGCCTCACGTTCGCTGCCTGCTCTGGCGCGAAGGTCGCCGACGTGTCCAACTACCAGCTCGGCAGCCTCAGCTCCTCGACCAGCTACGTCACGCTCACCGTCGGCGGCAACGACGCCGGATTCTCCAACGTCATCACGCAGTGCGCGAAGCCGTGGCCGTACACCTGCTGGGGTGACATCGACAACGCCAACTACTACATCCGAAACACCCTGCCCGGCACCCTGGACACGCTCTACAACAAGATCCGCTCACGGGCACCGTACGCCCGGGTGGTGATCGTCGGGTATCCACGCCTGTTCAACGAGAGCGACTGCCAGTCGCTCTCCCGGATCAGCCCTGGGGAGCAGGCGGCGCTGAACGACACCGCCGATCTGCTGAACCAGACCATCAAGGCCCGTGCAGTCGCGCACTCGTTCCCGTTCGTAGACCCGCGAGCCGCATTCACCGGGCACGCCGTCTGCGACCCCATCGAATGGATCAACGGCCTATCCGACCCGATCAGGGAGTCGTACCACCCGAACCGTGCCGGCCAATCGAGCGGGTACGCCCCGCTGGTCAAGAACGCCTTGCTCAGCACCACGACGGCGGCCGCCGACAAGGCGTAGACACCGCCAGCGGGTACCGGCCGGTGAACGTGTCCGGCCGGTACGCCGCTCCGACGCATCAGGGGGAGGCTAGCGCGAGACGCCCCTATGCCTGGGTCGATCCTCGTCGGTTCGGCGGCCAACATGCGTAGATGGAGCCGAGGATCGCGGCCGGGAGGTCAGCCGTCCAGTGCCGCCCACGGCTGTCCCGACCATTTCCGTTACTAACTCTCGTCGAGCGGCTTCAGGACGGCGGTGACGTCAGGTGGCTGGCCACATCACCTAGGCCAGCTGTCCGGGCATAGCGGAACCTCGGAGGCGCTGCCGTCGCCTTCTCGGACGTATCGATAGTGCACGGTCGAGCTCGCTTGGTCGCTGGCCCCGATGTAGGCCCCTGTTTGCGGGAGTTCGGGAGTATGAGGTAGGGATCCATCATCGTTCGTCTCGACGGGCATGATGCGGCCGTCGATTGGGCCGCCGAGGAACCAGGCCTCTACTGCGGCCATCGATCGTCTCCCTTCTGCTTCCCCCGTTACTGCCCGGGTCGGTCCTCCTGCGCCCGGGGCTGGTCGCCGCTGCCTTCGGCTGGCCGGCACGATCCTGTCACCGGCGTTCTTACCGTAAGCGTCGTCGATACCCGTCGGCGAAGGGCGGTCGCGCGATGCGTGGATTGTCGCCATGATCGATCGGCTTGGGGATGCTGACCTGTCACGAAATCAACGAATCGCGGCCATACTCATTGCAGATCGTCAACGTCCCACCGGATGGCTCTATGCGGCTGGCTCGACTCTTCTCTCATCCTCGTGGCCTGCGGCGCAGCCGCGCAGTGGCTACCGCGATCGCGACGCTCGCTGGGGCGTGGGTCGTCAGCGTGGGCACTACGCCGGCGACGGCCACGCCCCCCGGAATCCCGTCGAAGGCGACCGCGCAGTCGCAGCTCAACGCGCTGATTGTCGCCGCACAGGGCTCCACAACAGGCTACTCGCGGGACCTGTTCCCGCACTGGATCACCGTCAGCGGCAGCTGCAACACCCGCGAGCAGGCCCTCAAGCGCGACGGCACCTCCGTGGTCGTGGACAGCTCCTGCGCGGCCATCTCCGGCCGCTGGTACAGCCCGTACGACGGCGCCACCTGGTACGCCGCCTCCGACGTCGACATCGACCAGGTGGTGCCGTTGGCCGAGGCGTGGCGCTCCGGTGCCAGCTCGTGGACCACCAACCGGCGGCAGAGCTTCGCCAACGACCTGACCCGGCCGCAGCTGATCGCCGTGACCGACAACGTCAACCAGGCCAAGGGTGACCAGGACCCGTCGACCTGGCAGCCGCCGCTGTCGTCCTACCGGTGCACGTACAGCAAGATGTGGATCACCGTGAAGTACAGCTGGGGCTTGACCCTGCAGTCCTCGGAGAAGTCCGCGTTGCAGAGCATGCTCAACACCTGCAACTCCTGACCGCCTGTGCCGGTGTGTCGTGCAGCGCCTGCAGGACCGGCTGGACACCGTGCTGCTCCCGCTGGGAGTCGACGAACTCGACCTTCATCGCGACGGACGGTCCAGCTCCGCCGCGAAGAAGGACGCCGCGGACTTTAGGATCTGGTTCGCCCGCCGCAGCTCACGATTATCCCGCTCCAACTCAGCGATCCTGGCCGCCTCCGACGACGTCGTCCCCGAGCTGGCCCCAGCGTGCCGCAGCCGGGCCACCCCGCGCATGCCGAGGCCGGTCGCGTCGGTCTCGGCCTGCTTCACCCAGGTCCGCAACGCCTCAGGGTGCACACCGAGCTGGTCGCGATCCGCCTGATCGCCCCGCTGTTCGAGGCCGGATCCCGCCTCCCCTCGACCGCCAACCGCGTCGCGCGCTCACGCAACTCGTCCGGGTACTTCTGTGGTGCCGCCATGACAGTGAATCCTCCGGATGTTCGATGTCTCCATCAAACCCGGGGCGGGACAGACTGACCCGGGTCGACGATTTCAGTCGACTGTGTAGGGTGGCTCGGGCACGAGCCCGGATCCGCAGGCCAGGTCCTTGCCGTTCCACCCGCTCGACCACGACAGGCGCCAGATGAGGCAGGAGCGCTACAAGATCAGCGGATCGCACGCGCTCGCCGCGCCGCTTGTGCTGGTTGCGGCCGCCGGGCCGGCAGGGTTCACAGCCGCTATGAGCGTCGGCTCAGCGACGCGGCGGTCGCCGGTCAGCCGGTGGAGATCCGGCTGCGGGTCCGCCGATTCTTCTGCGACACGGCGCTCTGCCCGGTTCGCACGTTCGCTGAGCAGGTCGCGGGGTTGACCTGCCGATACACCCGGCGCAGCCCGCTGCTTCGTCAAACGCTGGAAAAGATCGGGTTGGCGCTGGCCGGTCGGGCAGGCGCCCGGCTGGCCGACCGACTCGGCCTGGTCACCAGCCGAAACAGTGTCCTGAGGCTGGTCCGCGCCCTGCCGGATCCACCGGTCGGAACGCTCACCGCCTTGGGCGTGGATGACTTCGCGCTCCGCCGAGGCCACCGCTACGCGACAGTGCTGGTCGACGTCGAACGCCGCCGACCGATCGACGTCCTACCCGACCGCGAAGCCGGCACCCTCGCCGCCTGGCTCGGACAACACCGCAGCGTGCAGGTCATCTGCCCTCGCCGCAGCTACGGGCACGCGGTCTGTGGGGTGATGCGTTCACTTGGGGAAGCTGGGCCGTGGTCCGCACCGCCGCCGGCTCGGGGGCACAGTGGTACAGCCGCGTCGCGCCCTCGTGGTGGACGTACCGTCGAGGAGTGGATGTGCTGCTGCGCGGCGGGCCGGGTGACGGGCAGCTCGTGCTCGGCGGCGGGGAAACCGTCGTATGGCATGTCTGCCTGTACGAGATCACGACTGAGTACGGCCACCGGCACGGCCGGGACCTGAGGGTCTACCGGCACCGCCCCGACTGCTGCGAGCCCTACGGCCGAGGCGCCGAAGACCGCTGCGAATGACCCGCCCCGCTGGTCCGCCACCCCACCTCGCCACACTATCGAACATGCGTACGATCGCCGGTGTGGAGGTCCGGCGGTGGTGGAACGGGATCTGAGGGCGCCTGGCGCGCCGGGACGTGCGGCTCATCCGCCGAACGCTCTGGACGGCAGCATGGCGATGTCAGTGGGCGGCGGCCAGTGTCGACGTACGGTGCGTTTGGATCGGCCGGTTCGCGCGGCGATCTCCCGGATGCAGATCGGGATCCCCGCCGGTCGGCCAGGTCGCCATTCTCAAGCCCATCGAAACCTCGGCCTTCTCGCAACGCTGGCTGAGGCCCACACCGGCGAGGCACCCACCCCGGCCTCCGTGATGTTGATGTTGAAGAAGTGGTCATCCACCTCGGCCTTGCTGATTGGGCTACGGCCGCCGTAGGCGTGCCGGTTGCCGGTGAACGATCCGCTGCACCTGCCCACCGGCGGGCGCCGCTGTCGCCGGGTAGTCGCCCGGGCAGGTGCGCCCCTAGACTCCCGGTGTCTCGGAGCTCGACAGATGGGAGGTTTCCGTGCGCCGCTGGACGGCCGTCCTGACCCTGATCGTGCTGCTCGCCGGGTGCGGTGGAGGCGAACAGGTCGACCCGCAGGCTCCAGCGCCGGTTTGGCAGAGCGCCGCGCCGGCCACCCCGGCCACCCCGGCCACCCCGGCCGCGCTCACGCCTGCGGAGGCGAAGAGCCGCTACCTGGCGATCGTGGCGCCGTACAACACCGCGTTGGAAGAGCTGGAGGACGCGGCCAACGCCGGGAAACCGTGGCGGACGGTCCGTAGACTGGCCGCCGACGTGGCCCGGACGAACGCGGCGCACGCGGTTGAGCTGCGCGAGACGCTCTGGCCGGCAGAGGTCCGGGCGCCGATGGGCGCACTCCTCAAGGAGAACGACGTCGCGTTACGGCATTGGCGGCGAGCCGGCGAGGCAGCGGACGCCGACGCGCTGATGCGCGAGATCCGCGCAGCAGCGGCGCGCAGCGGAGCCAGGGAGGCCGGCAAAATCCGCACTGCGCTCGGGCTGCCCGCCTACAGGGAAGGCTGACCGCCTGCTGCCCCCAATCGCCGGCCAGATGCGGCCGCCGCAGGTTGCGTCTACGGCAGTGGTGTGCGACTTGCCCGTAATGGGCGGGTTGCGTAGATGAGAGACGGCCACCGCGCGATCCTTCGAGACGGCCAAATCGAACAGCGAGGGGTCCGGTGTTGACGCCGTTTGCGTCAACACCCCTCCCTCGCTGAAGGAGAGTGACGCGCGATGGCCGCATCTGAGAGTGCGAACCCCGTTGACCTGCTGTGCGAGCAGATCGCGGGCGCATCGCCGGACATGTTGCAGGCGATGATCAAAACGTTCGCGCAGGCCGTCATGTCCGCCGAAGCCGACGCGATCTGCGGCGCCTACGGGCAGCGCAGCGACGAGCGGGTCAACTCGCGTAACGGCTACCGGCCCAAAGAGTGGGGACACCCGGGCTGGCACGATCGACTTGGCGATTCCGAAGCTGCGGCAGGGCAGCTACTTCCCGGACTGGTTGCTGACGCACCGCCGGCGAGCTGAGCAGGCCCTGGTGTCGGTCGTGGCAACCTCGCATCTGCTCGGCGTGTCGAACGGCGGGTGGAGAAGCTGGTCGAGCAGCTCGGGATGCGGCAGCTGTCCAAGTCGCAGGTCTCGGAGATGGCCACGCATCTGGACGCGCAGGTGGAGGCGTTCCGCAATCGGCCCTTGGACTCGGGGCAATACACGTTTGTGTGGATGGACGCGGCCGTAAGCGTCAACCAGCACCGCTGCGTTACGCCATAACGCAAGCAGCGCGGGGCATGCAGAACACGGGTCGTGGCGGGGATGGCGTCTCACTCTTCGCCAACACCCTCGCCCCAGCCTGATCCGGCGCCGAGCCCCACGGCCCACCCCTGCCAGGAGCCGCCCCTATGACGACACCTACGCCGTCCCACGGCCGCTTACACGAGGTACCGCTCGACGACACCGCAGTCCTTCCGATTTACCCCCGCCCGTCCCGCTCCCGCCAAGAAGAAGACATTGCCATGGCTGATCGCCGCCGCCGCCATCGTCGTCGGCCTGTGCTGCGGCGGCGCCGTGATTTACACGGCGAATGATGTCTCCGACACGACGCAGCCCACCGCAAGTAACACGACGCCCGGCAAACAGCCTCCTGGACGTCGATGCCAGTCCGGCCCCGTCCGTGACGGAATCGACCGCACCGGATTCCCTAGCGGCAGAGAGCACCGGCAACCCCACGACCACGCGGCCGAAGGTCTCCAATGAGCCAACCCCCACCCGCGCCGCCAGTCCACGACCGGCCTCGACCACCACCCAACCAAAGCCGCCTTCGATCCCGGTGGCTGACCCCCACTTCAAATCCTGTAGAGAGGCGAACGCAGCCGGCTACGGCCCGTACCGAAGGGGCATCGATCCGGAGTACGCCTGGTACCGCGACCGGAACGGCGACGGCCTGGTGTGCGAACGGCAGTAAAGCCTCCACATGACGCAGCGCTGCCGATGGGCGCGACCACGCCAGCCGGAACATGCGACCTCAGGAGTGGCCGCAACCAGTGAGCAGCTCATAGCGACGGTCGCGCGTTGTAGGTGTGCTCCTTTGCTAAGCCGACGATAGGCGGCCAGTTCAGGGCGAACAGGAACGGTGGCCCTGCTGCTGGTGTTGGCAAAGCTGCTCGTCGTCGTCGCCAGCCGGGTGGCGGCCAGGGCCCTGTAGTACCGCACCATCACCCCGCGTTTCCCTGCGGTAGCCGCCCCGCGCCCACCTGCCCGGACTCGCGAACTGCGAGATCAGGCGCGGCGTCAGCGTTCGGTGCTAAGGGCCGTTCCGCTGTCGCCCGAGACCGGGCCTGGTCATGGGACGCCCGCAAGGCGCGTCCCGTCCTTTGCGAATGGCGCGATTCCCACGTGTCGGAGGGTGACGGACTGGCCGCCCTCAGCGACAATTGGCCTTTGTTACTGGGCGACTGGGCGCCAGGCGGAGGGAGTCGCTTGTGACGCGGCGTCGCGGCCGACGACTCGCTCAGCTGATGCTGCGCGGGATGCTCCTGCTCGGGGGCGTCATCGCCGCCTGGTGCGCTTGCGACGCGGTGATGGACGATCCCGCCTACGCCCTCGACGAGCCTCGGCCGGGCATCGCCGGCAACCTGATCGGCGGGGCCGGGACGCTGGTCGACGGTGTCCTCTCACAGCCGCCCACCCCGAATTCAGAGCCCGAAACGGCCGACCCCAGCCAGGCGGGGGCGCACGCGGTGCGCGAGCCGGTGACAGTGACCCCAGGGACCGCCGGCACCAGGATGCCCGCTCGCGGGGAGCCCGACTCGGCGGTGCGGGTTCCGCCCGTTAACCTGTCGCCTGCGGTGACGCCGGTGCGTCCCACAACGGACTGGGCGCCCGGCCCGAGGGTGGCGAGTAGGGTCCAGGCCGTCGCACCGGTGACGCGTCCGGTCGTCAACGCGGTGACTCCGGTAGAGGCGGAGATCCCCGGAGCTAGACTGCTCGAACCCGTTGACGCCGTCGTCCGGCCGGTGGCTGAGCCGATCCTGGCGACACTGGCCCCCGTCCTCGCCCCGGTGTTCGAGGTGACCCGGCCGATCCTCGGCCAACCGCCGGACCCGGCAGTCCCGCCGGGTAATCCGGTGAAACCGCAGCCCGGGCCAGCCGGGGCAGCGCCGGTCACCACCGATCCGGTCACTGCCAGGCACTCCGCTCCGGCGCCAACTATTACCCCGAGGCACCCGGAAGCCCCGTCCCCCGCGCCGCACCGGAAACTGACGGCGCCGGGTGGGAGCGGCGGCGCGCCGGCCGCAGGTACTGCCACCGACGGGACTGGTGGTCCCGGACGCGTCGGTGAGGCCGGCACCGGCGCCCTGACGCCAACCTCGACCGGCAGCGCGATCAGGTCCCCCTCCTCCGGCGCCGGTACGGCGACCGCCGCAGACATCTCCCCGCATCCGTGGACGCCGGACCTGGCCGGCCCGAGCTGCGCTTCGTCCCGGTGCGACACGTTCACCGATCGATCGCCCCAGCCGGGTACCAGACCTGCCTGAGCGTCACCTCGCCGCCGCCTGCAACTGCGACGGCTGACCCAACGGTCACGGCCCGAACAGGCAGCGGGAAAGGCCATCGCCCCGTCGCGGGCACCCACCTCACCAGCTGCCGTCCCGGCACCGCGGTGCTGATCCGCCGTCGGCGAACGGCGGGCACCACCATCGCCCCCCGGCACCTCGATGGTGGCGACGCCGTCCCGTGACCAGAGGACGTTCCCCGCGCTTCCGGTCAGCCGGGTGGCGCTTGTCCTTCGCCGCGTTGATCAGTGACGCGACACGGCACGTCCGTTCAGTGCCGAGCGACTTACCTGACCGCACACCTCGCCTGATGGAACGGCGGCGCTGCCCAGCGGGCAACGACGCCCTCAATTCACGGGAGATTCCCCATGCCACGTATTTCGCCCACGGTCCGCGCCCGCTGGTGCGACAGCGGCGACATCGCCGAACTCGTCGCCGACTCCCTGCACACCTCGGCCACCGCCGGGTGGCTCGTGCCTGATGAGGACCGGCGTCGCTCCGTGCTCACCGCTGTCTCCCGCATCTGGATCGAACACGCCCTCCTCTTCGGCGAGGCTTTCCTCCTCGCTGACGTTTCCGCCGCCGCTGTCTGGTTCCACCGCTATCGTCCCATCCCGCCGCCGGCCAACTACCACCAACGCCTCGCGGCTGCCTGTGGTGACCACCTGGACCGCTTCTGGGCCCTGGACCGCATCTTCAACGCCCACCGTCCCACCGACGCCCACAACCACCTGGCGTTTCTCGCCGCCCCGCCGGCCGTCTGCCGCCACGGCCGCGCGTCCGCCCTGCTCGCTCGCTGCCTCGTCCGGATGGATCGACTTGCACTTCCCGCCTATGCGCAGGCCACCACCGCCGCCGAGGTTGCCCTCTACACCCGGCACGGCTACCTCGCCCACGATCCCTTCGCGCTCCCCGATGACACCACCGTCCACCCGTTGTGGCGCCCGCCGGCAGGGCAGCGTCCCGCCCTGGCTCGATCGTCCAACAGCGGACTGGTGTCGAAGTGAGGGGAGACGCGAGTAACGACGACGTGAACGGGCAGGCTCCTCTCGCGCGTCCACCGATTCGGCGGACGGTGTGATGAGCGACCAGAAGTGGCTGCTGCCGTTGAGCCTCACCCTGCCGCAACCGCACCACGATGCTTTTCACCAGCACAGCGTCGGACTTCGCCACCCCGCGCTTCTGATCATTGTCGTTGACTCACTTTAGAGGTTGATCAGGAGGCTGCATGGACACGGCCATGATCTGGATACCCGCCGGCATCGAACCCAGCGAGCCCGCTGCGGCGAAGTGTCTCGACTACAGCCGTCGGCGCGGTTACCGGTTGGAGGGCATCGTCCGCGGACCGTGGGAGTCGGTGTGCTGGATGGTGATGAACCGTGAGGTGGATGTGGTCATCATCTCCGATATCGCGTACCTACCGGCGGGGCCGACACCACGGATCGAGGTTGCCGCCGACTGCCCGCCCGCCGCATGAACGCTTAGAGGCCGTTCGTCATGGGTGCAGCGGCGACACCGATCGTCAGGGATGGTAGTCGTCGTGGAGAACCACGCGGGAGAACTCGTAGCCGTCTTGGGTACGCCAGTAGTGCAGCCGGCGAGCGGCGGCTGAATCTCGCTGCAGGGCCACCCGCCAGCAGGTCGCGCCATCAGCGCGGCGAACGTAGGGGCTGCCCGCGCGGCCGGTGCGTAGTTGGTGCAGGTCGCGCCCGGCGATGTGCTGAACTTGACCAGTGAGCACTTCGACCACGACGGCTATGATCTTCGCCCTGCTGATGCCCTCAAGCTGTTCGATGGAGTCCAGGAATCCGGGGGCCAGCACATACGTGGCGAGCGGCTTGGCGGCCTTCTCTGCGGCGGGAACGCGCTGCGCCCACTCACAGGTGACCTCGTAGCGGAACTGTTCCTCGGGATCGAGGAAGAGCGGCGCCTCCACAGTCGCAGGCCGGTCGGCGCGGCCCTGCGTGCTCCTGAGCTGCTTGACCAGCCGCTGCCGAGCCAGGTCGGCGCCGCGGTAACGGGTCTGTAGTTGCTCGATAGACCGAGTCGCCCGCGCAAGCTCGGCCTCCAGCTCGGCGGCTCGGGCTCGTAGGCCCGTCAACTCGCCAGCGAGGGCCTTGCGGGTCGCCCGCTCGGCTGCCAACTCGTTGCCCAGTTGTACGACATGCGCCTGCTCCCCCGCTGGCACGGCCTCGGCAGGTCGCGCCATGGCCGGTTGCTGCGGCGGGGGAAGCCGTCGGGCCAGGTCCAACGGCGTCGGCTGCCGCGGTGCCACATTCTGCACGACGCGCCGCGGTGGCGCAGCCAGCGGCGGCGCGGGCGCCGGTGGTGGAGGCGCCGCCACAGCTGGGGGTCGCGGGTCGGGTGGACGTAGCCACGGCGGCCCGCCCGCAAGCAGACTCGGCGCGGGCTTTGGCGCCACCTCGTCATCTACGTCATCGAACCGCAACGACAGCGGCTCGTGCGCGAGGAGGCGGCAGACGACGATCTCCCCGATGCTGAACAGGCCACTCAGCCTGTCGTCCGGGTTGGTGGTGACCGCACCCCGGCCGACCTTGACCGAAAGGCCGGGCAGTAGCCGCACGGTGACCGCGTCATCGGCCACGGCCGCCACCTCAGCCAGAACCACATCACCAATCTGGTATGCCTCGTTGACGCCCGCCAGGGCGCTGGCGACATCGGTGAACCGCAGCGCGGCCCGCAGGTCCAGGCGGCGCGAGACCGGGTCGTAGCTGCCCTCGACCGGCTGCCCCTTGACGAGCACCTGATCCAGGGCAACGCCCGGGATCGTCAATTCCTCCCATACCGTCGCCACCGCCATGTCGTCCAACGTCACCAACGCCCGCGACCCGATGATGCCCTGCACTCGTCCCGACCGATGCTGAACCCCGGGACGAGTAGGCGGTTCGACCAGTCCGGCCGCCAGCGCCGCTTGCAGCGCATCGCTGATCAACTCGTCGGTGATGCGTCTGCGATCCTGGGGTGAGTAGGCGAACCGCAACCTGCTGCGCGCAGGGTTCAGCACCCAACCGTGATCGACCGGGTACACACGCCCCGCACCGCCATACACCTGGGTCCCGGGCGGCATCACCCGCGAGAATGCCCATGAGACGTCGCTCGTGGGCATGAGCACCACCTCAGCCAGCTCGCCGACCGCCTCCTTGATTTCGTCAGGATCACCGAACGGCTCGTCATACCCGGTTGGCAGCGTCAGCACCGCGACCGGCCACCGCCGCCCAGGCGTTAACAACCGGTGCGCAAGCTCGCTGGCCTCCGCCTCTGAGGCGATGCGACGTACCTGCGGCGGCGGGGCGGCAGCGCTGGCCACCTCGGTGATGCCCGACTGTCCCACCAGACCCGACCTCCTACTGACCGGAGCGCAACGATTCCAAAGTCCACAATCGCCGCGCTCCACGAGACCTCAACGGCGGTCAACAAGGCGGCCCACCGGGCCCAGCCGCCTGTCACAGCACCGCAACGCCGATCAGTGTGAGCTCGTCCGCCCCGTCGTCCAAAGGCGCTCCGGCCATCGGCTGCAAGCCCGCGCCGATGATGCCGTGGGCGTCGCGACGCAGCCAGAGCCGTCCGACTGCGGCCTTGCCGTCACGACTGGCCAGAACGACGCGGCCTTCGTAAAGGTCCAGTTGCCCGGAGGCGACTGGCTCGAAGACTTCGCCGGGCGCCTCCGTCACCAGGAAGCGCCGGGGCGCGGCGAGGGCGGGCCCGGTGTCGGCCAGCGATACCCGGAAAGCGCCGACCGGTGCCTGGTCGGGCCTGCCGAGCAGGCGCCCGAGCACGTCGGCGGCTACCCCGCGACGTAGCTGCTCGTGGTAGCGCTCGTTGCGGAACACGCGCAGGCACCGGTAGCAGCTGGTCTCAGAGCCGCACTCGCAGCCGCGGACCCGTCGCACCGCTTGGTCGAGCACGTCGCGCAAGCGCTCGGCGATTCGCTGCACGTGCCCGGCGCCGCCGGGCACGGTGTCGTACAGCATCATGACGCTGCGCCCGGACTCCGTCTGGTACATCGTTGCGTCGATGTCATCGCGGCTGATCTCGAGCGCGATGACGGCGCCCTCCACCAGGCCGTACGCGACTGACCGCCAGGCGCCGTCGTCGAGGCCGTCCGTGGCTGTCCCTTCGATGCTCAGCTCGAGGACATCTGTCTGGTACTTGTGGGCGAGCGACAGGTTCTCCAGCCGGCCTCGGCAGTCTCGGCCGCTGAGGGGGCTCTGGTGGCTGGCGATTCCGTCGATGGTGGGGCGCCCGAAGCCGCAGGTGGCACAGATGAGGAAGCCACGGCCGCCTCCTGCGTCGCTGATGGCGATGAGCTCACCTCTGGCGCCGGCCCGGATGGTGACCGTGCCGCCGGTCAGGTTCAACTTGTCCTCGTAGAGCTCGGCACCGGGTGAGACGACGCAGGTGCTGCCGTGCCAGGCACGGGCGGAGCGCTCCGGCGGTGACGTGAACGTTGTCGGGATCGGCTCCGCGAATCGCGGAACTCTCTGCTGCCAACGTACCTGCTTCCCAGATTGACAGTCTGCCCATGCTCGCGACTCGGATCGCTAATCACGATTGCCCCTCGGATTCGGTGAGGAGCAATTCCCATTCCTTCTCCAGGGCTTCATTGATCCGTTGGTCTCGGGCAATGGCTTCTTTGAACCAGGCGATGGTGGCGGGCGCCATCGCGAGAATCTGGTTGTAGTTGAGGGCGGCCGGGTTCATACCAAACACCAGCCCGGTCTTGAGAAGCGTGCCTGAGGTGGCGATGGTGTGCCCGAGCAGCAGCATGGAGGTGAGTTTGGCGTGCTCCAGCTTCCGTTGCGCTGCGGTACCGCCGGTGGCATAGCTCTTGAGAAGCCAGTACCCGCGGATGACTGCGGACACGACGCCAGGAGTGATGCCCATTGTGAAGAAGTGGCGCAGGTCGTAGCCGTTCGTATACATGTGGCGGGCGACGTCGGTCCAGGGCACCTTGACGCCGGAGGGGCTCAATGCGAACGGGGAATTAATCTGTCCGAGTTGAAGCAGGCTGAAGAACGGGGGCTGCAGGCCGGCAGGGGTGTAGACGTCTGACAGCAGATGGCGCACTTGCTTGATGAACGCGGTGATCAGGTCGACCGGGTCATACTTGGTGGCGACCTGGACCAGCTGCCCTGCCTTGTCGATGTAGGTGCCGGTGCCGTGCATGAGATCTGCCACGCCGAAGAGGAACCCCAGGGCCGGATCGTGGCCGAGGCTCTGGAGCCGATGGGTAGCTGGCCGCATGCCGCTGACCAGGCCCCCGGTGGCCATCGTGGTGGGTGCGTCATAGGGCACTTTGGCCAGCTTCTCGAACCTCTTGAAGAATCGGGCATGGATGTCTTGAGCCCGATCCTTGTCCTTGAGCCACTTGGTGAGGGGCGATCCCGTCTGCTCCTCGCCTAGGAAGGTGGAAGTCTTGGGGATGCGGACGAGGATGATGTCAAGGAGGGTTGCGAGGGCTCCGGCAACCAGGACGACCGTCCAGTCGGTCTTGTCCCAGCTGACGTCGCCATGTTCTTCGGCGTAGCTGCACAGGCTGTGCGCTATCTGGCCGGAGGGAAGAACCTGCTGGAGCGGGTCCCGGGTCAGATCGATGCCCAACAGATCCAATCGGGCTTCGGCAAGCCTGACGAGCTGATTGAAGTCGCCATCAGTCGGGACGATGGGCACGGTGTAACGGGGGTAGCTCGGTGTTTCGACACTCACGGTGGCCACTGCGCTCGACTGGGACTCTTGAGCTGGTACGAGGACGCCCATTGCTTGGAGACGTGCGCGCACCGCGTCGAACTCGGACTCGACCGAGTCCAGGGTGTCGCTGACGCCAAGTTCGCGTTCGAGGACATCCTTGAGGTCGAATTCCACCTGGTCGAACAAGCCCCGCAGTTCGGTCAGCGTGACGGCCTGGTAAGCCACGACCGCGGCAGCAGCCGAAAGCTGATCACCCGACACTGAGCGGCTCCCGCCGTTCAAAGGCCTCCTGACTGGTCTGCAGATTCACCAGGGCCAACTGAAAGGCGGCCAACTCAGCTCTGAGCGTGGCGAGTCGCTCCTCGTTCCTCGTGGTCTGGGTGAGGTGGGCCTCCATCCGGTGACCGAGCCCCGCGATGTCGTCGGTGAGCTCGGCCATCGCCTGCTGGTGATTCTTGATGACTTGCTGAATCAGATGCTCGCGCCGATCTTCTCGTTCACGCTCGTTGGTGGCCAGCACCCAACGCGCCCCCTGATGGACCGCGACCCCGAGAATCACCACGGTGCCGATCCCAGTGACCATCGCGCTCAAGCCCAGCAAGCCGCCGAACCCCAAGGCGGCCAAACCCGAGGTGATTCCCGCCCCGCTGAGCCCGGAGACGCTGCCAGCGAGACTGACCGCGGCGATCGGGGCACCGAACGCCGCCGCCTTGGCAGCAATGTCCTTGGTGGTGGTCTCCAACTGGCTGGTCGTGATCTTGCCGGAAGCAAAGTCCTCTTCCGCAATCACGAACCGTTCGGTCGCCTCCACGACCGTGTCAGCTGACTCGGCGAACACGAGTCCTGCGACCAGCGCGATTCGCTCACGCTCGGCGTCGGCAGCATGCCTGTCAGCACGCGAAATTCGCACCAGATCGCGCACCAGCACCGTGAACACCGGCTCGCGCTGATCCTCCTCGAGGCGGTCGTGCAATTCCCTGGACAGCTCCACCGTGGCGTCAGGGACCCCTGCGTCGCTCGCTGCGGCCCGTTGCGCCCCAGTGATTTCCCTGCGCAACTCCGATCGCGCTTCGCCGTCGAGACCAATCGTCGATGCGAACAGATACAGATTCGCGATCTCGCGAGGATCGAGGAGGCCGTCGACCAGCGCCAAGCTCACCAACACCCGGCAATAGAGCAACTTCCCGTCCGCGCTGAGCGCGGACAAATCGCCGAAATCGGCGGGATTGCGAGACGACCAGGCCGACAGGTCGTCCTTGACTTCTCCGACCTTCGCCATCACCTGCTCGGCGGACTGCTTCACTATCTCCTGTGCATCACCAGCAGCATCAGCGACAAACTGCCTCGCGACGCTCGTGCTGTCGGCAACCATCCGTCCAGCGGCGTCGGCAACGCCCTTCAGCCGTCCAAGCCCAACTTCACGAAGGTCCATCGCCATCCCTTTCACGTCTTTGGCGAAAGGCTATCGGTAGCCACCCACGAGACGACGTCCTCCCAGCGGCCCTAGCGCATGTCCTCATCGGCCAAATTTCGATGCCCTACGGCTGGGGCGCCGCCAGCCTTCGCCGAGCGCCTCTATGCCTGGCGAGCCACCCGGAGCCCGGCCGCCGCCGCGCGGCTCATCTGCACCACGGCTTCGGACAGCCAGGGCACCCTCAACAGGCTCGTCGCGCTGGATGAGTTGTCGCGCTTGGCCGGCGTCGTCACCTCGGCACATCCGCACCCAGGACAGCTTGTCGACCTTGCGGCTGACACCGCGGCGGCGCTGGTCCAGCTGCCCCTGCCACCTGGTGGCCTCGGCATGCCACGCGTTCAGCCTCTTCTGCAGCTCTCCATTCTCAGCGGCAAGCTCCCGCGCCTTGCCGCGAGCTCTAAACAGGGGGATCTCTTCGGGGTCAACCCGGCCGCGTTCGTCGCCTCCACCGACGTGCCCTACCTGCTCTCACAAGGCGGCCCCGGGTCCCCCGCCCCGCTCGTCGCAGCCCTCACCGACGCCGTCCTGCGCGCCGGCGAGCTGCACGCCCGAGCCGCCGCCGGCCGGCGGCTGGACCCGCCGCTGCTGAGCATCCTCGACGAGGCCGCCGACATCTGCCGGCTGCGCCAGCTCCCCAACCTGTACTCGTATTACGGCTCGCACGGCCTGCCGATCATCACAATCCTGCAGTCCTACCCCCAGGGCGTCGACGTGTGGGGGCGCGAGGGCATGCGCAAGCTTTGGTCGGTGGCGAACGTCCGCACCTACGGCGGCGGCGTCGCCGACCCCGTCTGGCTGGAAGAGCTGTCGAAGCTGATCGGCGAGCACGACGTGACGACCCGGTCGACCAGCAGCAGCGGGTCCGGGTGGGGCCAGCGCTCGGTCTCGCACGCCACCCGCCGCCAGCGCATCCTCGACGTTTTCGACCTGCACGCCCTGCCCCGCGGCGGGATGGTCGTCTACGCCTCCGGCGCCCCACCCGCACTCGCCCGCACCGCCCCCTGGCAGGGCGGCCCCTACGCCGCGGCGATCCGCGCGTCGATCGCCAAGCTGGGACCTCACGGGCCGCACCGACTGGACCCTCACGCCGACGCCCCACCGGAGCCCGCCCATGACCACCTCCGCCACCGACCCGGCCGCCGGAGCCGTCGCCGACCTCAGCGCACTGCTCGGCCAGCTCGCCGGCGACCCGGTGCCGGCCCCGCCGGCCGCTGAGCCGTCGGCCGGCGAGCAGGCCGGTGCGGAGCCGGTCTACCGCAACGTGGAAGCGTTCGTCGGGGACTACCTCGCCCACGTGGCGGAGCGGCACCTGGCCTCCGCACCGGACTCCGCGCTGAACTGGTGCCCCGGGGCCGCAGCGCCGCCGAGCTGCAGGCCAAGTCCCGCCACCGGCACCTGGCCACCCTCGGCATCTACGTCCGGCTCGGCGAGGAGACGTCGTCCCCATCACCGCCGAGAACGACGAGCACCACCGGCGGCACCGGCGCTGACCTCGCATCCCACGTACCGGGATCACGGAAAGCGGCGAAGTGGCACCCCGTCGACCCGCCATCGTGAGGCCGTCACCCCAGGTACATACCTAGATCAACTGCTTAGCGTTGTTCTAGATCCAGGAAACTACGGACAGGCCGGGTAGGCGCACCACCGACGCCAGTCCGCGAAAGGCGCTACTTACCCGCCTGGGTGCGGGCGGACCTGGTTGTAGCGCGTGCGGAGGCAGAGCGGCCAGCAACTCGGCCTTGTGCTCGGGGGGCGGTGGCAGATCGAAGGCCAAGTTGTTCATCGGCTCGGCCGCGTCTGTTGGGGTGCGCGGCGGGCCTTGCTTGTCGCTCATCGGTCTGCCCATTGGGCGGTCGCGCTTAGTCCGACATGAGTATCACGGGTAGGTCGCCGTCGCCGTACCGGTCCTCGCGGGTGAGGATCGCCGCGTCGTGTTCGAAGCTGGCCATGATGGTGGTGGCCAGGTCGACGCGGCCCGTGAACGCGCGCCAGTAGCTCAGTTCGTGCCAGGTGTGCCCGTCGGTGGGCAGGACGGCGCAGGCGTCGAGGGCCAGGAGCCGGTGGAGGGTGGCGCGGTCTTTCGGGTCGTCGACCAGCGCGAGGGTTTCGGCGGCGGTGACAGCGGTGACGCCAAAGCGGTTGCGGTCGGCGATGACTTCGTGCAGCGGCTCGGCGGCGTGCACCGATCCGGCGATGTAGGCCTCCAGCGCGGAGCGGTCGAGCAGCAGCCGAACCGGCCGGTCCTCGTCTTCGGTGCTCACGCGGCCGGCTGGTCGAGAGCGCTGGCGGCGCCAGCGGCCTCGTCGCGCATGTGTTGGCGCACGCGCTCGCGGACCTCCTGGCGGCGCTCCGGCGGCCATTCGGCCTCGACGGCGGCACGGCGGGCGCGAGCGGCGGCCACACCCCGCTCGGTGATCTGGATGCCGGCGTGGGCCAGCTCGGCGTCGAGGGCGTCCAAGCGCATCCGGTCACGGACGGCTTGGGTGACGTAGGCAGAGGCGTTGGGCTCCTGCTCCAGGCGTTCGGCGACATCGGGCGGGACGGAGATTGACAACTTCCTCACCGGTCCGGTCATACCGCCAAGCATACGCCAGTAGCACCGCCACATGCTGGTGGTCCAACTGGTCGTATCCACCACCGGGCGGTACGTCTGCGCCGCCGGCCCGGCCTTGCTCAGCCAGGCAGGCAGGCAGCCTGCCTCAAGTCGCACGGCTTCGACCGCGATCCGGGCGAGGCCACCCAGCTCTCCTGGTCCGGCGGAATTGGTGATCGCGGTGGTGATCGAGGCGCTCACCGGTTGATCCTCGTGGTCAGTCAGGGGCGCGCTGGTCGCCTGGGGGGCACCTCGCCCGGGTAGCTGTCCCAGCCCGCCAAATATTCGATCTTGAACGCATATCACCACGACTGGCTTGACCAGGCAACCGTTCCCAGAAACCCAGCCCGGCGTGTCGGCCTCACAACCGGCCATCCGTAGCCAAGGATGAACACTCGTCACCTCTGTGGGCATGCGTGCACGGAAGGTACTGCCGGCTGCGGAAGATGCGGAAGCGGCGGTAGCACTGCGAGCTGTCAACGACGACGGGGGTCGCGAGACGCATGGTTCTGACGTATACGGCGGACACGGCTGCAGCGACCTGGCTCGCGAGTTCGCGGACTCCGCCGGACCAGCTGATCACGTTCGGGCCCTTCGGCTATGAGGCGTACGCCCGCCTGCGGTACATCCCCGATCCAACCTCGCCCGATCAGACCGAGACTGACGCCGATATTCCGGCCGAGCGCCAGTTGTGGGCACCGCAGGCACGACGTGCACTGCGCGTCCTCGCGGCATTCACGACGACACCTGACCAGTGCTTCTTCTTTGCATCTGGGAAGGCGCCGTAGGGAGTGCCCTGTCGGCGACCGAACGGCACGGCCCACTGGTAACCGTTCCGCACCGCCAGTACGTCCTGTTCACCGGCCGGTTCGGGGACTACAGCGAAGGCCGCGACGGGCCGTTCGACGGCGACTCCAGTCCGGTCGCCGCCTTCGTCTGGCCGGCAGATCGCCGTTGGTGTTTTACCAGTGATATCGCCACTCACTGGGCAGGGATAGGCGCTGAACAGACCGCCGTCGACAGGCTGCTGAACACCTCCGGCCTCGACGTGGTCCAGGCGACGCCCAACGAGCGCCCCCCGGCCTATCGGTGAGCCAACCCCCACAGGGAAGGAAAATCGAACCGGTACACAGCGGCAATCTTGCGGGTTGCGGCCGCAACAAGTGTGGTGGTCGCAGGCGCGAGTTTCGCCTCGCCAGCAGCCGCGGAGGACCGGGTCCAGCCCGGCCAAGTTGTCACCTACGCCGCTGCGGTTCCGGGTCTCGCGCCGCCTGATATCGGAGACCGCGCCCGGTACGTCGACGAGCAGGGCCAAGTGATCAATCCGGCGACGAACGGGGCTACAGACGACGGGGACGTGACGCAGGAGATCGGTTGTACGCCCATCAGCCTGCCTGACAACCCTCACTCGGGGCTGCTCCCAATCTGCTTCCAATTCAAGGGGTAAGCGGCGAGAAGTCGTTACCGACACTCCCAGCCGGCCGGCATCAGATGTCGTTCTGCCACTGAAGCCCAAAGAGCTTGAAGGCGCCGAGGGCAGGTAGATTCCTGGCGTGGCGGACACCTGGTACCCCGGGCAGCAGACGTTGTGGCAGGAAGCCGAACGAGCTGCCGTCGGGTTCATGCAGGCCATCGGTTTCAAGGACGCTGCCCTCACGAACCCGGGTGCAGACCGAGGCCTCGACGTTGTTGCGTCCGGCGCGGCGGCTCAAGTCAAAGCGCTCGCAACGCCTGTGGGGCGCCCTGACGTCCAGCGTCTGCGCGGCGCGTCCTTCAACGTGCCTACAGTGCTCTTCTTCAGTCTGAACGGCTATTCACCCGGCGCCATCGAGTACGCCGACCAAGTTCGGATCGCGCTCTTCACGTTCGGCCCGGGCCTCGTGCCCCATCCCGTCAACGAATTTGCGCAACATCTGGCCCTTCTGGCCAATCCTGCCGCCGGACCGGACGCGTCGACGAGTATGGCTTTTGCTCCGGAGACGCGCCGACCTGGATGGCGGGAGTGGAGCACGGCCGCCAAGATTGCCGCCGTACTCGTCATCCCGGCTGTCATCACTATCGCTGGTCCCGTGCTGTTCGCCGTAGGCCGAGAGGCGACGCGACGGTCAGCGCTCGAAGCGAGCGCCTTCGACAGTGCCGCTCAGCGACGAGCGATCGTCACGACCGCAGGCGTGGCCGGCACGATCATGCTGCTCTCGGTCGCAGTTCAGAACCTTGTCTGGGCCATCACCGGCGACGCACCAGCCGATGGATCACCGGGTTTCGGTGCGGTACTCGGTGCCGCCGTGGGCCTCGCGATGGTCATCACGCTGAACTTCGCAGCGCGTGCAGGCAAGCTGTCGTGGATGTGGGTTCCCCGGATGCTATGGAGTCCCGAACAGGAGACTGACGCATCTGCGATGCGCTGAGTCGCCACCCAGCTCGCGATCACGGCCGTCGTGTCGATACACGTAACGGTGTGGGACGACCATGCTGAGTGCAGTGACCGCGTCACCCTTGTCCCCGGCACCATGACGTGGGGCTCGCGCCGTTCGCGCACCATCAACCGCTCGCGAAATATGGGTCTGCTGCACCGGTAGGTGACAGTTCAGTCAAGCGGCCTGACTGGCCGGTGGGGTCATGATGTTCTCGTATTCGCTTGGGGTCAACCGGGACAGGGATCGCTGCCGTCGGCGGCGGTGGTAGGGCCGTTCGATCCAGGTCACAATCGCGGTCCTTAGCTGCTGGCGGGTGGTCCAGGTCCGCCGGTCGAGGACGTTGTTCTGCAGCAGGCCGAAGAACGATTCCATGGCGGCGTTGTCGCCGGCGGCACCGACTCTGCCCATCGATCCGATCATGTGATGCTGGTGCAGGGCGCGGATGAGCTTCCGGCTGCGAAACTGCGACCCGCGGTCGGTGTGTAGCACGCAGCCGGCCACTGGGCCGCGTCGGGCTACGGCGTTGTGCAACGCGTTGACGGCCAGCCGGGACTTCATCCGTAAGTCGATGGAGTAGCCGACGATCCGGTTCGACCACACGTCCTTGATCGCGCACAGGTAGAGCTTGCCCTCGCCGGTGCGGTGTTCGGTGATGTCGGCCAGCCACAGCCGGTTCGGGCCGTCGGCGGTGAAGTCTCGCTTCACGAGGTCGTCATGCACCGGCGGGCCGACCTTGCCACCCTTGCCGCGCCTCTTGCGCTTGCCGAAGGCGCTCCACCAGCCGTTTATCCGAGCAGATCCTCCACGCGGTGCGATCAGCCATCGCCTGGCCAGCGGTGCGGGCCTCATCGACCAGGAACCGGTACCTGAACTCCGGATCGTCGCGATGGGCGTCCACCAGGGCGTTCGCGCGGTAAGCGGCGACGAGTTCGGCGTCGCCGACAGGCCGGGCGAGCCACCGGTAGTAGGGCTGACGAGCGATGTTCAACACCCGGCACGTCACCGCCACGGGGATACCGTCGGCGGCCAGCTCGCTCACGAGCGGGTAGAGCCATTTCCCGGCAGATTCGCCTGCGACAGATACGCCGCCGCCCTGCGCAGGACCTCGTTCTCCTGCTCCAGCAGCTTGATCCGCTTGCGGGCCTCCCGCAGCTCGGCTGACTCACTGCCACTGACGCCAGATTTGACTCCAGCGTCAACCTCAGCCTGGCGCAACCACTTGAACAACGTCATCGGATGGACTCCGAAGTCCTTCGCGACCTGCTCGACCGTCACGCCCGGATCACGGTCACGAGCCACCCGCACGACGTCATCGCGGAACTCACGAGGGTATGGCTTGGGCACAGCGACATCCTTCCAGCCCGCCACCAGGGCAAGCCATCTCAGATGTCACCTATCGGTGCAGCAGACCCGTCGGCCTACGCGACAAGGCCGCGATGGACGCATGCTGGCGCGGCCGGCTCACCGGCGGTAGTCACCAGCCCATGACCCATGTCCGCGCCGGTCCGGCGGGATCTACCCGCGCCGGACCCGTTGTCGCCAAGCTGTGTGCGGACAAGCTGGTTCAGCAGTAACCGTGGCTCACACTGTCCATTCCGGCAGCAGTAGGGCGAGCCACCGCCGGTCGCCGCGTTCGGCAAAGATGTGAAGGCTCTCGCCGAAATGCGCGAGAGCGTCGGTGAGGCGGCGGTGGCGCAGCGCCAGCAGTCCGCGCGTTGATGGACACCGCCGTGCCGTGCTCGTCGCCGGTCTCCCGCCGAATCGCCAGCGCGGACGCCAATGCCGCTGGTGACGTAGCGCGGGTCATGGTGGAAGTGGCAGCCGCAATGGCACCATCGGCCACGACTGGACACCTGCTGGAAACATGTGGTCATGCATGGTGGAGTAAGTGCTGTGCCCGTTGGGGCGGCTGGGCGGACGTGGCGGTGGTGGGCCATGTTGCGGCTCGCTCTGGTCCTGTTGTGGTTGCTTGCGGCAGCCGTCAGCTGGTGGACGGCACCCCGGAAGCAAAGCTACGAGCAGGCGAGGGCGGACGTGGCCGCTGGCCACGTGACGGCATACCAGTGGGGCGACAGCTGGGCTACCGACGGCAGTCCGCGGCCGTGGTTCGGTGCCTCCGATCTGCGGGCGTCCAGCACCCTCGGGCCGCTGTTCGCGTGGCGAACTCCCGATGGTCGGGTGTACTGGACCGACACCGGAAACTTCGACCAGGTCACCACCACCGGCGCCGTCGACCCGGCGAGCTACTCCGGGCCCGGTGCCGTCGGCATCGCGCAGGATCTACGGGCTGGCGGGCTGGTGCACCGCGCTGGCGAGGTCCAACCCTCGGGGGTCGCCGTCGCCGTCGCCGGGATCGGCCTGGTCCTCGCTGCCGTCTTCCTCGGCGTGGGTGTTGCCGGTCCGGCTCCGGTCCTCGGCACTCGATGGTTCTGGTTCTGGCTGGTCTCCACCGCACCGTACGGCCTCGGGCTGCTTTTCTGGTTGTTCCGGGATCGCCCGTGGTCGCGTCCAGCGGCGCCGGCCGCCACGCCCGGCGATCGGGAGCTGCGGGATCGTGGGCTCCTCGGTCTATGTCTCGGCTTCCTCGCGACGATCCTGATCAGCCTTCTGCTGCTGGCGCTCCACGAAGCCCTCGGTGATCGGTGGGTACCGCTGCCCCACGGCTAGAACAACCAGAGAGACTGGCACGATCGAACACCCGGGGCCGACCGTACGTCAAAAAGTGGTTGCGGCGCCGCCAGTCACAGCGAGCGGTATGCGGTATGCGGTATGAGCGTGCACCTGATCAAGCGGTCCTGGCGACCGCGCCGCACCCGATGGGCGGTAGATGTGCGTGCTGTCCCGGCCCTAAGGCCGTGCGTTACGGATCAAGGGGTTCGATGACCTGCTTTCGGGCGTGTTGATAGATGACGGAGCTGCGGAACCCGACGATTTCGCGGCGTCCACTGAACTTGTCCATGAGGAAGGAGTGCAGGCTGTCGACGTTGGGCACGGCGACGTGGACGAGGAAGTCGTCGCCGCCGGCCACGACGTACACCGACAGCACCTCGGGCAGCTCCATCGCATATTCCTTGAAGCCGTCTATGACGGTACGGCTCAGGGGCCGGACCTGCACGTGCAGCAATGCTTGGACCCCGCGGTTGAGGGCGGCCAGGTTGATCTCGGCGTGGTAGCCGATGATCACGCCGCGTTCCCGTAGTGCGCGTACGCGTTCCAGGCAGGTGGACGGCGCGATGCCGACCGCGCGGGCCAGCTCGCGGTTGGTCTGTCGCGCATGTGTCTGCAGGTGCTGGATGATCGCCGTATCAAGTTCGTCCACGCCCGGGATCTTGCCATCTTTTCCGAACGATGTTCGTTCTGAGCCGGTCGGTGCCAACCACATGCCTACTGTCGATCCCGTTCCGATGAGCGCACGACAGGAGCCATCATGGTCGCGACCCATCTCGACACCGAGGCATGCACGAACACGTCGTCGTCAGGCGGGGCGTACGGTCCGGCCTGCCGATCGTCGTCGCGGTGCACTCCACCGCGCTCGGTCAGGCCATCGGCGGCTGCCGGCTCGCGCATTACCCGCACTGGCGCGACGGGCTCACCGACGCGCTGCGGCTGTCGGCCGCGATGTCGGACAAGTGCGCGCTGGCCGGGCTGCCCAACGGCGGCGGCAAGACCGTTGTCGCCCTGCCCCCGGGCAGAACACTCGACGCGGCCGACCGCCGGGCGGTGCTGCACGACGCGGGCGACGTGATCGCCGGCCTGGGTGGCGCCTATGCCACCGGACCGGACGTGGGAACCGGACCGGACGACATGGTCACGGTCGCCGAGCGCACCCCGTATGCGTTCTGCCGACCGGTGCAGGCCGGTGGCAGCGGTGACTCCTCCGGACACACCGCCGTCGGCGTCCTCGCCGCGCTGCATGCCCTGTGCGCCGAGCGGTACGGGTCGGCGGACCTGTCCGCGCGCAGCTTCGCCGTGCTCGGCCTCGGCCGCGTCGGGGCCCACGTACTGCGCATGCTCGCCGACGCCGGCGCGACCCTGGTGGCCGCCGACATCGACGAGGGCAGGCGCACGCTCGCCGACAGCGTCGGTGCCGCCTGGGCCAGCCCGCAGGACTGCCTGACCGCCGACGTGGACGTGCTCGTCCCCGCCGCACTCGGCGGTCTGCTCACCCCGCACACGGTGCCGACCCTGCGCTGCGCCGCGATCGCCGGACCGGCCAACAACCAACTCGACACCCTGGCCACCGCCGACCTGCTGCACCAGCACGGCATCCTCTGGGCACCGGACATCATCGTCAGCGCCGGCGGCATCATCCACGCCACCGCCGTCGAGCTGCACCGGGAAACGTCGGCCCAGGCCACCGCCCGGGTCCACGGCATCGCCGACACCCTCACCGACATCCTGCGCACCGCCCACGCCACCGGCTCGACCCCGGCCGCCGCCGCCCGATCGCGCGCCCGCCACCACATCAAGCACGGCCGCCGCTGACCCTGCCGCCACCCGACCAATCCCCAACAGGAGACTGACACCTCTGCGATGCGCTGAGTCGCCACCCAGCTCGCGACTTCGGCCGCCCGCCGCGGTGAAGTGTCGGTTCACCAGATTGGGCACCGGAGTGGCCCGAGGATCGTGCCGGATCAAGCCGTCGCTCCAGCCTCCGCGCAGGAAGGCCCCGACTACGTGCAGCTCTTTGAGGCTGCTCGCCAGCGGTTGCCGGCTCCCCGACGTCTAGTGGTACGCCTTGGTCCTGTTCGAGGCCTTCACCGTGCAAGGGGTACTCCGTTTCCCACCGCCGGACTGGTGCCCATCGGTGCCATGCTCGGCAAACGACATCCCCGACAGGACGAGGCGTTGCGGTTCACGCGCCGCAACTGGTGCACCATCCGGGACACCCTTCGCGTGACCTACGAACCGAGCCCGGAGGACAACAGTCGATGAGGTCGGCACGGCGGTAGCCCTAACCCTGGCCGAGAAGTCCGAGGTCGGTGCGGTACCAGGATGCTCCGATGATGACGTGGAGTTCCGGGCCGCGGCAGAAGGTCCGAGCCCCGCGTACCTCCATGCCGTCGGGCAGGACGAGCCGGATCGGCTCATCGGCAGCTGTCACCGCTGCGGCATCGAGCTGGAACGGAGTCACCAGGTCGTACTCGGGTCCGTGGCCCCGGATGAACGCGCCGGTGATGCCGTCGGTCAGCAGGGCGTGCGCGCCGCGGTAGGAGGCCGGGCCGTGGTCGGTTGGCGTGTCGTCGGTGACGGAGACCAGGTGGAACGGGGTGTAGGCGCAGGTCCATGCTGTCTCGTCGGCCAGGTTGAGGGCGTAGCAGTCGAAGATCTCCGGCATCGCTGGTTGCTGCGGGTAGAGCCAGTCCGGTTCGAGGTCTGGGGTGAAGCGGGCGAGGCCGTGTGTCTGGGGGCCGCTGCCGGCCATGGCCTCGTCGAAGTAGCCGGCCCAGATCGCGCCGGCGGGGGTGGTCAACACGTGCTCGATCGCGTCGCCGAGGTCACCCCGGCGTTCACGATGCCCGTCGGCGGTCCATACCTCGGCGTTGGCGCCGCCGCGGTTGCGCGAGCGGACGAGCAGGATGCGGTCACCGGGTAGCGGCTGCACGAACCAGGGTCGGATGCACCCGTCGAGCTGCACGGACCGGACCGGCTGTCGGCTGCCGTCATGAATGGTGATCAGACGCCGTTGGGGTTGCTCCCGGCTGGCCCAGACGGCGAAGGCGTTATTGTCCGGACCCACACCGACCGTCTCGGGTACCCGCTCCCATTGCAGGTCGGTCCGGTGCGAAGTCAAGTAGCCGGCGTGGCGCAGCGGTGTAACGGGGAGCCGGAGGACCTCCAGCCGCCGGCGCAGCCTCTCCTGTTCAAGCTCACGTCTGGTCTTGGGCACAGGGATGTTCCTCCTGATCGTGGTACGGATCGGTTCGCGTCGACGGGCCGCGACTGCCGCGGTGACCGGTCACGTGGGTGTGGCGGTGATCTGGGCGCGGGTGGCAAGGGCGAGCTGCAGCAGTTGCTCATCGGCGCGCATCTCGGCGTCAACGTCGCCCAGGTACACCGCGGCGCGGTGCCGGGAAGCGATCAGACGGTCGAGTACGGGGATCACCGGCTGCGCGTGTGGGCCCATCGCCGCGAGGGCCGTCATGGCGGGCTGCGCGTACGCTTCGTCATCGAGGTACTCGGGAAGCGTGTTCAGAAGCATCGAAGCGACTGACGGGCCGTGGTGGCGCCAGTAGGCGGTCGCCAACTTGACCTGCGTCCATCCCCGTCGGGTGAACAGGTGGTTCAGTTGCCGGACCTGCCGATCGGTGAGGCCACCGTGCTGGGCCAGCCAGTCGAACAGGTCCAAGGCGATACGATAATGGCGCGGCCTCTCCGGGCGGGCATCAAGGTAGTCGTCCGCGATGCGCCGGTCCCCCGTGATCGCGAGCAACGGGCGTACGGCGAGGTCCGCCGCGGCATCGTTCGAGGCGGCGAACTGCCGCAGGAGCGGCACCACCGGCGCGGCCGCCGCACCGATCGCTCCGAGCGCACAGACCGCCGCCCGTCCCTCGGCCAGGACGCCGCGCTCCATCGCCTGGGCGAGCCTGGCAGTCAAATCGGGCACCGCGTCGACCGCGGTGGGGCCGAGTGCGGACAGGCAGTGCACGGCCACGAGCGCGGGACAACGGTGCCAGTGCTGTTCCTCGTGGCAGGGCGCTTGGTGCTCGGCCAGCACCTGCCGCGCTGTCTGGACCAGGCTCGTCGGATCGGGTGACGCTGTCGCCACCGTGGCGAGCGCGTCAGCGAGCCGGGGATGCGCATCGGCAGCGCGTAGCAGACGCAGCAACTCCGGAACCGCGCGAGGATCCCCGACGCAGCCCAGAGCCACCGCGACCGTCGCCGACAAGGCCGGCTCGGCCAGCATCCGCGTGAGCTGGTCGGCGACCAGGCGCGTCGCGGTCAGCGATGCGCACACCATGTCGACAGCTGCGGCCCGCACCGCCGAGGCCGGCTCCGTGAACACGGCCGACAGCACCGGCGCAAGCCGGGCCGGGGCAGCCCGCCACGTCCGCATCGCCTCCGCCGCGATCGCCAAACCCGCCTGACGAACCGACTCGCTCTCGCCTGCGCCAACCAACTGCGCCACCGCACCGTAGGCATCCTGCTCCCGATCCCTACGCCTGAGGACGCTCGCCCATCGTTCACCGGCGTGCCACGAGATCCGCCCGCCTTCCCCGCCGAGTGCTTGAGCGGCCGGCACCAGGTCGGCGCGAACTGCGGCGTCCAGGATCGGCCAATCGGGCGGGTCTGCGGCCAGCAGGGCCGCGCAGGCGCCGAGGAAACGCACCGCCGGAAGCTCATCGCGCCGCATCCGCTCGACCATGTCGACCCACCGGCCGCCGTGGTCGCCTCGCTGCAGCACCCGGAGCCATAACGCCTCCGCCAACGCCGTCCGCACGACCGGATCAGACGACCCGAACAGAACCCGGATCGCCTTGTCCGCGCCGGCTGCCGCCGCGAACAACCAGGCCGCCGCACGTCGCACCCGCTCATCGGGATCGCTGAGGGCAACCGCCGCGGCGTCAGCGGCCGCCGGCCACAGATCCGCCTGCGGACACAGGTCGGCAAGGAACGCCAGGACCGTCAGGCGGATATCCGGAGAAGGATCGACAGCGCGGGCCAGCAGATGCCGTACCACCTCGCCGCCGAGGTCCAACTCGACCGCCTTAAACGCCCTCGACGGAGCAGGACCGTAACTACCGACATCACCTGCGCGGAGAGCGTCATCCAACCAAGCCAGATCAGCCGATCCACCCGTCGGCGCTGGCCCGCTCATCGAATGGGGCGGAGGCCGCCCTTCACATCAGACACGACCCAGATCATGAAGCACCGCAGCAGCCCGCGCAACCGACTACCACCGGCTCCGGCCCGACAGTACTTTGAACCACTCCGCCGGCAGCCCGGTATCCGGTCTCGGGACGTGCGTGACAGATCGGTATCAGGACCTGGGTGGCACCCGGCCCTCCTGTGTGTTCGTCTGGCACGCTGTTCTGCGTGACCGACCTGCCACCGGACGACTTGGTCGAGGGACTTGCCGAACGCCTTAATACTCCAACGTCACTTAATCTTCTGGTTGACGTAGTGACCGAGTCTTCGCTGGTAGTGGGATCGTCGGGCTCGGGCTTGGGATGTTCGTCGCCAGGTGGACCAGTGCAGGGTGTGCGCTGGTGGGAGCGGCAGGGCGAGGACGAAGGCGTTGAGGAGTCGGCGGATCTCGGCGCCGGTCAACGCGATGACATCCGGGGTGGTGCCGGGCTGCTGCGTGGTGGCGGCGAGGATGGTCAGGATGGCCCAGTGCGAGCATGGCCAGGGTGATGTGCCGGTGCCAGCCGGTCCAGCCGCGGACCTGGTAGTGGTCCAGGCCGACCTGGCCTTTGTCGGTCTGGAACAGCTCCTCGATGCTCCAGCGGGAGCCGGCCACTCGCACGAGGGTGTGCAGCGGCGTCGGGCGGGGTGACCAGCACAAGTAGAAGGCCAACTCGCCGGTGCGGCGGTTGCGGCGGATGAGCAGCCATCGGTGCTCACCAGGGTGGGTGGCTGTGATGATCCAGGCCCACAGGTAGTCGCGGGGGCCTTTCGCTCCCGGCCCGCAACTGTGCTGCTGCCACTCGCGGGTGGGGATCCGCTCGGCGAGGTCATCGACGCGGATGAGGGTGCGGCCGTCGTTGACGTGCACGCGTCGGTCGCAGCCGACGGCCAAGACGTAGCCGATCCCGCGATGTTCCAGGTCAGCGCGTAGGCCTGGGTCGGCGCCGTAAACCTCGTCGCCGGTCACCCAACCGGCGGGGACACCAGCGTTCAACGCAGCGGCGATCATCTGCCGGGCCAGAGCAGGCTTCGTGGCGAACCCGACCCCCTCGGGGACGCCCGCGGCGGCCAGACGGTCGGGCTGATCACACCAGGACGTCTCCGGCAGGTAGAGGCGACGGTCGATCAACGCCCGCCCCGCGGGTGAGACATAGGCCAGGAACACCCCGACCTGGCTGTTCTCCACACGACCGGCGGTGCCCGTGTACTGCCGCTGCACCCGACCGAGCACACGCCCTTCTTCAGGAAGCCTGTCTCGTCGGCGACCAGCACACCATCGGGGTGACCGAGCTGCTCGACCAACCAATCACGCACGTCATCACGAACGGCGTCGGCGTCCCACACCGCCGTACGCAGCAGCCGCTGCATCGCCTGCGGATCGGCATGACCAGCCCGCTCGGCCAACGACCAGCAGGTCTTCCGCTCCACGCCCGACAGCAGCCCCTCCACGAACTGCGCCGCCGTCGCACGCGGCTCCACCCGCGCGAACCGGTCAGCCACCCGCGCAACCGCCTCGTCCAGGATGACCCGCCACCCGATGGGCTCTACGCTGTGGCACGCGGCCACCACACGATCTTCGGTTGTCTCCACCAACCATCGATGATCTACGCGGTGGCCGCCCTCATGCCCACGCCACACCTGACGCCCAAGCCAAGTGACGTTGGAGTACTAACTTGATCTTTAACCCCGAGGATCCTTTGGGACCCCGGCCAACCACGGAAACAACCCTTGACTGATGATCTTCTTGTCTAAGATTGAGCGATCAGGCGGTCGGTCGTTCCGTTTTCGGCGTGGTCCGGTAGTTTTGTACGCACGCGACCAGGCCGGAGATGACAGCGACGAGCGACGCTAGGAACTGGAGCCACAGGCCAAGGAACGCCCCGAACGGTATGGGGTCGAGCAGGTCTCTGATTGTGCCACTCGGGAAGTGGCCGACGAAGATGAACAGGCTCGCGAGCGTGGCGACCACCAGTGTCCACGGCCAGCGTCCGAAGGCCACCAGGCCCGCTGGTACCAGCAGGATGACAAGTCCCGGTGGGATCGTCGTCGTGAATTCGACACCCGCGAGCACCATCGTCACCACGCCGACAGCCGCGACCACCAAGCTGATCACCACGATCCTGCCTGCCGCGGACAACGGAGTGCGTTTACGGGCGGGGTCCGGCCTCATCAGATCGTTCCCCGGGCAGTTCCGTCGGATCTGGTGAGGATCCCGCTAAGGAGTACGACCCCGCCGAGCACGAGATGGAAGATGTGCTCGGGCGCGGCCAGGTGCATGACATGCAGGTGCCACAGGTAACCTGCCTCCGGATCTCCTGCAGCGAAGCCGATTGCTCCGAAGGACAGGTAGCTGGCACCGAAGGCGAGGCAGAAAACTCTCGCCCCTGCACGGGAACCGACGAACCCGACAGCGACAGCTGGGAGACCGGTGACGAAGTGCAGCAGGTTGTGGTACCGGTTCGCGGGTTCGCCGAAGGCGAACGTGGCCAGACCGGTGACCACGAACAGCACACCGAGAACCCGGCAGACCCAAGTGGCCAGCTTCGTCACCTCGAGCTCCGCAGCCGGTTCCCGCCGTCGGTGCGGGCAGCCCGGTAGTTCTGGATAGTGGTGACGGCTGCCGCGACGCCAGCAACCGCCACGGCTGTGGTCTGAAGCCACAGACCGGCCGAGCCGCCAACCCCGCCTTGCTGGCCCGTATCGAACAAGCGGGCCGACTCCCCGCTCAGGAAGAGCCCGACAGTCAGGAACAGCCCAGCCAAGACGGCGGGCACCGGTGCCCAGCGCCACCGCCCGACCAGGGCGAGCGCGGCTGGACCCAAGAGGATGAAGAACACCGGTGGAATGGTCGGGAAGCCGACTCCCGCGACCATCTGGACGACAACTCCGGAGGCGGCCACCACCAGGGCGGCGACCGTCAACTTGGCCGCCGGCGACAACGCGCCTTGCCTGCTCATATGGTCGACCTCGCCCTTCAGCCGGCAACGAGTAAGTAGCTTGTTCACAGCTACGATGTTGGCTGACTCAGCGCTGCATCGTCGTCAGCCGCAAGGCGGCTTCACATGTACGTAGATCTGCGTACTCCGGTGCTGGGCGAACCTCATCTGGATCCACCTGACTGCGCGGTTGCGTTGTCGGTTCGGCGGGCACGCCGGGCCTTGTCGGCGGCTCTGGTCAGATTGCTCGGGCCAGTTCGGCCCTTGAGGGCCCTTGAGAACTAACTGGGCGTTCTGATCACTCTCAGCAGGTATTGCTGCTTTCGCGGGTCTGGTCGACGGGGCGTCGGCAGGGCCGAATGATCATCGCTTGGGTCAAGTTCGCCTGATTGATGCCGATGCGAGATGGCCTGCTTTGATCCGAGGATCGCGTCTGATTCACAAAGTTCGGGAATCGGCGGACCCCAACTGCGATTCACCCCACGGCCCACAGTAGACAGATTGAATGGCCGAGCGACCTGCCTACCCTTCCGACCTGTCCGACGCCCGCTGGGCGCTGATCGCACCACGCCTCGCCGCCTGGCGTCAGGCCCGTACCGACACCGGTGTCGGCGGACGTACCGCCACCCACGACAAAGGCCAGGTCGGCCTGGACCACTACCAGGTCCGCGGCTGGACCGGCTGGCACCGGCACATCACCCTGGCCATGCTCGCACTGGGCCATCCTGACCATCCTCGCCGCCACCACGCAGCAGCCCGGCACCACCCCGGATGTCATCGCGTTGACCGGCGCCGAGATCCGCCGACTCCTCAACGCCTTCGTCCTCGCCCTGCCGCTCCCACCAGCGCACACCCTGCACTGGTCCACCTGGCGACGAACATCCCAAGCCCGAGCCCGACGATCCCACTACCAGCGAAGACTCGGTCACTACGTCAACCAGAAGATCAAGTGACGTTGGAGTATTAACCCCTACATGCGTCGGATCCTCCATGGAGGTGAAAACCCGCACGACGTCGTCGGTGAACTGATGGTCACGCTAGTCTTCGACCCGCACCTCTACCAGCAGCGTCACGCCGTGGAGTGCGGGATCAACCGGCTCAAGCGCAACCGGGCCGTGGCCACCCGCTTCGACAAGCTGGCCGTGCGTTATGAGGCCACCATCCACCTCGCCGCCATCAACGAGTGGCTGTGACCGACTCGACAAAGGCCCTAACCGAGTTTGATCTAGACCACCAGGTAGCGGTCCGGCTTGTGTCGTGTTGACTGATCGCATGGTCGATTGGTCCGAGCGAGACCTCCAGCAACTTCCGCACGACGACATTATGGCGTTGCTGGATCGGCTGGAGCGAGAGCCGAGCGCTGACTTGTGGAAGGAACTGGACAATCGCCTGATCACGGAGGGCGAGTGTTGGTACTCGGCAGGCTACGCGGCCCTGCCGCGCCTGAGTGCCTTAGCCCAGATGGGCGCCGAGGAACACCGTCAGGCAGCCATCCAGCTTGCGTCGATGATCGCCATGACCTTGCACCGGCATCACACCGATGACGATCTGGTGCGCGTCGATCCGTCTGCCCTGGCCACCCTGCACCGCCTCACCTTGTCACGCCTTCCAGGCATGACCGGCGACCAATTCCGTTGGTACTTCCAGGCAGCTGCCGCTTTTGCCGGCTACACGTTCTGGGCCACGATCAGCCTTGACTTCTCCGACGAGCACTACCGCATCGAATGCCCCCACTGCGCCACACTGCTGATGATCGTGATCGGCGATTACGGTCGCTACTCGGCGATCCGCGACGAATGGGAAGGCGATATTCACCGAATCCCACTACGTCCGGCCAACCCCGCGATCCTCGACGGGTTCCGCCAGCGGATGCACTATACCGCCGCCGCGTGCGGCGAGTCAGTCCTGGCGGATGGACTGACCTACCTGTTCGGCGACGCGACCTGCTGCAACTGTGACATCACCTTCAACCTCGCCGATTGGTACGAAGCCCAAAACAGTCCCACCCAACCCATTGATCCGGTCATACCCCGCGTCGACCGCTCCTACTAAACCGCGCCCACACATCGGCGCCGCCAAAGGCAGACTTTGATACGGGCCCTAGTGGCCACGTACTGGCGCACGAACCTGACGATGCGCCAGGTCCGCCCGCTGTATGGGGTGTCGCACGTTCTGCACGGCTCTGCCTTACAGGGTCTTGAGGGCGTCGAAGTCGCCCCGCACCAGGTTCCGGAAGGTCACCAGGTTGGCCACCAGCATCTCGATTCCCTCCTTGAACGCCAACGTCTGCTTGGCCAACAAGTCGTAGGCATCAACGATCAACTGCCACGCGGTGGAGACGATCTGCCACAGGTTCCACAGGAACTTCTTCCAGTCCGTCGTGGTCGTGAAGACCTTCATGGCTTTTTTCAAGCGGGTGGAATAGAAGTTCAAGGCGAACAACAGGGTGTTGACCGTGAATTCGTACTCGATCGCCGCCAGCTCGTATAGCTGCTGCCCAGCGTCACAACTGGGTCGGCGCCGGCGTGGAGTGACATCCACGCCGGCGCCGCCGTGTCTCAGAAGCCGGAGTTGCCCGGCCCGCGGTTGATGGTGAAGGTGCCGCCGGTGTTGCTCAGGCCGCCGGACGGGGTGCCGGTGACCTTGGTGTTGTTGAAGGTGGCACTGCCTGACACGTTGTCGATCACGATTCCGTAGGTGCCGGTGTTCTCGATGGTGACCCGGTCGAAGGTGGTGCCGGTGATGGTCCTGCCCCAGCTGAACAGTGCACCGGCGTACGTGCTGTCCTTGATCAGCGTGTCGGTGACCTGGATCGGGGCGGTGATGTCGGCGGTGTCGGCGTAGATCCAGATGGCGCCGAGTTGGGCGTTCCAGTTCGGCTCGAGGCCGCCGGTGCGGGTGAGGGTGTTGCGCGCGATGACGGTGGTTCCGGACAGCGGTACGGGGTTGAAGCGGGTGCCGACCGCGATGCCGGCCGAGGCGACCACCGTGTCGGACATCAGGTTGTCGGTGATCCGATTGCCGTTGCCGCCGTAGATGCCGGCGGTGTTGGCCAGCATCGGCAGCTGCACCGTGTTGAAGGTGAACGCCGAGTTGGTCACCGCGCTGCCGTCGGACCACATGGCGAGGGCGTCGTCGCCGGTGTTGCGAATCGAGGACTGGTCGATGCGGGTGTTGCGGACGTTGCCGTGCAGGTTGACGCCGTCGGCGTAGGTGTCGCGGAGGCGGGCCCCGACCACGTAGAGGCCGTCGGTGCCGTGGTCCGCCCACAGGCCGACCTTGGAGTGGAAGACCAGCACGTTCTGCAGCATCGAGCCGGTGCCGAAGTTGCCCTCGAAGGCGGCGTCGTGTCCGGCGTCGTCGCGGACGTCGGAGTCGCCGGAGACCGCCAGGTCGAGGATCTGGACGTTGCCGCCGGTGGCGAAGAAGCCGCCCTTGCCGTTCGTGCCCCTGAGGGTGGTGTGCCACGGCCCGGCGCCGCGGATCGTGACATCCTGCACGTTGATCCGGGACGAGATCCGATAGGTGCCGGCCGGGATCCACAGGCCTCTGCCGGCGGACTTGGCGGTGTTGATCGCGTTGGTCAGACCGGCAGTGTCGTCGCCGCCGGTGGGCGGCGGGGCGGAGGCGTAGCCGGTGGGCGCGGTCGCCGCCACGGCCTGCTCCGCGTCGATCAGGTCAATCGTGTACGACGCCGCGGTGCCCCCGGCGTCCTTCTGCAGCTTGAGCACGGTGCCGGCCGGCCAGTCGCCGATCAGCGTACGGCTTTCGTCGTAGAAGCGGTGCGCGTTGCCGTTCGCCGGGTTGTTGTTGTACGGGTAGTCGCCGTACACCCAGGCGTAGCGCGAGGTCAAGGCGAGGTCCCGGACGTGGGTGCCGTTGGCGTACAGGGACAGGGTGGCGTTGGTGTTGTCCGGCAGGGAATAGCGCACGGTGAGCGCGTTGGCCGGCTTGGTCAGGGTGATCTGGACGTACTGGCCGGTGGCGGTGAGCTGGACGGCGCGGCGGCCGGACGACTCCGAGGCGAGCGTCTTGTAGGTGCGGTCGGCGGCGAGGACCGTGCCGTTGGTGGCGGCGGCCTCGGCTTCGTACTCGGTGTAGGGCAGCGTCGCGCCCCGCTCGGCCAGCGCCTCGGCGCCGGCAACGCTGATCCGGTCGATCGCCACGTCACCGCTGTCGCCCGTGTCGCGCTGGTAGGTGATGGTGTTCAGCCCGGCGCGCAAGGCCAGTTCGGTGGTGGTGGTCTGCCATCCAGCGCCCGCGGGCAGAGCGACCTGCCCGGCCTTCAGGCCGTTGGCGTAGACCGAGAGGGTACGCACCGAGCCGCTCGTGTTGCCGAACCGCAGCGTGGTGGTCCGATTGCCGGCGGACGGCAGGTTCGCGGTGAAGACCACCCTGGCCCCGGTGGCGGTGAATCCGGTGAGGTGGCCGCTTCCGGAGTACCCCCCGATCGAGGTGCTGGCGGTCGGTCCGCCCGAGAAGAAGCTGGTTTCCGCCTCGCCCGTGGCGGTGCCTGCGGGCGGCGGCGTGGTCGGGGTGCCGACGGCCAGGTGGTCGAGGTTGACGTTGCCGGAGTCGTCGGCGTCGAACTTGAACGTGACGGTGTTGGCGCCGCTGGTCAGGATGGCGGAAACGGTGTGCGTCGCCCAGGTGTCCCAGTTCGTGGTGGCGGGAAGCGACACCTGCTGCACCTTGGCGCCGTTGGCGTAGAGCGAGAGCGTCTTCGCCGTGCCGGTGCCGTTGGCGTACCGCAGAGTCAGCGGGGTGTTTCCGGCCGTGGTCGTGGTGATCCGGAAGGCGGTGGCGGCGTTGCCCTTGTTGCCGTCGGTGTAGCCGCCGACGAACCCGGTGCCGGTGTAGCCCGCATGGCCGGTCTCTACCCGGGTGCCGCCGGTGAGGGTGGCCGACTCGGCTTCCAGCTGGCCGGCCGGGGACGCGGCGATCGGGGCCACGGTCAGCTCGTCGAGATTGACGTTGCCGGAGTCGGTGACGTCGAAGGCGTACGCGATGGTGTTGGATCCGGTGTCGAGCGGCGCGGTGGCGGCGGCGCTCTGCCAGCTGTCCCAGTTCGCGGTGGCGGCGAGCGAGATCTGCTGGGTGCGGGTTCCGTTGACGTAGAGGGACAGGGTCTGGGCCGAGCCGGTGCCGTTGGCGTATCGCAGGCTCAGCGTGTGCTGGCCGGCGGCCGAGTTCGCGACGGTGAAGCTGGTGCGGGCCCTGCCCTTGTTGCCGTCGGTGAAGCCGCCGACGAAGCCGGATCCGCGGTATCCGGTGTGGTTGGTGGCGACCGTCGCGCCGCCGGACAAGGCGCCGTTCTCTGCTTGGATCGTGGTGTTGGCGGCCGAAGCGGGGGCGGCCGTCAGGGCTGCCAGGATCGCGGCGACCGCCATGGGGATGCCGCAGCGGAGATTCCGCATGAGGACTCCAATGTGGGTGGGGGATTGGGGCCGGACGTTAATCCCGTCACACCGTCCGTGCAAGAAGACAATTGAACCTGCGAGATCGGTGGTGAAGTCGTTGTTCATAAACCGACAGCTTTCTGATGGCCTTGCTGACGTGCGTGAACGCTGGATCTGCGGCGGCCACGGGGCCAACAGGATCGAAAAGCGTGCCCGGCGGGTCTTGAGTTCTTTCGTCGTTCTCGTACGGGACTACGCGCTCGTCTCCACCACTGGTGCCGGGCCGGTGGATCCGCGCACCACCAGCTCCGGTTCGTGCAGCAGCTCCCGGGGGCCGGTGACCGTGGTCCGGTTGCCTATCTGGTTCACGAGCAGGGTGACCGCCGCCCGAGCCATCGACTCGATGGGCTGGCGCAGGGTGGTCAGCGGCGGGTCGGCGAAGTTCATGAAGGCCGAATCGTCGAAGCCGACCACCGAGATGTCCTCCGGCACCCGCTTGCCGACTCGGCGCGCGGCCCGGGTGGCACCCAGGGCAAGCACGTCGCTGCCGCAGATCACGCCGGTGGCGCCGGCCTCGATGAGGTCGGTGGCGGCGGCGTGGCCGCCTTCGAAGGAGAACATCGCGTGCGAGATGAGGCCGGTGACGGCACCGTCGGAGCGGTTGGTCAGCTCGCGCATTGCCGCCACCTTGCGGTGTGACGGTTCGTGGCCCTCGGGGCCGACCAGCAGCCCGATGCGGCGGTGGCCCAGCGACGTCAGGTGCCTGTAGGCCATCTGCACGGCTGCGACGTCGTCGGTGGACACCCGGGGAAAGCCGGGGTAGGCGTTGGCGGCGTTCAGCATCACCACCGGGACGCCCCGGTGCAGCAGTTGGTCGTACTCCTTCTCGGACAGCCCGCCGCAGAAGACGATGCCGGAGACCTGCTGGTCGATCAGCATCGTCGCGTACTCAGCCTCGGTCAGGCCGCCGACGGTGCGGGTGCACATCACGGGCGTGAAGCCGATTTGCACCAGCGCCCCACCGACCGCCTCCGTGAGGGCCGGGAAGATCGGGTTCTGCAGTTCGGGGAGCACCATGCCGACCAGTCGGGCCCGCACGCCGCGCAGCTTGGTCGGCCGTTCGTAGCCCAGCACGTCCAGGGCGGTGAGCACGGCCTGGCGGGTGGCGGCCGATACGCCGGGTTTGCTGTTGAGCACCCGGCTGACGGTGGCCTCGCTGACCCCGACCTTCGCGGCAATCTCTGCGATCTTGCGTGTCATGACGGGAGCGTAGTCAGGTTAGCTTCGCGACGGAAGAATGCGATGATTCTTGCGTTGAGAACGCAGGTTATTGCAGGTTTTTGTCGTTCTATTGTGCTGTGGTTGCGGCTGCCCGTAGCTTGTGGGCCACGCCGCCTCCGGCTCCGGACGGTCCTTCCAGGACCTTTCTGACCCGGAGGCAAGGCCGCCCTGCCTCCGAAGACGAATCCCGGGAGCCGTGATGACATCGCTCGCCCGAGCCGGCAGACGCCGACTCCTCTCGTCCGTCGCGTTGACGGCGACTTTCGCCCTGACGCTGAGCGCTTGCGGGGCGGGTGACAAGGACACGTCGGACCGCACCTCGTCCGGCCAGGTCACGATCACCGTGAACAACCTGCCGCCGGAGACCGAGAAGGTGCCCCGGCAGAACTTCCTCGAGGATGTCGCCGCGTTCGAGAAGGCGAACCCGAACATCAAGATCGATCCCAAGGAAGGGAAGATGGACCCGGCGACCTTCTCCGCCAAGCTTGCCGGGGGGCAGCTGGAGAACGCCTTCTACGTCTACTTCACCGACCCGGCCGGGCTGATCGCCCGCAAGCAGGCCGCGGACATCACCCCGTACCTCAAGGACTTCCCAGCCATCCAGCAGATCAAGCCGAACCTCATGCAGGTGTTCGGCGACGGCAAGGGCCACACGTACGGCCTGCCCGAGGGCAACTACACGATGGGCCTGGTCTACAACCGGGAGCTGTTCAAGAAGGCCGGGCTCGACCCGAACAAGCCCCCAGCCACCTGGGACGAGGTCCGTGACTACGCCAAGAAGATCACCTCCCTGGGTGGCGGGATCAACGGCTACGGCGACTACAGCAAGAACAACACCGGTGGCTGGCACTTCACCGCCGAGATGTACACCCGCGGCGGTGACGTGGCAGCCAAGGGCGCCGACGGCAGGTGGACCGCGGCGTTCAACAACGACACCGGCCGCGCCGTCCTGCAACTGCTGAAGGACATGCGATTCACCGACAAGTCGATGGGCGAGAAGCAGTTGCTCGAATGGGCTGACCTGCTGCAGCAAATGGGCGCCGGCAAGCTCGGCATGTACCTGGCGACCGCCGACAACATCCCCACCATCGTCAGCCAGTACAAGGGCAAGGCCGAGGACTACGGCTTCGGACCGGTCCCCGGCGGGCAGGGCACCCTCAGCGGTGGCGGCGGCTACATGTTCTCGCCCAGGAGTTCTCCGGAGCAGATCAAGGCCGCCATGGCCTGGGTGCTGTTCAAGCACGCCAACCCGGACCGGATCGAGTTCGGCAAGGAACGCGATGCCAGGAACAAGCAGCCGGTCGGCCTGCCCGAGCCGAACATCTGGACCGGTGCCGCTGAGCAAACCTTCACCGAGGCCAGCAAGAAGTTCGCCAACGTCCCGACCGAGAACTTCGCCCCGTTCGTCGAGACCCAGGCGAACATCCCGCTGAAGGTCGAGCCACCGAACGCGCAGAAGATCTACGCCGTCCTCGACCCGGTGATGGCGGCGGTCCTCACCAAGCCGGACGCCGACATCGCCAAGCTCCTCGCCGACGCCGAGAAGCAGGTCAACGCGATTCTCGCGACCGTTCAGTAGCCGGTCCGGCCCGGGGGCGTCACCGTCCCCGGGCTGTTCACCGACAGAGAGGCACGTCCTGAGCATGGCGACCACCACGACCGCCGCCGCGCTGCCCCTTCGCCACGCCGGCTCGCGCCGATCCGGGTGGCTGCGGCGCCGCCTGGGTGACAACCTCATGGCGTACGCGTTCCTCGCCGCGGGGCTGGTGTGCTTCGCGCTGTTCTCCTGGTATCCGCTGGTCCGAAGCGTCACGCTGAGCTTCCAGCAGGACAACCTGGTCACCGATCCGGAGTGGGTCGGCACGGCCAACTACCGGGTCCTGTTCGACGACCCGCTGTTCGGCACCGCGATCAGGAACACCGTGGAGTTCACCGGCCTGGCGCTGGTGTTCGGCTTCGCGGTCCCGATCGCGATCGCGATTCTGCTCAACGAGCTGCGCCACTTCAAGACCTACTTCCGGCTGGTGATCTACCTACCGGTGATGCTGCCGCCGATCGTCAGCGCGATGCTCTGGCAGTTCTTCTACGACCCCGGCCAGGGCCTGTTCAACGCCCTGTTGCACGGCGCGCACCTGCCGACCTCGCAGTGGGTGCAGTCGCCGAAGACCGCGATGCTCTCCCTGGTGCTGGTCTCGACCTGGGCGAACATGGGCGGCTCGACGTTGATGTACCTCGCCGCGCTGCAATCGGTGCCCCCGGAACTCTACGAGGCCGCAGAGCTCGACGGCGCCGGCCTGTGGCAGCGGGTCTGGCGGGTCACGCTGCCGCAACTGCGCTTCATCATGCTGGTCATGCTGCTGCTCCAGATCACCGCCACCATGCAGGTGTTCATCGAGCCGTTCCAGCTGACCGGCTTCACCAACCCCGACACGATCACCGTGATGACCCTGATCTACCGGTACGCGTTCGCCGTCAACCAGGACTTCGGGCTCGCGGCCGCCCTGAGCGTGCTGCTGTTCGTCGTGCTGTCCGCCTTCGCCGCGCTCTACCTGCGGATCACCCGGGAGGAGACGGTCTGATGGCCACCCGCACCCTCATCTCCGGCCTCGACCTCAAACGGCCCCGCACCCGCGCGGTCTACTTCGGCGTGCTCGCGGTCACCGCGGTCGCCTTCGCGGCGGTGTTCATCTATCCGCTGTACTGGATGGCCACGGCCGGGCTGAAGACACCGGTCGAGTTCGCCGCCCAGACCGTCACCGTGCTGCCGGAGGATCCCAGCGTCTCCGCGTACACCGACGCCTGGAACCACATGCGAATCCCGCACTTCTTTCTCAACACCGTCTACTACGCGGTCGGCGGCTGGCTGGTGCAGCTCAGCGTGGACGTCGCCGCCGCGTATGCCCTGTCCAAGCTGCGCCCGGTCTTCGGCAAGCTCGTCTTCGCCGCCATGCTGGCCACCCTGATGCTTCCGGTCGCCGCCCTGCTGGTGCCGGCCTACCTCACCCTCACCGACCTCGGCCTGATCAACTCCCCGTGGGGGCTCTGGCTGCCGGCCGCCGCCAACGGCTTCAACATTTATGTGCTGAAGCGGTTCTTCGACAACATCCCGCACGACATCCTCGAGGCGGCCGCCATCGACGGCGCCACCCGGTTGAAGACCCTCACCAAGATCGTTCTACCCCTGTCCCGGCCGGTCCTGGCAGTCATCTCCATCTTCTCGATCATCGGCATGTGGAAGGACTTCCTCTGGCCGATGCTCGTCATGCAGGACCCGGAGAAGCAGACCCTCTCGGTCGCGCTGCAGCGGTTGTCGGCCAGCAGTCAGGTGCCCCCCACCGAGATGATCGCCGCGATGACCTTGGCGACCATCCCGATGGTCGTGATCTTCGTGATCTTCCAACGTCACATCCTCGGCGGACTGTCCGCCGGCGCCGTCAAGGGCTGACCTAGAAATTGGAGTTGGGACCACTCATGGCTACCCCCTTGCCTCATACCGTTACGCAGAGTGGCCAGTGGTGGCGCGACGCGGTGATTTACCAGGTGTACGTGCGCTCGTTCGCCGACGCCAACGGCGACGGCGTCGGGGACCTCGCCGGCGTCCGCGAGCGCCTGCCGTACCTGGCGGGTCTGGGCGTGGACGCCCTCTGGTTCACCCCCTGGTACGCGTCCCCGCAGGCGGACGCCGGCTACGACGTGGCCGACTACCGGGCGATCGACCCACTCTTCGGCGACCTCGCCGAGGCGGAGGCGTTCATCGCCGAGGCACACCAGCGGGGCCTGAAGGTGATCATCGACGTGGTGCCCAACCACGTCTCCGACCAGCACGCCTGGTTCCGTGAGGCGGTCGCCGCCGGCCCCGGCTCGCCGCAGCGGGAACGGTTCTGGTTTCGCCCGGGCCGCGGTGACCTGCCGCCGAACGACTGGCAGTCGGTGTTCGGTGGGCCGGCCTGGACCCGGCTCGCGGACGGTGAGTGGTATCTGCACCTGTTCGCCCCCGAACAGCCCGACCTCAACTGGAACAGCCCCGACGTCGCCGCCGAACATCAGGATGTGCTGCGGTTCTGGTTCGACCGCGGCGCCGACGGCGTACGCATCGACTCCGCCACCATGCCCGCCAAGGACCCCGAGCTCGCCGACTTCGACCCGGCCAACCCGCCGCTGCCCCACCCCTACATCGACCGCGACGCGGTCCACGACATCTACCGCGCCTGGCGCGCCGTCGCCAACGCCTACGATCCACCGCGCGCCCTGATCGGCGAGGTCTGGCTCGACAAGCCGGACCGGCTCGCCATGTACCTGCGCCCCGACGAGATGCACACAGCCTTCAACTTCGACTACCTCAACTGCACCTGGGACCCGAAAGCGCTGCGCCACGTCATCGACGCCACCCTCGAAGCACACGCCCCCGTCGACGCCCCGGCCACCTGGGTACTGTCCAACCACGACGTCACCCGCCACGTCACCCGGTACGGCCGCGCCGACAGTTCCTACGGCCACGCCCTGCGCCAGCACAAAACCCCCGTCAACCTGGCGCTGGGCACCCGCCGCGCCCGCGCCGCCCTCCTGCTCAACCTCGCGCTGCCCGGCTCGGTCTACCTCTACCAGGGCGAGGAACTCGGCCTCGAAGAGGTCGAGGACATCCCCGGCACCCACCGCCAAGACCCGATCTTCCACCGGACGCGCGGCTTGGACATCGGCCGCGACGGCTGCCGCGTACCACTGCCGTGGTCCGGCACCACCGCTCCGTACGGTTTCAGCCCGCCCGACGCCACCGCCGAACCCTGGCTGCCCCAGCCTGCCGATTGGGCCACGCGCACCGCCGAGGCCCAGACCGACGACCCCGACTCGATGCTCACCCTCTATCGCACCGCGATCCGGCTGCGCCGCGAGCACCTCAGCTCGATCGCCGCCACCCTCGAATGGCTGCCCACCGACCCGGCACTGCTGGCCTTCACCCGGCCGGGCGGTTTCGCCTTCCTGGCCAACCTCTCCGACCAGCCGGTCGCCCTACCCGGCCCAGGAGAGATCCTGCTCGCAAGCGGCGCACTCCCCGACGGCCTCGTCCCACCCGACACCGCCGTCTGGCTCCACACGATTCGGTCGAACTGATCCCGCTGACGGCGAGGCTAGCCGCACGCTGACACGCGCCGGACCTGCTCGGCTTCGTGCTCATGCAGGCGGTGCGCCGCTGCAGGATCCCTCCCCGGGAGTGTGGACGCTTCTATGGAGGGCGTGGCGTTCCGCCCGGAAGAGATGGGTCGCCGCTAGGGTCCGGTGCTGGTGATCGTCACGTGACTCACGTTAGATCTGGCCGTGTATGCGTGCCGTCGTGTGGACTTGTCCGTGGGGTTGCCGGCGCCGGCCCGGCCCACCTGTTGGCCTGATCAGAAGCCTGTCCGCGAATTGGCGCGTGACTCATCACAGATATGCCGCCGGAGGTGACCTCTTCCCGGGCCGACGCCGTACGAGTGTCGCCTAGCGAAGGGAAGCACCCGCAGTGTCGATCCTGGCAGAACAGGTTGATGTCGTCATCGGGGTGGACGCCCACACCGACACCCACACTGCCGCCGTGGTCAGCGCGGCCGGGGCGGTGCTGGCCGAGCTGACCGTGCCCGCCGACGACGGCGGTGCGGCCGCGCTGCTGGCCTGGGCAGATGATCATGCTGGTGCTCTGCGCCGACAATGGGTCATCGATGGGGCGCGCTCGCATGGGGTCGGTGTAGCCCGTGTCCTGCTGGCCGCCGGCGAAACGGTGCTGGATGCGGCACGCGTCCCCGGCTCAGCACGGCGTCGTGGCGGCAAATCCGATCGGCTCGACGCGATACAGGTGGCCGCTTCCTCGTGCGCCTGCCGACCGGCTGAACGACACCGCGCCGGGTGGGCCGGCGTCGGCCTTGGTGAGGCGGTTGTTTGCAGGGGCACCCTGTGCGTCGAGAAGCAATGAGCGGGCGCCCCTGCCAACCTCCGTCAGCCGGTGACGGTCAGCGTGTCGATGTTGAACAGCGGACCGTCACCGCCGCTGAACGTCAGGATCAGCGGACCGGTGCCGGTGCCGTTGAGGGTGGTGGAGACGGTCTGGAAGGTTTCCCAGCCACCGGTGACCGGCACCTGCACCGTGCCCAGCACCGGGCCGGTCTGCGAGCCCGACCGGATGGTGATGGTGCCGCCGAGGCCGCCGGAGGAGATCACCGCGGAGAAGCCGGTGCGCCCCACGGTGCTGACGTGTGAGTAGCCGGCCCAGTAGCCGTTACGAACCCGGCCGAGGGTGTCGCCGCCGCTGGCGGTGGTCTTGGCGACGCGCTGGACCCCGTAGGAGGAGGTGTACGACTCCCCCTCGACGGTGAGCGCGTCGCCGTCGAGCTCTTTGATACGGACGTTGCGGAACGACACGTCGTCGCCGACGCCGTGGTTCTGCAGGCCGATGTAACCCCGCAGGGTGCGGGAGGCGTCGGTGTTCGTGTAGTCGTTGATCTTCACGCCGTTGAGGAAGACCTGCACCCGCTCGCCCTGCACGAGCAGCTCGTAGGTGTTCCACGACCCGGGCGGGTTGAGGGCGGCGTCGCGGGCGGCGGTGTCGGCTGCCTTGCGGCGGTAGACGGCGCCGGTGGTGCGGTCGGCGGCGTCGGTGGCGTCGATCTGGATCTCGAACGCGCCGGAGTTGTACGAGCCGGGCGTCGACGTCGTCGGGTATCCGATCATGACGCCGGAGTTGTCGTCGCCGTCCATCATCCAGTCGAGCTTCAGCGAGTAGTCCTCGAACTGCCTGGCCGAGTACCAGAGGGTGCCGAACTCGCCGTACGACTTCAGCGTGGCATTGGAATTGGTGAACCCGCCTCCGCCGGCCTGCGACCAGCCCGTGGTCGATCCGTTGTAGAGGGTGGTGTAACCGTTTTCCGGCCGGCAGTCGTGCTTGGCGAAGCCGGCCGCGTATCGGATGCCGCCGAGCAGGTGGGTGCGGAAGCCGCTCTCGCCGAACGACGCGGCGGTGTGCCCGCCGCCGGTGTAGAACGAGCGCCCGTTGCCCACCGTCTTGCACCAGGCGATGGGGTGGTCGCCCATGTTGCCGCCCGAAAAGCTCGACTCGTCGAGACTGGCCAGCACGTGCACCGACGAGCGCGGGTTGGTGAGGTAGTTGTACCACTCGTCGGTGCGCGTCCAGGTCTTGCCGAGGTGCGCGGTGGCGGCGTGCGCACGGTCCTCCGCCGTGATGTTCGCCTGGGTGATGGACGCGTGGTAGTCCAGCCAGGCGCCCACGAGCTGCCCGTAGAACGGCCAGTTGTACTCGGTGTCGGCGGCCGAGTGGGTGCCGACGTAGCCGCCTCCGCCGTTGATGTACGACTCGAACGCGGTCTGCTGCGTGGCGTTCAGGACGTCGCCGGTGGTGTTGAGGAAGACCACCGCCTCGAACTGGGCGAGATTGCCGGTGGTGAACGCGGCGGCGTCCTCGGTGGCGGTCACCGTGAAGTTGTTCGCCGCACCCAGGTCCCGGATGGCCTGCAGGCCGTTGGCGATGGAGGCGTGCCGGTAGCCGGCGGTCTTCGAGAAGACCAGCACCTGGTACGCCGGGTCGGCGGCCTGCGCGGGCACCGCGCCGGCGGCGGCGGTGAGTAGCGCGGCCGCGGCTAGGCCCATGATCATGCGTCTCATGGATGTCCTCCCTGGTTCGTGGGATGGCGGTGGTCGGCGTCGGCGGGACCGCCGGTGGTCCCGGCACGGCCCCTGCGGCGGGGTCGTCAACTGAGGGTCACCGTGTCGACACGATCGGGCTCTGCGACACCCGTCCTCCAGGTCCCGCTGAACACGTCGCTCTGGTCTCCGCGCTAGGAGGGGAACAGCCGGACCCGGTCGCCGTCGTGACTGCGGGTTCAGGTGGTGACGGACTCAGCCGGTGACGACGACTTCGCGGACCAGGACGTCGCTGGCGGGTGTCGTGGGATGGGTGTCGGTCACGCGCAGGGTGACGAAGTAGCGGCCCGGTTGGGCGTACCGGTGGCTGGGCGTGGCTCCGGTAGCGGTCGTGCCGTCGCCGAAGGTCCACGACCAGGAGGCGACGGTGCCGGCGGGGTCGGCGGAGCCCCGGGCGTCGAAGGCGACGGTGCGCGGGTCGCCCGTGGCGGGGGTGGCCGTGAACGACGCGGTCGGTGCGGTGTTGTCGTCCGGTCCGGTGCCGGTCCGCAGCATGCGGGTGCGGTAGCGGGTGTAGCTGGGATAGTCGCCGGCCATCCAGACCACGTCCAGGGCGCTGCCGCTGGGCAGGCCCCACGGGGAGAAGGGCCGCATGTTCGGCTCGGTGGAACCGGAGGTGATGGCTTCGGTGCTCCAGCTGGTGCCGCCGTTGGGGGTGGTCCACCGCTCGATCTCGAAGACCCCGTCGACCTGCCGGGACACGAGCACCACCGACGGGTCGTCGTGGTCGAGGGTGATGCCGCCGGAGTAGTTGGGCTCGGCCGGGTCACCGCTGATCGTGCCGCCGGCGGCGGTGAGTTCGCGGTCGAACCAGCCGGTGCCGGTCCAGCGGGCGTAGCGGTAGCGGTGGTCGGCGTCGGTGGGGAACGTGGCGTACGTGATCACCGGGTGTCCGGACCGGTCGATGGCGATGTCGTGCACCCAGGCCTTGGCGCCGTGCGCCGCGGCGTCGTACACCTTGGTTGCTTGCGCGGGTGTCACCGCGGTGCCCATCGGTCCGATGCGGGTGCCGTCGGCCCGGTAGAGGCTGCCCGCCCGGTAGTACATGTAGTAGATGCTGGTCCGCAGGTTGCGCGGGTGCGCCTCGGTGAAGGCGAAGTGGATGGTGTCGCGGCCGTTGGCGGCGACCTTGACGTATGGCCGATGCCCCGGCGAGGAGATTAGCCGGGTGGCCGCGGTCCACCGGTCACCGCCGTTGGTGGTGGAGTAGGCCGGGTTGAAGTCGCCGCCGCGCCAGAACAGGTACAACCGGTTGTTCTCGCCGGACAGTTGCACCGGGTTGGGGTAGGTGTAGCCGTGAGTACCGGCGGTGTTCGTGGGCACCTGCTTGATCGGCTCCCACGCGGTGACGTCTTCCGGTTGTGCCGACCGCCGGTAGTACATGGCCGAGCCGCCGTGGGCCGACCAGAAGACGACGACCCGCCGGTCGGGGCGGATCACGATGGCCGGGTTGTTGTGGTCGTCGATCTGGAATCCGGTGGTCACCACCGAAGTCGTCCGCCGCGCGGTCGCGTGGTCGTACATCGCCACCCGGATCTCGCCGGTGGCGGTGATGTAGCCGAGGTAGGTACGCCGGTGACTGCCGTGGTAGTAGACGCCACGGGGGTCGGCGAACCAGCACCACGCACCGCTGCTGGCCAGTTCGGTGCGGGGGGCGGGGCCGGCCGCCTGCGCCGCCGGGGGGTCCGCGGCCGCCACGGCCGGTTGGCTGCCCGGACAGATCCCCAGAAGGAGCAGTGCCGCCACGGCGGTAGCCAGGAGCCGCCGTGGCAGCCCCGACGTCTGTCGCGTACCGGTCATCACCACCACCACCGATAAGAGGAAAGCGCTTTCCCAGGAGTGTATCCCGTGCGCTTTCCGTAGGGAAGCGTCGATGTGACGTGGCCCAGCCGCCGACGGCCACGGCCACCGAAATCGCCGGCTCGTTGATGGCCGCATCGCGGCGTTGGAACGCGCTGCGCGAATGGCAACAGGCGCCCGAGCCCGCCACCGTCACCGAGTGGATGCACGTCGCTGCGAGGCAGCACCTCGCCCTGCCGCGCAACGTTAACGCCACCACCGCGATCCTCATCGGCTACGGACCCGCCGTCGCGGTCCCCCCGGTCATCGACACCCTCACCCCACACGTCGAAGCGGCCGGCATCACCGTCCTCGACGCCCTGCGCGTCACCCACGGCATTGCTTCCGATGATCGCCGTCCCTACGCTGCCGTGAGATGTCAGCCGACGATCAACGGGGATCATGACCGGTCCTGCCGTGGCTCTGCTTGAGTGCGGGGCGTTGCTCGATGTCGTTCTACGTCTCGCCGAAGTAGCCCTCCTGCTCTCCGAGTAGCAGCGGAACGTCGTACACCGACATGTCCGGGCGAGCCCGGACGGCCTTGACTCGATGGCGCCACCGCTGATGCTCGAACGCCACATCCGCCTCGATTTCCACCACCAGCGTCGGCTCCACCTGTACGTACTGCAGCGGCTCCGGCCGGTCCAGCTGCCCTGACCAGGATGCCGGCAACGGCTGTGGCCACGGATGCACCACGGGGGCCCGTGGGTGCCGCCCAGACCGCAGCGCAGACAGCACCACCGCGAACTCCTGCCGTCGCTCGGCGTTCAGCGGGTGCGTGCGGCCGGTGTAGCGGAGCCGGCCCATCCGGTCGAACCGGCCCAGCAGCAGCGTGTCCGGCTCGCGCAGGCTGCCGGTCACCCCACCGATAATCGCCTCGGTGACGATTCGGGTCCGATACTTCAACCAGCCGCGTCGGCCGGGCTGGTATCGGTCGCCCAGGCGCTTGCTGACCACACCCTCGATACCAGCCGCGACGGTCCAGTGCATCAGCCAGTCCCCCACCTGCCGCATGTCGGCCGTCTGCGGAGTCAGAGTCAACTGCGCTGGTACGTCAGCGAGCAGCAACTCCAGCCGAGCCCGCCGCTGCGACAGCGGCAGATCGAGGATCACCCGTCCGTCGACGTCTGCGAGCAGATCGAACAGCACGTAGTGGGCGGGGCGGTCATTCGCCAGCCGCAGCACGCCGCGGCCGGCGGCGACACGCCGCTGCAGCTGCGCGAAGTTTGTTCGGCCACGCTCCCACACGATCAGTTCACCGTCGAGCACCACGCCGGGCGGCATGGACGCACGGAGCGTGTGGGCGATGTCAGGGAAGTAGGTGGTCAGGTTCCGGCCGGCCCGCGACTGCAGGTACACACCGTCGGCCTCGCGGAAGGCGACACACCTCCAACCGTCCCACTTCGGCTCGTGCACAAGGCCTGATCCCTCGGGCACCACGTCGACCGGCGCCGCGAGCATCGGCGCGACCGGACGACGCAGCACCGGTTCCGCTCCGGCCCCGGCCCGCGGGTGGCCGGGAGTCACCTCCAGTCCCCACCACGCCGGCGGCACGTCCCGCTCATCGTCCGCCCACCACGTCATCGTGGAAGAGACACAGGCTGCCTCGGGGCCAGATCCGCGACAACGAATGGCGCCCGCGGGCGGTCGTAGCGCGCTTGCCGCTGGGCCGGGCGTCATCTGCAGGTGGAGAGCCTCGCCGCAGCTACGGGCGCGGCCCGTGTGGTGATGCGTTCAGTTGGGGAGGCTGCGCCGTGACCCGCACCGCCGCCGGCTCGGGGGCAGAGTGTTACAGCCGCGTCGCGCGCCGTGGGGACGTACCGTCGAAGGGTGGACGTGCTGCTGCGCGGCGGGCCGGGTGACGGGCAGGTCGTGCTCAGCAGCGGGGAGACCGTCGTGTGGCAGGCCTGCCTGTACGAGATCACGACTGAGTACGGCCACCGGCACGGCCGGGACCTCAGGGTCTACCGGCACCGCCCCGACTGCTGCGAGCCCTATGGTCGAGGCGCCGAAGACCGCTGCGAATGACCGCCCCGCTGGTTCGCTATGCACCTCGCCGCGCCATCGAACATGGGTACCATCGCCCGGCGTTATCAGATGTGCTCTAAGGGCGTCAATGACCTGCCGGCCCGGCTCGCGCGGCTCCTTCATGCAGAAGTCGAGGCGGGGTTGGTGGACAGCCATCCCTGCGAACCTCGCCCGAAGGAAAGCACTCCGGGATAGAGGATCGAACGACCGACCTGCGGCCCGGGGTCGCCCCGTCATCCAGTGCGGCCGCTTTCCATCAGCCCACCAGGCCCTATGTCTCGGATGATCAAACAAGGACCACTCGACGTGGCCGCCACCCCAAGTCATCGACATTTGTGCAATCCTCAGACCGAGCAGAGCGGGATATTGGGGGACGCTGTGACGCTGGCTGGTGAGCGACGGAAGATGGACCTGGTCCCGCTTCGTCGACCCGCCTACCGAAGGCTGCTCGGCGGCTACGTCGTGTCGCTGCTGGGAGACCAGATCTATTTCTTGGCGCTGCCTTGGGCGGCGCTGCAGGAGACCGGATCGGCGGCGGTGGCCGCGCTCTTGCTGACGACGTCAGCGGTGCCTCGGGCCGTTCTTATGCTGGCCGGCGGTGTGCTGGTCGACCGGTTCGGCAGTAGACGGGTCATGCTGGCAAGCGACATCCTCCGGACCGTCGTCATGATCGCGGCCGCAGCGGCGGCATTCGGCGGCGTCGGCATAGTCGGCCTGTTCGTGGTCGCTGCGGTGTTCGGCACCGTTGAGGCCTTCTTCAACCCGGCGATTAATACGGTAGCGATAACGCTGGTGGATCGCGAGGAACTGCCAGCTGCCAATGGACTGCGGTCCCTCGCGGTCCGGATGTCCCAATCTGTCGGGCCGCTTCTAGGCGGTGTGGTGGTGGCCGCAGGCAGCATCGGCTGGGTGTTCCTTATCAACGCCGTGACGTTCGCCGTTTCGGTGCTGGCGATCTGGCGACTACCGGTCGACGCGCCCACAGGCGAAGCCGCGCCCACAGGATCCGAGCGTCGGTTCTGGAAGGAGATAGGTGCTGGATTGGCACACGCAGCCCGACACCCCAGGCTGCGGCCGCTGCTGGCCATCTCGTTGCTCATCACCTTCGGATTTGCCGGCCCTACCAACGTTGGCTTGCCTCTGCTGGCCTTTCAACAGGAGTGGGGCGCAGGCGGGCTGGGCATCCTGTTCGGCAGCCTTGGCGTTGGCGCCACCCTCGGCGCGCTCCTGGTGTCTTTCGGCTTGCTGCCCCACGCCGGGACGGGCCGACTACTCCTCGTGGCGTCGGCCGTGCAGGCTGTCTGCGCGGCAGTGACGCCATTTGTACTGTGGCTGCCGGTGGAGGTCGCCGTGCAAGCAGTCCTCGGCTTCGCGGCCATGGTGGCTGGCAACAGCGCACTGACCCTGGTGCAGTCGGAGGCAGATGGCGCCATGCGCGGTCGCACCATGAGCCTCATGTCGCTGAGCATGGTAGGCCTGGCCCCCTTGGCGTACGCCGGAGGCGGACTGATCGCCTCGGCATTTGGGCTCACCACGATGTTCCTCATAGGTGCGCTGATCCAAGCGGTTGCGGTTCTGATTGGGGTGACGTCGGCGGCGTTGCGCGCCGCGACGGTGGAGAGTTCAGCTTGAGCAACCAGCGCGTTCACGCCAGCGGGGCTACCGGCCAACGCCTCATGCGATATGGCAGCCACACGGCACGGCCTGCGAGTTGCGCTACCAGCCTCATGTCGACGAGCTGGTCAAGCAACGCCGGATCTACAATGGATTGCGGGATGTGCCGGTCAAGCGCTTCGCCGAACAATGACTGCAGCGCCGTCAGATCCATCGCGTACTGAAGACGGTTGGCCGAATCGCGGGCATCCTCGACGAGCGCGAAGCCAGGGCCTCGCCGCCAAGCCAGCATGCCGTAGCGCCACGACGAGCGCAAAGCAGGGTCGTCGCGAGGTGGCGTCAGGTGCCTCGCATGCTCGCGCGCGACGCTCGGCACCCCTCCAGCCCAATGCAGCGGCAACCCATGCGCGAGAGCGGCCTTGCCCAGCTCGAACCAGTCCGGAAGGGCATGCTCGGTCAGCGCGCCGCCATCGACCTTCAGCATGACGACGCCGGCGTCTGCAAGGGCTCGGACGTCGCGCGGAGCCAGCTTGGCCCCTGGCCACGCGTCGAGCTCGATGGTGACGCCGAGCCCCGCAACACCCGACGCCGGAAACGCCGCAAGCACGTGACCGGTCTCGTCCGGACCGATCCGGACGACCGCCCGCTTCTTCGCGGGGTCGTGTCGCACATGACCGGTCCCGCGCAGGGCGGCGAGCACCGGCTCCGATTCGGCGAACGGCATGGCCGGCGCGACGGTGCGAGCTGCGCCGGCAACCCGGGGCAGAGGATACGGGACGTGCTGTGGCGGCAACGGGCGCAATGACAGCTCACGCGGCAACGATTTCACCTTCTTCTTTCCACGACATCCGTTCGCGGACGTTTGCCGGCACTGCCAGCGCGACCCAGACCCCATCGTCTTCGTACACCAGGCCGAGCGTCCGCCAACGGTGCAGCAGGTCCTTCACCGTCTTGCTGTCGATGTCGTAGCCGCCGGCCCGCAGCGCGGCCTGTAACGCCGGCAGCGCCAGGTGCCTGGCCAGCGTGAGGTAGATCGCCGCTTCGTCGCCGCGTAGGACGTGGTCGCGGATCGGCCAGCCTTCGCGACGGTCTTCGATGAGGACTTCATCGGCGTCGAGCCGGTAGTTCAGCGCAGATCGCTCATAGGCTCGCTGCCAGTGTGCGATCACATCGCTCAACCGCTTCGCGGTCAGATCGTCGATGCCCCGCGGCGTGTACGCGAACGCGTACGCGATGTCGGCCAGTTCGGACTCTGACAGGGGATAGACGATCCCGTACCACTCGGCGGGCGTACGCCGCTCGTCGATGCCGAGTTCGGGGCGCAGGAACAGCGGGGAGAACCGGTCCAGCGACAGTCGGTTGCTCCTTTTCGGCGGCGGTAGGTGCACCAGGGCGGGAATCTGGTCGACCACGTGTGCGTAGTCGCGTTCCCAGTCTTCGCCCGGGAACCCGTACAGGTAGTTCCATAGCGGGAAAATGCCGTGCTCTAGGAACAGGCGCAACGCGCGTACCTGCGCCGCTCCCGTCGTACCCTTGTCCATGAGCGAAAGTGGTCCGGATGCGAGGCTCTCGATGCCCGGCTGAACGGACACCACACCCGCGGCTGCGAGCACGGCGAGTTCGTCGGGTTTGAGATTCGACTTCACCTCGTAGAAGATTCGCAGGTCCCAGCCGGCTTCCGCCAGCTGCGGCAACAGGGTCCTCAGGTATGCGGGGTCGAGGATGTTGTCGGTCATCGTCACGTCGAGAATCCCGAACTCGGTGACGGCCTCGGAGATCTCCTTCCAGGCCCGCTCGGGGGGCTTCGACCGGTAGCTGATGCTTCCGCCATTGAGGCCACAGAACGTGCACTGCCGCTTTTCACCCCACCAGCAGCCGCGCGACGTCTCCAGCCGGAGAAAGGTCTCAGAAATCCATGGACGCGCGGGAGAGCGGTGCACGTGGTCGAAGTACGGCCGGATGGTGGCGATGGGCAACGCGGGTCCTGGTGTCCCGACGGGTTTGTAAGGGTTCTCGACCGATCGGCCATGCGCGTCACGCCAGCAAAGGCTTGTCACGGACTCGAAGCCGCGCTTGTCGGCCATCGCCTCGAGCAATTCGGTCAGTGGTCGCTCTCCCTCGCCGCGAACGACGAAGTTGATCTGTGGGAAGTTGCGATGCAGCGCAGCGCCCATGTCCCCGTCGCAGTTCGCGCCGCCCAGGGCAATTGGCAGGTCGGGTCGTCGCTGCTTCAGGCGAAGGGCAACGGCCAGCGACGGGACGTTCTGCTCGAACGTCGTGGTCAGGCCGACCAGGTCCGGCCCCGTCGCCAGCACTCGTTCGACCACCTGATCGACGAATTCCGGCGCACGATGATGCAGCGCGATTGCCGGGCCGATGTCCTGGTAGCCCACGCGTTCGAGGTACGCCGTGAACTCGGGCTGCCGCCAGCCGGGCTCGAACAGCGTGGACGTAAAGACCCACTCTCCGACCCCATAGTCGAAACCTCCGCTGCTGATCGCGAGGTAGTCAGCAGGGCTGAGACCGGCGGCGGCGTCCAGGCAGTGCTCGGCATAGTTCAGGTTCTCGTAGAGCTGAGTGACCTCGTGGCCGAGGTCGGTAACAACGGTGTCCAGTGCGGACATCGCCATCGACGGCCACGTCAGCGCTTGCCAGGGCATGTTGACGAGCGTGATTCGCATTCGTGTCCTCGGTGACGAAGCCGATGGAGTGGCGCCCTACTAGACAGTGCCGCCCTTGTCTTGGCTCGGGCGTCGAGGCCCTCCGACGGTCCGACGTGGCGGATCATCCGCCCCTCGGGGGCGGCCATGAGAGGACGACGGCTGTGCCCTCATGTAGCAAACAGCATGCGGCGGCAGCATGCCGTTCGCCGACGCTACCGGCGTGCGCGACTCGCTACGGAGCGTCAGAAAGGCGCTCCCCACGAATCATCCCCATGCGACGCCGTCGGCACCCTCGCGGGCGACGACGATCCGCGCCTGACGGATCACGAGCCGGGTGCTGTCGCTCCCGCCCGCAGCCCTTGATGTCTGAGTAGGAACCTGCGTCGTGGATGTAGGGGTAGCGACGGTCGGCGTGCTGTTCATTCTGACTCCCGTCGAGCAGACCGGTTTCTTTATGGACTGGTTAACAGCAAGTGTTATTGCCGGCACCATTCGAGTCAACGGACGAGCGGCTACCCGTACGGGCTTGTTTAGAGGGCGTTTTGATCGGGTTGGTGGTAGTGCACGCTGGTTGATGTGGTCTTCGGGGCGGGCGGTGGGGGCCGTGATGATCGATGTACCTGCCCCACGGCCTCCCGCCATACGAGACCGTCCACGCCCAGTTCACCGCCGGGCGGCCGACGGCACCACCGAGACCATCCACGACCTGCTACGGATGCCGCGGCTCTCGCTCGCCTTCGGGTTCGGTGCCCAGGGACGGCATCGCCTCGACGAGGGTCCGGTGGATATACGCGAGGTCGGGATCGGACCACTCTGTCGAGTCCGAGTCGGTTTCAGCCTCCGCGGAGTCCCAGTCCACATCCGGAGCCTCGCCGTGCTGGTACACCCACCACATGTTTCCCCACGGGTCGATCATCCGGGAGAAGACCGTCCCAAAGAAGTCGGTCGGTCGGGTGATGAGCCGCGCGCCGTGCTTCATGGCGTGCGCGAGGACGCGCTCCAGGTCATCGACGTAGATCTGGGATAGCTGCGGGAGGAAGGGACAGTCCGGCTTGCGCTCGGCGAACATCAGGGTGGTGCCGCCGATCTCGAGCTCGGCGTGGAGCAGCAGGCCGTCGAAGTCGACGGTGCGGGCGTCGAGGTGTTCCTCACCGCCGAACACCTCCCGGAGGAAGGCGATCAGCCCGTCGGCGTCGTGGGTGATGAAGAACGGATTCAGGGTGGAGAACCCGGCCGGGGTCGCAGTGGTGTTCATGGTTGTCTTCCTGTCGGCGGCTGTCTGAGCTGGTGTCTCCACCCTCGCCGAACGGCCGTCCGGGGGTCTTGAAGAAAAGCGTCGACCTCAGTCGGTCGCCGCCGTGAGGATGCGCGCCGGCGTCTGGCCTCGGATGCGTCGCAGCTCTCGGGTGAGGTGGGCCTGATCCGCGTAGCCCACTGCGACGGCGACCTTGCCCGGCGGTACCCCCTCCCGGAGGAGACGGTAGGCACGGCGAGAGCGGTCGAGTCGCTCAATCTCCTTGCGCCGCAGGCCCGTCACGGACCAGAACCGACGCTGCCAGCTCCGTCGGGACAACCCACGATCGTCCCCACCGAGCGCCCGCCGGATGTCGGCGTCGGCAACCATCACCCCGTCAGCCACGAGCCGCGAGACGAAGGGCTCGAGCTCCTCCCACCCCGGGATCGGATATTGCCTTCTTCCGATGGTCACCCGTCCCTCAACGACCGGCAGCTCGGCGATCGCACCGCGCAGAAGCGCCTTGTCGACGCCCGGGATCACGACGTGGGCCGCGAGCTCGACGCCCCAGTACGACTCTCCGACACGTGAGCGGATCGGGAGACCCTCGATCCGCGGACCTGCGAGCTCCGCCGCAAGGCAGCCGTCCGTGCGACGGATGAACGAGAGGCCCCAATGCTCGCTCGCCTCGTCGGTGTAGTCGGCGGCCTCGTCGACGAAGGCACGCCAGATCGTGCGAATTTCGGGACTGCGCGAGACCCGCTGCTCCCACATGCGCTCATGCTAGGACGCGGGCATCCGCCGATCGCGGAGGCACGTAGCTCGGGCAGGGCGCGGAGATCACGCCCGGGACCACACTTCATGCATCTCCGGGGGAGGGCGGGATCTGGGGCGAAGCCCGAGGGTCTGTGATCGGCGATGCGCTGTCAGCCGGGACCTGGACGATGTCGCCGGACGACTCAACCAGGTCAATGAAACGACGCAGGATGGGCCAGGGGACATCGCCGCTACCAGCGCTGAACATCACTTCGCTCACCGGGCGCGGTGTGAACGGCCCATCGTCCGGCGTTGCGTCTGGGATCGTGACGGTGATGTACGGCCCGGTTCCGGGTGCTCCGGTCAGTCCGACCAGCTCGTACTGCCACGCGTTGTCGGGCAGGCTGTAGTACGAGTTGACCTCGTAGAGCTTGCCTTCGTGATCCCAGACTTCCACGGCAGCAGGATCACACACGTTCGTCAGACAAGGCAGTGCATAACTGGCCGCGCCGGCCCGGCCGATGCCGGCCGGAGGCCGCCAGCAGGCCGGCATACCTGGCTGCGCCGCTATGCCGAGGAAGGTTTGCCCGGGTTGCAGGACCGGTCACGGCGTCCGGACTCCTGCGCTCATCAGGCATCGCCGGAGGTGGAAGCGCTGGTGTGTGAGCTGCGCCGACACCACCCGAAATGGGGCTGTGATTGCCACGGTCAAGTTCGTCTCCTGGGGCGCCATCCCGCTCGGCGGGCTGCTCGCCGGCGCCCTGGCCGGGCCCCTCGGCACCCGCACCACTCTGCTCATCTTCGGGGCGCTCACCCTGCTGTCCCCGATCATCTATCTGTCGACCCCGATCCGCCGGATGCGCGACCTGCCGCTCGAGGCCGCCCCGGCACCCGCCGGCGCCCGGGTGTGAACCGCGCGAAGACCCCGCAGCGGACACGGGTGGAACTGGAACACCGCCATCTCGACCGGCACGGCCCCGGCTGGGAATCCGTCCGCGACGGCGTCGCTCACGACGAAGGATGGCCCCTCTACCTGGACCGCTACGCTGCCGGGCGGTATCGGGCGATCCGGCGTGCCGGCGCGGCTGCGCGCGGTGATGGCGTTGGGCGGCAACAGCCTCCCCTACTGCTGCAAGGGGACCCCGTGGAGGTGCTGCCCGACGCCCTCGCCCGTGTGCCAGCCGACGCCCTGCCGGTCGCCACCACGACGTGGGCGCTCTCGCGCTTCCCGCCTGAGCGCCATCCGCGCTTCGTGCACCGCCTCACGGAGGCGGCGACAGGGCAGGCGGTGGTGTAGGTATCGGCTGAGGGGTTCCGCGTCACGCCGGCGATACCAACACTTGGCGATCGCCGCACCTGTGTGCCCCCTGTGGCCCCCACATCGTCCATCGACGAACTGGTTACTGGCCCGTGGCTGGTCCGCGCGTCCGTTGGCTGCCCGCTCTGGCCTGACGCCGTTGCAGGGCCACGGCGACCAGTCCGGCGGCGAGGACTGTCAGCATGGCACCGGTCGCGAGCCACCAACGGCCCGGCAACTGCGCAGGCGCGGGTACGGCCGTGACAAGCGTCGGGGCAGCTCCGGGCGCGGACGGTGTGTTCGGCAACTGCGCAGGCGCAGGTGCGGGCGTAATTCCCGCGCACAGCCCAGTGGCGCCGTCGCTGGAATTCACGCGGTACCGGATGCCGACGCGGAAGTCGTAGCCGCAGCTGGCCTCCTGGCGGCCCACCTTCAGCCTGATCGTGGCCCCTGCCCCAAGGCTGCCCTTCTCGACCGATTCCACCGCGAGTTGGACCCCGGTGCCCGTCACATTTGTGATCGTGCCGACGACGATGAGGTCGGCTCGCTCGTCCGCCTGGTCGGCGCGCGCGCAACTGCAGGCCCAAGCTGGCTTCGCTGGTGAGGCGACCACGACGAGGCCGAGGCTGAGAGCGGTCAGGGCAAACAGAATCGCGGCGCGCAGCTTCACACCAACATCGACGCGCGCACGGTCCCAGGGGTTCCATCAGTCACTGCGATGCCGGTGGCTACGTTGACGCGGATCTCCTCGTGGCCGGGGAATAGGTACAGCTCGTGCCCGCTCATGCCCGTTCGGAGCACCGGCTACTGGCACGTTGGCTGGCACGTCGTCGCCGGCGTGCTGGCCGTATCGGCCCCGCCTGCCGCTACCGCGCAGGCATGAGTCGTCTCTGGACTGCCGGTCGCGGTTTTAACAGCGAACCTCAGCTTGGGAATCAAATTCATCTACACCAAGTAGGCGCGGTGCCTGGTGGATGAGTACGGTGCGTTCGTAGCCGTGCCGCTGGGGCGCTCCTGTGTGCTGGTGTTGATCGCTGCATCGGGGCACGGCCTGCGCTGCTCTGCGGTACCAACGGCCCGATCTGTAACCTCTTCGCGTGACGACTACCCACCCCACGGGCGAGCCGGCGGGAGTTGGTCCGCCGCTCGATCCTCGTGCACTGCTTCACTGCACGGACTGGGCCTCGCTCTGCCACGCGTATGGGCCAGCCGAGGATACGCCGTCGACGCTCACCAAGCTGATCGACGACGAGCCAGCAGTCAGAGCCGACGCGCTGGAGCACCTGTTCAACACGGTGTACCACCAGAACAGCATCTATCCAGCCACCGTACCGACCACCCTGTACCTCGCGGCGATCCTGGCCGAACCCTGCGCCCCCACCGCCCTCGTCGATGAGCGGATCCGCTATCGGGCCGTCCCGCCCCGTCCGCTGCGAGTGCTGCTCCTGGACCGGCTTGGCGGAATTGCCGACGACGTCAACGACGCCGTAGTGGCACAGTTGGAACGCCACGGCTTCTCCCTGGACAGCTACCCGGCAATGGCCGAGCTCCGCGCCCAGCGCCCTGTAATCCTCCAGGCCGTCTCCGCCTTCCTGCACGACCCTGACCCTGCCACCCGGCACGCGGCCGCAATCGCCGCCGCACTGCTCCTCGACAGTCCCGACCTAATCCGCCGAGCGGACCTCCTTCCCTTGATACATGCGGCGTTAGCCGAGGCCACCGATGAGCATCATCGTGACCGCGCCACCGAAATTATTGATGCCTGTACTACAAAAACCGAAACCGCGGCACCGCCTTCTGTTGGCCCGCACCAGGGAAGCCAGCCCACCGGCCGTACCACGTCAAGCTCACCTTGACGGCTCGTTCGGGCGCCGGTGTCGGGACCGGTCGTCGCGCGGCGAGGCCGTGGCGGGGATGCGGCGCGCGCACTCCGGGCAGGCCCCTGGCCTGCCGGCAACGCCGGTCCGAGGGGGCGCAGAGGCTCCGGGATCGAGGGCGGGTTTGGCGCGGCCGGCAGCGCCTGGTGCGGCCCGCAGGACCATCGCGCAGCGACGTGAAGCGCCCTTGACCTTGCACGGGCGGCACCGCACAACGCATCCCCACCACGGCCGGCGGTGACACGCCCTACGGCGCGGCGGTGCGATAGACGTACAGATAGTCCTCCCACACCGGCCGACAGCCGGACGGACCATCAGGGCATGCTGAGCATATGTACGTCCCTTGGCGGACCAGCGTTGACGTGTTCGCGCAGATCCTGCGGCGGCACGGCGTCGAGCAGGACTCTGTGACCGAATGCGGCGCGGCATGGGCTGCGTTCGCTGAGTTTTTGCAACTGAACATCGGCGGCATCGACCAGACTCCGGACTCCGATGCCGATGGCTTCATCATCCAGTGGGGCCGACGGTCATGGAGCGACAACCGCCTGATTCTGACCTTCACCCGGCAGCTGGCCATCGCTGATGTCGGTGACGATGACGATCCCTACCGCCAGACTGAACTATGGCAACTCGGTTTGGAGATGGCCTTCGACGATGAGGCCGCTCTGATCGGCCTTGAAAGCCTCGACGTTCAGGACACGGGGTTCAAGTTCGCTCCCACCGGGCCACTACGGGCCGCAGCGCTGATGGATACCTGGGCGGAGATGCAACGGCATGCGCCTGTCCGAGCAGCCTGGATCGCGACCCCGGCGAGTAGCGGCTTGTCCTTCGAGTGCGTCTGCTGACTCCAGGCTCCCTACCCGTGCCGCCCTGATCACCAGCTCGACGAGCACGAAAGGACACGACCCATCGGCGGGAAGTGGTACCACCACGACTCCGCCCTCCGGCGTCAGCCGCCCGCTTGGCGGTGCCAGGAGACACGACGAAGACCCCTAGCGGGCCAACGTCCACGGCTGGTGGTGCTATGTGGCCGCCCTGGGCTCGGCGTGCAGGTCAGCGGAAGGCCGGGTGGGCCGGACCGTCCCCCCTCGTCGCTGCGCTGGGAGACGGGAGCCTCACAGGCGGACCGCGCGTCGCTGCTGGGAGATGCCCCGGACCATGCGGAACGTCGGCCGGTCTGATCCTGCGGTGAAGGGCGGAGCCGACTCCACCGCAGGATCGTCCAGACCTGGAATCAGTCGTCCTTTCGATGCGGCACGGAGAACTCCTCCATCCGCATCAGCGGCGCCAGGCGCTGCTTCATGGCGCCGCCGCTGAACGGTTCACGGAGCACGTCGTTGGCGAGGGCGTTGCCCAGCGCTGCCATGATCATGCCTTGGTCCAGGGACAGGTAGCGCTCCGACGCCTGCCCCGTGGTCACGTTGATGGCGTCATAGAAGCCGCCCGGACCGTACGCGTCGAAGTCCCGCCGCAGGTTCGCCAGGTTCTGCAGGGCCTCGTCCTCGGCGTAGCGCAGCGCCAGGAACGAGGCGTGCGGGGTCACCACGCCCTGCCCGTACGCGGTGGGCAACGGCTGCGCCGGCCGGCACTCCCCATAGCCGTAGTCGACGGTGGTGCGCTCCTGGTCCGAGGTGTATCCGCCGGCGTCCATCCCGATCGGGTCCACCCCGTACTCCCGGTACCCGCCCGCCGGGTTGTTGGACGGCGAGAACCCCCAGTACCCGTAGCCGGCCTCGCGCAGTCCGTGCTCGATCTGCGCCCGCACGTACGTCGGGTGGTTGATCGCCCAGCTGCGGCGGCCCCACTTCTCCTCCGGCACGAACAGCGGCACCATCAGCGCCTCGAACATCGACCCGCCCCAGGTCGGCACGAGTTGCATGCCTCGGTAGCGGTAGGCGCCCTCGAACAGCCGTACGCCGAGGTAGGTGCGCCACTCACCGACGGCCCGCTGCTCGGACCACGCCCAGTCACAGCCCTCCGGCGGGAAGGTCCGCCACGTCCCGAAGTAGTGCTCGCGGGGAATCTGACCAGCGGCGATACCGAGATAGCTGGCGATGCGCGGCTCGGTGTTGAAAGCGCCGTAGTGGTGGCAGGTGTAGTAGACGTCCGGGCCGCCCCGGTAGTTGCCCGCGACCGAGCACCCCGGCGGCGGGTCCACCCAGAAGCCACCGCGGATCTGGCGTTCGGCCGGGTTGTAGTAGTACCCGAAGTCCATCCGGCGCAGCAGCGCCTGGGCCGGCGCCGCCAACTCCGGCACCTTGGCCTTGACGATCGTCAGGGCGGTCGCGAGCCATCCGTTGTCGACGCTGGACAGGAACGGGTGGACGGTGCTGTCGTCGACCGGCCACGTGGTGAGTTTCGCTCCCGTCGACGGGTCGTACCAGTTGTAGTACATGCCCGAGGCTTGGTGGATCTCCAGTCGGGCCAGCGTGTCGAGGGTCTTGGCGATGCGGCCGCGGGCCTCGCCGGCGGAGATGAGCCGGGTCTCCCTGGCGACCACGGTGCTCCACAGGTACGCGCCGATGTTGGTCGGCGAGGTGTACGCCGAGCGGTCGGCCGGGTCGAGGTCACCGCCGATGTTGTCGGCGACCAGGCCGGTGGCCGGGTCCACCATGGCGACGAAGGATCGCCAGGTGTCGGCGGTGTAGCGGTGCAGCTCGGCGTTACGGCCCGCGGTGGAGTGCGGGGCCGGGCCGGTCGGGGACGGTGGTGCGGCTGTGGCCGCGGGCGCGGAGGTGACGACCAGTCCGAGAGACATGATCATTCCTGCCGCGACCGTGAGACGGGATCTGGATCGCACGGAACACTCCTCACTTGAGGCCGGTCATGGCGATGCCTTGCACGAAGTAGCGCTGCAGCAGCACGAAGATGAGCAGGATCGGCAGGATGGTCGCCACCGAGCCCGCCATCAGCAGGCCGTAGCGGGTGCTGTTCTCCCCGATGGCGTACAGCGCCAGGGCCACGGGGAGGGTGTACTTCTCCTCGGACTGCGCGACGACCAGCGGCCAGAGGAAGTTGTTCCAGGTGGCGAGGAACTGCAGGATCCCCAGCGTGGCCAGAGCAGGCCCGCACAGCGGCAGGATCACCCTGGCGAAGATCCTGAACTCCCCGGCGCCGTCCACCCGGGCCGCGTGGATGAGGTCGTCGGGCAGGCCGAGGATGAACTGGCGCATCAGGAACACCCCGAACGGCTGAGCCAACCACGGCAGGATGAGCCCGGAGTAGCTGTTCACCATGCCGAGTTGACTGACGAGCATGAACAGCGGGACGAACGTGACCATGCCCGGCACCATCAGCATCCCGAGGACGAGCGCGAACACGACCCGCTTGCCGGGGAACTGAAGCTTCGCCAGGGCGTAGCCGAGCATCGAGCAGAAGACCAGGTTGCCCACGGTGATGGCCAGGGCCACGAGGGTGCTGTTGAAGAAGAACTGCGGGAAGTCCAACTGGGTCAACAGTTGGCGGTAGTTGTCCGTTGTCGGAGACGCGGGTAACCAGGTGGGCGGTACCTGCCGAAGCTCGGCGTCGGGCTTGAACGAACCGAGCAGCATCCAGACGAACGGACCGACGAGGAGTACGAGGCCACCGGCGAGGACGGCGTACACCCACAGGTGCCCCCGGGCCTCCGACGCCGAGGTGGCTGACCGACGCGGTGCGGGGGTGGACGTGGGCGCCGGCGTCTGTACGGGAGTCGTCATGACGTTCCCCCTACGTCTTCGAGCGGAGCAGCCGGAACTGCACCAGTGTCAGGACGAGAATGGCGATGAACAGGACATAGCTGATGGCCGCGGCGTAGCTGTAGTTGCCGAAGCCGAACTGGTTGTAGATGTAGAAGGCCACCGACAGGGTCTTGTCCAGCGGGCCGCCCTGCGTCATCACGAACGGCTCCTCGAAGAACTGCAGGTATCCGATGCCGGTGATGACGCCGCCGAAGAGCAGCGTGGGCCGCATCAACGGCAGCGTGACGTGGCGGAACCGCGACCATGCGTTGCTGCCGTCCATGGCCGCCGCCTCGTACAGTTCCCGTGGGATCGCCTGCAGCCCGGCCAGGAAGATGACCATCAGGAACCCCATGTTCCGCCAGGCTGCCATGACGATGAGCGCGGGCATGGCCGTCCTGGTGTCGGTGAGCCAGTTCGGCCCGTCGATGCCGAGGTAGCCGAGCAGCGTGTTGACGATGCCGCTGTCCGGCTCGAGCAGGAAGCGCCAGACGACGGCGATGGCCACGATGCTCGTGACCACCGGCAGGTAGTAGCCGACCCGGAAGAACGTCCGGAACCTGGTGATTCCGGCGTCCAGGCCGACCGCCGCCGCGAGCCCGAGGACCATCGTCAGCGGGATCCCGACCACCACGAAGTACGCCGTGTTGAGGGCGGCCTGCCGGAACGTGTCGTCGCCGAACAGCTTGACGTAGTTGTCCAGGCCGATCGGGTTGACCCCGAGGGGGTCGCGCAGATCGGCGCTGCGCAGATCGGTGAAGCTCATGGCGAACGAGGCCAGCACCGGTCCCGCCATGAACACCGCGAAGACGAGCAGGAACGGAAGCGCGAAGCCCCAACCCGCGACGCCCTCGCGGCGCCTGACCCTGGCCCCCCGGTTGCCGCCGGTGCGCGGTCGCTGCGCGGTGGCGGAGGCCACCGTCAGCTCCCGGTGCCGATGGAGGAGGCCTTGGCCTGCATCTCCCTGGTGGCGGTGGCGGGATCGGAGACGCCGCGGACCACGCGTTCGATGCCGTCGTCGATCACGTCGGCGACCTGTTCCCAGGTGGCGATCGCCGGTGCCGACTTCGCGTCCTTGAGCTGCTCACCGAACGCCTTCAGCAACGGGTCGTCGGCCAGCTTGCCGGACTGCCAGGACTCCTGCACCGACGGGAGGCTGCCGACCAGGTCGTACAGCTTCTGCTGGGCTGCCGGGGTGGTGAGGAACTGCACGAACTTCCAGGCCGCGTCGCGGTTCTTGGAATCCTTGAAGACCACCAGGTCGGAGCCGCCGATGAAGGACGTGCCAGCCTTCTCGCGCGGCATCTGCGCGACGTCCCACTTGCCCTCGATCGCCGCGCCACCCTGCTCCCGGAGGATGCCCATGTGCCACGGGCCGGAGACGAAGGCGCCGATCTCACCCTTGACGAAGCCGGTTTCCATGGCGCCGGGCGCCAGCTGCGTCGGCGAGAGTCCCTGCTTGAAGAAGGAGGCGTAGTACTCCAGCGCCTTCTGCATCTCCGGGGTGTCGAGGGTGAACTTGCCGTCCTGCATGATGTCGGCGCCGGCCTGCCAGGCGAAGGGCATGAAGGACTGCCACGAGCCCGTCCCACCCGGCTGCAGGTAGGCGCCCCACTTGGCGCCGCCCCTGGCTTTCATCCCGCTGGCGAACTCGGTGAAGCTCTGCCAGTTGGTCGGCTTTTGCACGCCCGCCTTCGCGGCGAGGTCCTTGCGATGGAAGATCAGCCGCGTCTCGACGTACCACGGGACACCGTAGGAGGTTCCGTCGACGACGGTGGTGTTCCACGCGCCCTCGAAGAACTTGCTCTTGTCGAAGAGCCCGGTGGGGGTGGGGTCGATCGCCCCCGTCTTGGCGAACTCGCCCATCCAGGTCGTGCCCATCATGCTGACGTCCGGTGTCTGCCGACCCGCGATGGCGGTCGCGATCTTGTCGTGCGCCGCGTCGAACGGGAACGACGTGACGTTGACCTTGGCCTCCGGGTTCTCCTTGGAGAAATCGGCGGCCAGCTCGGTCAGCTTCTCCCCCTCGGCGCCCATGGCCCAGACCGTGATCTCGCCCTTGGCCTTTCCGGCCGCGATCTCCTTGCCGGCGGGTTGCCCGCCGGAGCCAGAGCCGCCCTCGTCCCGGCCGCAGCCGGTCACGCCCAGCGCCAGGGCGACCACCAGAGCTGCCGCATACCTCACGTGCCTCATAGCCCCTCCTTCTACGTGTGGTCGCCACCGCGCGCCCGGCTTGCGCCGCTGAGGCGTGGTCGGGTGGCGATGACGGTCCGGTGAAATTTGTGCCTGTCGAGCAGCCGCAGCTGCCTCGGACGACGAGATCGGTCGGGAGCACCAAGCCGGTCTCCAGCTGATCGCCGCCACCGGCCGTGACCTGCAGCGACAGCCAGCTCGCGCACCGGTTGCCGTACGGTCATCAGCGGTCCGGTGACCAGCGCGGCGCCGTTGGACAGCCGGGGCACGGTCGCGACCGACACCCCGACCAGGCGGGAGATCTCCCGAGACGTCAGCCGACTGTTGCCCATGCCACCACCGACCCGATCGCTGTAACCGGTTACACCAGACCATAGGTAGGGGTGTAGAGGTTCACAACCCCTCGAAGGGGAAGAGCGGTCCTCAATGTCCCACCCCAGCGGCACCTGGCCGGGTTCCTCGACCTGGCCTACCGCCTCGGACTGCGAGTCCTCGCCCGGCCCGCACCGATCGCCATGGCCCAGCGGTGCCACGCACCTCGCTCACTGGCACTCCGGAAACCTGCCCCTGATGGACCAGCGCGTACGCGAGAAAGTCACGGCACCGCGGGCGCAACCGCCGCAGAAACCGGTTACAGTGCTCGGAACTGACCACATGACACACCCTGGAGGTGCCCCGGTGACGAGCACCAGCGACCACCAGCCAGCAGACGCCCGATCCGACTGGGAGGCTCGCATCGCGCTGCGCAGCGATGAGGAGGGCACGACAAGCGGGATCCCCCAGCTCGCCCCACCCGGTGACCTGACGGCCACCGCCGGGGTCGGCCACGTCCGACTGTCCTGGTCGCCGGTTCCCGGCGCCGTCGGCTACCTGGTGCACCGCGCGCCGCTGCGCGACGGAGTACCCACCGGTGAACCCACGCCGATCGACCACCTCGGCGGCGACGTCCTCTCGGTGCCCGACACCTGGTACGTCGACACCACCGGCGAGCCCGGCAAGCCGTACGCCTACGCGGTGGCCGCCGTCCCCGAGGTCACCGTGACCGGACCGCTCAGCGCCCCGATCCACGCCGCCGCGCTGCCGGCCGACGGCAACGCCCCGACCGTCGCCCTGCGGGTCGACGCCGACGACGAGGGCGTGCCACTTCCCCGACCGTGGCAACCGATGATCGGCAGCGAGCGGCTGTCCCAGCTGCTCTGCACCGACACCTCCGGCGGCCGGGAGATCGGCCGCGAACTGCTCGCCGCGCTGCGCCGCATCCGACAGGAAATCGGCGTGGAGACGGTCCGCGCGCACTCGATCCTCCACGACGACCTGGCCGTCTACCGCGAGGTGAACGGCGCGCCGGTGATCGACTTCACCGGCGTCGACCGGGTCTACGACCTGCTCCTCTCCATCGATCTACGGCCGGTCGTCGAGATCGGCTTCATGCCCCGCGACCTGGCCAGCGACCCCGACCGGACGGTCTTCGAGTACCGCGGCGTCATCTCCCCGCCCAAGGACTGGGACCGCTGGGCCGAGCTGGTCCGGGCACTCGTCGCGCACCTGCTGGAGCGGTACGGCGAGACGGTGCTGAGCTGGGACTTCGAGGTGTGGAACGAGGCAAACCTGGAGGTGTTCTGGTCCGGCACCCGGGACGAGTGGATGCGGCTCTACGACGTCACCGCCAAGGCGGTCAAGGACGTCGACCCGCGGATCCCCGTCGGTGGGCCGTCGTCGGCCGCCGCCGGCTGGGTGGACGCGTTGCTGGAGCACGCCAACCGCTCGGGCGCACCGGTCGACTTCGTCTCCACCCACACCTACGGCAGCCCGCCGCTGGACCTGCGCCCGACCCTGCACCGGCTGGGCTTTCCCGACGCGCGGATCCTGTGGACCGAGTGGGGCGTCACGCCCACCCACTTCCACCCGGTCAACGACGGCACATCGGCGGCGACCTTCCTGCTCAGCGGCATGCGCTCGGCCGCCGGCCGGGTCGAGGCACTCTCCTACTGGGTGGCCAGCGACCACTTCGAGGAGTTGGGCCGCCCGCCCCGACTGCTGCACGGCGGCTTCGGCCTCATCACCGTCGGCGGCATCGCCAAGCCCCGCTACCACGCCCTGCGGATGCTCGCCCAGCTGGGCGAGACCGAGCTGAGCGTCCAGGCTTCCGGAGACGGCGCGGACGGGCTGGTGCAGAGCTGGGCCAGCAGGCGCGCCGACGGCGGCCTCGCCATCCTGGTCTGGAACTCCACCCTGGATCAGTCCAAGCGCGACGGTGACCCGGCGCTGGCCCGTCAGATCCGGCTGGCCGTCGAGGGTGCCGCCGGCCGGACGGTGATGGTGACCCGCCTCGACCGCGAGCACGGCGACGTCACCACGCTGGCCGAGCAGCTCGGCGTGGCCGACTGGCCCACCGGGGAGCAGTGGGACGCGTTGCGCGCCGCCGACTCGCTGCCGGTCGAGAAGGTCGACACCCGGGCTCGGGGCGGGGCAGCGGTGGTGGAGCTGCACCTGCCCCAGCCGGGGGCGGTGCTGATCGAGGTCGCCGGGAGCTGAGCGTGACCTCCCCCTCCGAGGCGACCGCGGACGACGTGTCGCACGGACCGCGGGCCCGGGCCGGGCGCGGTCAGGTGAGCGTCGACTGGGACCGGGTGCCCGGCGCCGTGGGCTACCTGGTGCACCGCGCCGACGGCGACGGCCCGTACCAGGTGGTCGACCATCGTGGCGGTGACCTGTTGGCGGTGCCCGGCCCGCCGTACGCGGACACCACCGCCGAGCCCGGACGGACCGTGCGGTACGCGGTGCGCCCGGTGCTCGACGCGGACCGGCCCGGCGATGCCCCCCTCGGGCCGCCGTCCGCGCCGGTCGCCGCCCTGACCGACGGCGACGGCCTGGTAGAGGTGACCGTCGACGCCGATTGCCCGCTCGGGCCGGTGCACCGCCCGTGGCGGGACATGATCGGTTCGGAACATCTGAGCCTGCTGCTCAGCGCCGACCGGGTCGGCGGCGAGGAGATGGGCGCGGGGCTCGCCGCCGCGCTCGGGCGGGCGCACCGCGAGCTGGGAGTCGAGCGGGTCCGGGCGCACGGCATCCTCGGCGACGACCTCGGCGTCTACCGCGAGGTCGACGGCCGGCCGGTGCACGACTTCACCGGCATCGACGCGGTGCTGGACGCGCTGGCACCGACCGGGCTGCGGCCGGTGCTGGAGCTGTCGTTCACGCCCCGGGCGCTGGCCCGTGACCCGTCACGGGTGGTCACCGCCGCGGGCGTGTCCAGCCCACCGCGAGACTGGGACCGGTGGGCGGCGCTGGTCGGTGACCTGATCCGGCACCTGCGCGCCCGCGTCGGCGACGCCGAGCTGCGCCACTGGGCGGTCGAGGTGTGGAACGAACCCGACCTGGACTGCTTCTGGACCGGCAGCCGGGAGGACTACCTGCGGATGTACGACGTCACCGCCCGCGCCGTACGGGAGGCCTGTCCCGGCCTGCCGATCGGGGGGCCGGCGACCGCCGCGACGAAGTGGGTCGAGCCGTTCCTCGATCACATCGACGCCTCCGGCGCCCCGCTGGACTTCCTCTCCACCCACGTATACGGGAGCCCGCCGCTGGACCTGCGCCCAGCGCTGGCCCGGCACGGCCGGGCCGGCACGCCGCTGCGCTGGACCGAGTGGGGCCCCTCCCCCACCCACTTCGCACCGGTCAACGATTCGGTGTTCTCGGCGGCCTTCGTGGCCACCGGGATGCAGGAGGCGGCCGGCCGGGTGGCGGCACTCGCCTGCTGGGTGGCCAGCGACCACTTCGAGGAGCTGGGCCGACCGCCCGCGCTGCTGCACGGCGGGTTCGGGCTGCTGTCGGTGGGCGGCCTGGCCAAGCCCCGGTTCTGGGCGCTGTGGATGCTGGAGCAGCTCGCCCCGCTGCAGCTCGCCGCCCGGCTCACCGGTGACGGCGCGGGCGCGCTGGTGCGGGCGTGGCCGTCGCTCGATCCGGACACCGGCCGGATCGCCATCGTGCTCTGGAACGGCACCCTGGACCAGGGTGTGCTCGACCGGCCCGACCAGCGCGACCGGCTGGAGCGGTCGGTGCGGCTGCGCATCGACGGGCTGCCGCACGGCGCGTACGAGGTGCGGCATCGGCGGCTCGACGAGCAGACGTCCAACCTCTCCGCCACCGCCCGGCGGCTCGGCGTCGGCCGGTGGCCGACCGACGAGCAGTGGGCCGCGCTGCGGGCCGCCGACCGGCTCGCCGACGCGACCCCACCGGTGACCCTCACGCCGGATCGCGGCACCGTCGGGCTGCCGGTGACCCTGCCCATGCCGTCGATCTCCTTGCTGGAGCTGACCCCGCGATGACCGGCACCGGGCCGTGGTGGCGCGAGGCCGTCACCTACGAGGTCTACCTGCGCTCGTTCGCCGACGCCGACGGCGACGGCCTCGGCGACCTGGCCGGCGCGCGGTCCCGACTGCCCTACCTGGCCGGCCTCGGCGTCGACGCGGTCTGGCTGACCCCGTTCTATCCGAGCCCGGACCACGACGGCGGCTACGACGTGTCCGACCACCGCGCCGTCGACCCCCGCATGGGTACGCTCGCCGAGCTGGACGGGCTGATCGCCGACGCCCACCGGCTCGGCCTGCGGGTGGTGGTCGACCTGGTCCTCAACCACGTCTCCAGCGCCCATCCGTGGTTCACCGCGGCCCGCGTGGCCGGGCCCGGCTCACCGGAGCGGGACCGGTTCCACGTCCGGCCCGGCCGGGGCGTCGCCGGGGAGCTACCGCCGAACGGCTGGCGGTCCATCTTCGGTGGGCCGGCGTGGGCGCCGTTCGGTGACGGCGACTGGTACCTGCACCTGTTCGACGCCGAGCAACCCGACCTGCGGCACGAGCATCCCGAGGTGGCCGCGGACGCGGCGGCCACGCTGCGGTTCTGGCTGGACCGCGGCGTCGACGGGGTGCGCTTCGACGCCGCGGGCTCGCTGGTGAAGGACCCGGCCTACCCGGAGCTGCCCGTCGGCTGGCGGGCCGGTGACCCGTCGCCGTACAGCGACCGCGACGAGGTGCACGAGATCTACCGCCGGTGGGCTCGGCAGCTCGCCGCCTATCCGGGTGACCGGCTCGGCGTGGCCGAGACCTGGGGAGGGCCGGAGGTCATCGGGCCGTACCTGCGCCCGGACGAGTTGGGACAGGCCTTCGCGATGGACCCGCTCTACTGGCCGCTACGGCCGGAGGACTGGCAGGCGGGGGTGGACGCGCTGCTTGCGGCCACCACCCGGCACGGCCGACTGCCGGCCTGGGTGCACGGCAGTCACGACGTGAGCCGGGCGGCGCAGCGGTGGGGCCGCGACGGCGCCCGGGCCATGCTGCTGTTGCTGCTCGCGCTGCCCGGCGCGGTATACCTTTACGCCGGCGACGAGCTGGGCCTGCCCGAGGTGGCGCTGGCCGACGACGAGATCCGCGATCCGGTGTTCCGCCGCTCCGGCGGCACGGAGCGGGGCCGCGACGGAGCCCGGGTGCCGCTGCCGTGGACCGACGGGCCCGCGCCGTACGGCTTCGGGCCGGTCGGGTCGACCCCGTGGCTGCCGCAGCCGGCCGGCTGGGGTGGCTTCTCGGTGGCCCGGCAGGCCGACGATCCCACGTCGGCGCTGGTGCTGACCCGGGCGGCGCTGCGGTTGCGCGCAACGTGCTGGCGGGGCCGGCCGGCAGAGGTGACCTGGCTGGACGCGCCGCCGGGGTGTCTGGCGTTCCGTCGGGGCGCCGACGGTCCCACCTGCCTGGTCAACCTCGGTGACACCGCGATCGACCGGCGACCGTACGGTGGTTCGGTGCTGCTCGCCAGCGCACCGGTGGACGGCCCGACGCTGCCCGCCCGGTCGGCCGCCTGGCTGGACTGACCCTCCCGGAAAAGCGCCCGCGCCACGGCGCGGCTTGAGCCGCCTCAGCCGGACGTCGGGTCCGCCGCGACAGCTGCGGCGGGCCCGACGTCGCCGCGTCCTGTGGCGTCGCTACGAGCGGGCGGCCTTGGGGAAGGGGTTGGGGATCGAGTCGAGCAGCAGCCGGGTGTAGTCGTCCCGGGCCGCCCCGATCACCTCCCGGGTCGGTCCACGCTCCACGAGCACGCCTTGGTGGAGCACCAGCACCTCGTCGGCGAGCAGCCGGGCGCTGAGCAGGTCGTGGGTGATGTAGAGCATCGCGAGGCGCCGGTTGCGGACCAGCTCGCCGAGCAGCTCCAGGATCTCGGCGCGGATCGAGACGTCCAGCATGGAGATCGGCTCGTCGGCGATCAGCACCCGCGGGTCGGGGGCCAGGGCTCGGGCGGTCACCACCCGCTGGCGCTGGCCGCCGGAGAGCTGGTGCGGCAGCTTGTCGAGGAACTGTCCGGCCGGGGCGAGTCCGACGCTTTCCAGCAGTTGCGCCGAGCGTTCCCGGATCGCGGCGCCGCGCAGCCCGGCGAAGTTGACCAGCGGGCGGGACAGGGCGTACGCCACCGTCCGGGTCGGGTTGAGGGCGCTGAACGGGTCCTGGAAGACCATCTGCACGTGCCGGCGGTAGTCGACCAACGCCCGTCCGCGCAGCCGGTCCACCCGGACCTCCGCGCCCGGATCCCCGCTGAAGCGCACCTCGCCGGTGCTGGGGCGTTCGATGCCGGTGATCAGGCGGGCGATCGTCGATTTGCCGCTGCCGCTCTGCCCGACCAGGGCGGTGACCCGGCCGGGGTGCAGGGTGAGCGACACGTCGCGAACGGCCTCGACGGTGCTGGTGCGCAGCCCGCGCCGGCTGGTGTAGCGCTTGGTGACCCGGTCGACGGAGAGGACGGCCTCGGCCGCCGCGCCGGGGGTGTCGGTCGGGTCGGTGAGGGCGCCGGTGGCCGGGAAGTGGCTGCCGATCGTGGCGGCGGCGTCCGCCGCGCCGAGCTGCACCACCGGCAACCGGTTCTCCTGCGCCACCAGACAGCGGACCAGCCCGTCGTGGTCGGGCAGCAACTCGGGGTGGACCTGACGGCAGGCGTCCTCGGCGTGCGGGCAGCGTGGGGTGAACAGGCAGCCGCCCTGCGGCCGGGACAGGTCCGGTGGCCGGCCTGGGATGTAGGTGACCTGCACGTCGGGCAGGCGCGGGTCGGCGTACGAGCCGAGCAGGCCCCGGGTGTAGGGATGCCGCGGCTCGTGCAGCATGTCGGCCGCCGGGCGGTTCTCGACGATTTCGCCGCCGTACATCACCATCACCCGGTCGGCCATCTCCAGCACCGTGCCCAGGTCGTGGCTGATGAAGAGCACGGCGAAGCCCAGCTCGCGGCGCAGTTCGGCCAGTCGGGTGAGGATGCTGCGCTGCACGACCACGTCGAGCCCGGTGGTCGGCTCGTCGAGCAGCACCAGCTTGGGGCGCAGCGCGAGCGCCAGGGCCAGCGCCACCCGTTGCTTCATGCCGCCGGAGAGTTCGTGCGGGTACGCCTTGAGCACCCGGGGATCCAGCGAGACCAGGTCGAGCAGCTCGGTGGCCCGCGCCGTGACATCACCGGGGATCTTGTGCGCGGCGAAGGTGTCGGCGAACTGCGCCTGCACCCGGATCACCGGATTCAGCGAGTTCATGCTGCTCTGGAAGACCGTCGACAGATTGGTCCAGCGCAGCTCCCGCAACTGGTCCTCGCTGGCGGTGGTCAGATCGACGCCGTCGAAGGTGACCCGGCCGCCGCTGATCCTGGCCGGTGGGGAGAGCAGTCGCAGGACGGCATTGCCCAGCGTCGACTTGCCGCAGCCGGACTCCCCCAGCAACCCGACGAACTCGCCCTCGTCGATGTCGAACGAGACGTTGTGCACGGCGCGGTTGGCCGGCTGGTCGCGCGGCGTGTAGGTGACGGAGAGGTTCTCCACCTGGAGCAGGGCCATGTCAATCCTCCCGGAGGTGGGGGTTGCTCAGCGCGTCGATGCCGAAGTTGATCAGCGTGAACGAGGTGATCAGCAGCGACAGCGCCAGGCCGGGGGCGATCAGCCAGGCCCACTGGCCGGTGAGCAGGGCGCCGCCGAGGCTGGCCTGGTTGAGCATGGTGCCCCAGCTGACCGTCTGCGGATCGCCGAGCCCCAGGAAGGCCAGGCCCGCCTCGCCGCCGATCGCGCCGAGCGCCGCACCCATGAAGCCGACCACGATCAGCGAGGTCATGTTGGGCACGATCTCGCGGGCGATGATCCGGGCGGTGCCGTCGCCGGCGAACCTGGCGGCGGTGATGTAGTCGCGGGTGCGCAGTGTGATGATCTGCGATCGCTTGATCCGGGCACCGTACGCCCAGCCGGTCACACTGATCACGAAGATGATCAGCCAGAGGCCACGGACCGGCGCGTACGCGGCCAGCGTCACCATCAGCGGCAGCGCCGGCACCACCAGGCCGAGGTTGATCAGGAAGGAGAGCACCTCGTCGACCCAGCCCTGCAGGTAACCGGCGGTCAGCCCGATGACCAGCCCGATCAGGGTGGAGAGCAGCCCGGCGGCGAGCCCGACGATCAGCGAGGTGCGGGCGCCGACGACGAGTTGGCTGAAGACGTCCTCGCCCTGGGCGGTGGTGCCGAGCCAGTGACCGCCGGTGGGGCCGAGCGAGGTGGGGAAGGCGTCGTCGCGCGGGTCGTACGGCGCGATCAGCGGGGCGAAGAGCGCGACCACGATGAAGGCGCCGAGCATCAGCAGGCCGATGCGGCATTTTCGGTTGCGCCACAGGATGACGAACCAGCCGGGCAGCCGGCTGCGTCGGGCCAGCTCGGTGGCGGCGGCCTGGAGGCCCTCGGAGTCCCTGCCCGGGGCCGGTACGGCGGGAGCGGGTGTGCTCATGACAGCTCCCTGGTCCGCTCGGTCATGCCGTCTCCGCCTTTCGCACCCGGGGGTCGAGGAACCCGTACAGCAGGTCGGCGAGGAAGTTGGCCACCAGCACGCCGACGGTGGTGAACAGGAAGATCGCCTGCATCAACGGATAGTCCCGGCTGGACACCGATTCCAGCAGCAGCCGGCCCATGCCCGGATAGTTGAAGACCGTCTCGACCAGGACGGTGCCGCCCAGGACACTGCCCAGTGCAATGGCGAAGCCGGTGACGTTGGGCAGGATCGCGATCCGGGCGCCGTAGGTGAGGGCGATGCGCCGCCGGGGCAGGCCGCGGGCGACGGCGAGGCGGGCGTGGTCTTCGCCGAGGCTCTGCACCATGTTGTTGCGCATGCCGATGATCCAGCCGATCGGGCCGGTGATCAGCAGCGCGACGGCGGGCAGGACGCTGTGTTGGAAGGCGTCGGAGATGAAGATCCAGCTCCAGCCGGGACTGCTGCCGCCGCCGTAGCCACCACGCTCGGGAAACCAGCGCAGAGTGATCGCGAAGACGTAGATGAGCAGCAGGGCGAGCCAGAAGAACGGCAGCGTGCCGAGGAACGTCGAGCCGAGGGTGATGACCGAGTCGACCCGGCTGTTGCGGCGGTACGCGGCCCAGGTGCCCAGCAGCGTGCCGACGATGAAGGAGATGATCTGGGTGACCCCGACCAGGATCACCGTCCACGGCAGCGCCTCACCGATCATGTGGGTGACGCTGTAGGGGAAGTAGGTGTACGAGACCCCGAAATCGCCCTGGACCACCGCGCCGAGGTACTGCAGATACTGGTCGAAGAGGTTGCCGTCGGGGGCGCCGAGCATGATCCGGATGGCCTGCAGCTGGGCCGGGTCGACGCTCTCGCTCTGCCCGGCCAGCCGGGAGACGATGGCCTCGGCCGGGTCGCCGGGCTGCAACCGGGGAATCAGGAAGTTCAGCGTGACGGCGGCCCACAGGGTGCCGAGGAAGAAGGCGAAGCGTCGGGCGAAGTAGGCCACCGGGGCCCTCCCTTCCGGGGGACGGGCCGGCCGGCGTGCGGGGGTGCGCGCCGGCCGGCCATCGGCTTACTTGGCGTTGGTCCCGGTCGGCCGCAGGTTGGTGATGATGATCAGGTTGTCGCTGGGCGCGGCGTAGGGGTTCTCCTCGCTGGGCCAGCCGGTGGCCTTCGCGGTGCGGTACTGGAACCACTTGGCGCCGTACCAGAGCGGGATCATCGGCACCTGCTCGGTCATGACCTTGGTCAGGTCGGCGACGGCGGTCTTCTGGGCCGCCTCGTCGGTGGCGGTGCGCAGGGTGTCGATCAGCTGGTCGGTGCGAGGGTCGTTCCAGCGGACGAAGTTGCTGACGGCCTTCTTGCCAATCGGCGCCGACTGGTCGCTGGCCAGCGGCTCCTGGAAGTTGCGGAACATGTTGCAGCTTCCACCGTGCACGCCGAGCAGCATGTCGTAGTTGCCGATCGCCCGGTCGTTCTCGTACGCCTCGGGGGTGGGCGTCTCGGCCCGGACGGTGAACCCGAGCGAGGTCAGGTTCGCCACGATGATGCGCTGCGCCTGTACCCAGTCGGTCCAGGCGCCGGGAACCCGGAAGCTGAAGGCGATGGGCTTGCCGTCCTTGCCGACGCGCTTGCCGTCGCCGTTTCTGGGGTAGCCGGCGGCGGTCAGGTCGGCGTCGGCCCTGGCCGCGTCGTAGCCGGCCACGCCCTGGTTGGGGAGGTCCTTGGGCAGCCACCCGGCCTGCCCCGGGACCACCAGGCCGGTCTGGCTCGCCGGCTTGACGTAGCCGAGCTGTGCCTTGTCGACGATCTCCTGTCGGTTGAACGCGGGCACCAGGGCCTTGCGGAAGGCGGTGTCGTTGAACGGCGCCTTGGTCAGGTTCATGTAGACGCTGATCGAGCCGCCGGAGGGGAACCAGTACTTGTTGTGCGCCGGATCCCGGTCGACGTACGCCTTCTTGATGTCCGGCACGAACATCGCGTTGGTGTCGTACTCGCCGCGGCTGAGTTTGAGCTGGTCGATCTGCCCACCGCCGTCGGCCTTGTGGAACCGCAGCTCGTCGACCTTGACCTTGTCGGCCTGCCAGTAGTCGGCGTTGCGGCCGAGCGTGAGCTGCTGCGGGTTGAAGGCCTTGACGGTGAAGGGCCCGGTGCCCACAGGCTTCTCGGCGTTGGGGAAGGTCACTGGGTCGGCCACGGCGGACCAGACGTGCTTGGGCACGATCTTGATCTCGCCGAACAGGGTGAACGCCGCCGCGCCGGGCTGGGTGAACCGCATCGTGACGGTCTGCGGGTCGGTCGCCTCGACCGCGCTCAGATACCGCCAGATCCCCTTGGTGTCGAGCGCCTTGTGCTGCTTGAGCATGTCGTAGGTGAAGACGACGTCGTCGGCCGAGAACGGCTTGCCGTCGTTCCACTTCACGCCCTGGCGCAGCTTCCAGACCAGCGTCTGCGGGTTGGTCCACGTCCATTCCGTGGCCAGCCAGGGCTTGGCCTGGCAGCCGTAGTTGTCGTAGGCGATCAACTGCTCGAAGACGTACTCGGTGGCGCCGAGCCGGCTGGCGTCCAGGTACGGGTTGTAGTTGGCCTGCGGGTTGCTGCCGCCGCCGAAGTCGCCGTAGTCGAGATATGCGATCCGGCCGTCGGTGCCGGGGCCGGACTTCTGTTCCGTGCCGGTGCAGCCGCTCGCCGCCAGGGCGACTGCCGCGGCGACTGCGGCGATCCGGGCTAGTCTTGATCGTTTCACTTGCCGGTACCTCCAGTGGGGGATTCCGCCGGGCAGCCGCAGCTGCGGCGTACGACGAACTCGGTGGGGAGGACGATGCTCTCGGGTGCCGCCGCGTGGGGGTCGTCGGCGGCGCTGAGGATCCGCCGGGCGGCCTCGGCGGCCAGGTCCCGGATCGGTTGCCGCACGGTGGTCAGCGACGGCGAGACGAGCGCGGCCATGGGCGCGTCGTCGAAGCCGGTGATGACGAGGTCTTCGGGTACGCGCAGCCCCCGGCCGAGGGCCCCGACGAGGACGCCGAGGGCGATCTCGTCGTTGGCGCAGACCACCGCCTGCGGGGCGGTGCCGCCCACGAGCAGCCGCTCGGCGGCGAGTACGCCGTCCGGCTGCTGCATGGCGACCCGGACCGGCTCGGTGGGCGGGGTCAGGTCCAGCTCCCGGTAGGCCTGCCGGAAGCCGGCCCACCGCTCGCTGACGTCGGGCGAGCCGTCCGGGTTGCCGACGAAGGCCAGGTGGCGCAGGTCGTGGTCGACCAGCAGGTGTCGGGTCAGCCGGGTCATGGCCGGGGCGTTGTCGACACTGACCGAGGTGACCGTGTCCGGGCCCCTGCCGGCCAGGACGACGACCGGCACCATCGTGGCGAGCCGGAGCAGTGCCGGTTCGGAGATGGTGCCGCCGATGACGGCGATGCCGTCGACCCGCCGGGCCATCTCCAGCACCTGGTCGTCGGAGTCCTCGCGCAGATGCGTGCAGAGAATGTGCACGCTGGCCCGGGCCGGGACGGCCTCGGACTCGAAGCCCTGGATCAGTTCGGTGAAGTACGGGCCGGACAGGCCGGGGAAGACCAGACCGAGCGCGCCGTGCCGGCGCGCGGCGAGCGCTCGGCCGAGGTGGTCAGGCCGGTAGCCATGCTCCTCGATGGCCTCCAGGACACGGCGGCGCATCTCCTCTGACACCTGGCCGGTGCCGTTGGAGACCCGGGACACCGTGGCGACCGAGACTCCGGCGAGCCGGGCGATCTGTCGAACCGTGACCCGACTATTGCCCATGACTTCCTCGATCCGTAACGTGCGTGACAGAAACCGGTTTCAGGGCACCATAGGCAGGCGTCCCACCGGATCACAAGAGGGACCGCCTGAAGATCCGCCGAGAGGAAGAGTCACCCCGCATGTCGCGAGTTCTTCTCCACGACCGCAGGATCGTCGTCGACGGTCGTCCCCGACTGCTGCTCGCCGGGGAGGTGCACTATTTCCGGCTGCCCCGGGCGCAGTGGGCGGACCGCCTCGACCGGCTGCGGGAATGCGGCGGTGACACCGTGGCGACCTACGTGCCCTGGCTCTGGCACGAGTTGCCGGACGGCAGCGTGGACCTGATCGGTCGTACCCACGAGCAGCGCGATCTCGCCGGCTTCCTGGACCTCGCCCACGAACGGGGGCTGCACGCGCTGGTCCGGCCCGGCCCGTTCATCATGGCCGAGGTCAAGAACGAGGGCATCCCCTACCGGTTGTACGACGAACACCCCCACCTGCTGCCGACCACCTGGGACGGCCGGCCCGTCGAGACCCGAACCATCGACTACCTGGCTCCGGAGTTCCTGGCCGCAACCGAGGCCTGGTACGCCGAGGTGATGCCGGTCATCGCCGAACGGCTCGCCGACCGCGGCGGGCCGGTGATCGGCGTCCAGCTGGACAACGAGATCGGGATGCTGTCCTGGGTGACCAACTCCCCCGACCTCACCGACGTCGTCTGCGAAGACCTGCGGCGCTGGGCCGTCGACCGGTACGGCAAGGACGTCGCGGCCGAGCGCATCGGCGCCGACCCGGGTGACCCCGACGCCTGGGCGTCAGCGCTGCGCACCCCCGCCGAGGCGCGGTCGCTGACGGTCCACGACGATCTGGGCCGCTACATGCGCGACCGGTACCGGCGGTACGTGGTCACGCTGCGGGAGTCCGCCGAACGGCACGGGGTGACCGGCGTGCCGTTCCTGATCAACGTGCACGGCACCGGGAGCGGGCGGGGCCGGACCTTCCCCATCGGCATCAGCCAGCTCTTCGAGGCGTACCGGGGTCAGCCGCAGCTCACCTCCGGCTCGGACTACTACCTCGGCGACCTCACCGTCACGAACGTCGCCGACCTGTACGTCGGCAACGCCTTCCTGGCCGCCGTGCACGACGCCCACCAGCCGCCGACGTCGCTGGAATTCGAGGCGGGCAACGGCGACTACGGCCAGGACCTGGCGACGCTCTACCCGCCGGAGGCGATCGAGCTCAAGGCTCGGCTCTGCGTGGCGCAGGGCAACCGGCTGATCAATCTCTACCTCTTCGCAGGCGGATACAACCCGCCACTGGCCGCGCCGGTAGGCGACGGCAACGACCGGATCGCGTTCACCGGGGAGCGGCACGGGTTCGCCGCGCCCGTCGACCCCGAGGGGCGGCTCAACCCGACCTACGCCGCGGCCCGACGCGCACTGCACGCCATACGTGGCGTCGCCGATTTGCTCGCCGACTCCGACGAGGAGAACGACGGCCTGACGCTCGGTTTCGTACCCGACCACTACCTGACCGAGTACCACCACCCTGCCTCGGCGTCGCGGGCCGCGCAGGTCGCCGACCTGGAACGATTCCGCGGCATGGGTCCGCGCGACGTGCTCGCCCGGGCGCTGCTGCTCGCCGGCTACTCCTTCCCGGCCGTCGACCTTCAGTCGCCGCTGCCGGCGCACACACCGCCGCTGATCGCGCTGGCCAGCGCCGCCACGCTCGGACGGGAGGTGCAGCAGCGGCTGGTCGAGCACCTGCGCGGCGGCGGTCGGCTGCTGCTGCACGGCGTGCTGCCCGAGCGGGACCACGATGGCACCCGGTGCACGCTGCTCGCCGACGCGCTCGGGCTGACCGTCACCGGCCGCGTCGATGACGGACCGCAGTCCTTCCCGTCGGTGGTCGGGCAGGGCTGGGCGGCGGGCCGGGCCGAGGTCCGGGTCGGCTACGCGCAACGGTTGGCCGGCGCCGCCGCCGAGCCCGTGCTCGTCGAGGTCGGCTCCGGCGAGCCGTGCGCGGTGGAGGTCGCCGTCGGCACCGGGCGAGCGCTGGTGATCGCCGCCGACGTCCCCTGCGACCTGGACTTCTGGCGCGCGGCGGTGGCGCGGCTCGGGGTGCGCCCCCGGCTCGCCGCGAACGCCGACGGGCCCGGTCTCGTGCTCACCTCCACGGTGGACGCGGCTGGGCAGCGGCTGCTGCACCTGGTCAACGTGGCACCGTCCGCGGTGACCCTCACGCTCGACTGGCAGGGCGTCCCGGTGCTGGCCGGCCGGCGGCTGCGGATGCCCGCCCGTACCGGGCTGATCCTGCCGTACGGGATCCGGGTCGGCGCCGCCACGCTGGTGGAGACGACCTGCGAACTGGTCTCCCGCGAGGGAGACACGGTGCTGCTGCGCCCTACCCAGGGCGACGACGAGGTGGTCTTGGCTACCGACCGGCCGATCACCGCGAGCCGCGGCAGCGTGCACGTCGGGCAAGGGCGGGTGACCGTGCGGCTTCCCGGCGGGCCCGACGACGACCCGGTACGGATCAGCGTGGCCTGAGTGGTGGCCCGGGGACGGGTCTGTCAAACGATCGGTGCAACTGGGGTTGTTGAGGAGTCAGCCTGGCCAGAACCTGATCAAGCTCGCCTACCCTGCCGGCCTCATCACCGGCCGCCGAGCGGACGGCAGCCGTACCGGCGCCTCTGTGCTTGACTGCCGGGCATGGAGCTGAACATCGATGTCGAGGGCATGCGGCTCCCGGCCACGCTGGACCTACCAGCCGGACCCGTCCGCGGTGCCGTGGTCGTTCTGCACGGTGCGGAGGCTGGCCATCGGTCGTACTTCTGCTACACCCACCTGGCCCACCTACTGCCCGACATGGGCATCGCGGTGCTGCGCTTCGACCGCCGGCCGCGCGTGAACAACCACGATGTCCCCTTGATTCGACAGGCCGACGACGCGGCCGCGGCCGTCGAACTCCTGCGCCGGCACGTCGGCGACGCCCCTATCGGGCTATGGGGATGGAGCCAGGGGGCCTGGGCGGCCCCGCTGACCGCCGCCCGAAACCCCGGCCTGGTCGCCTTCCTGATCCTCGTCTCCTCCAGCGGCGTCAGCCCCGCCGCACAGATGCGCTACGGGACCGCCGAGCAGCTTCGCCGGCACGGATTCGCAGATACCGACATCGCCGAGCTGGACCGCCTTCGCGCCACGGTCGAGGACTACCTACGTGGGCACATCGACCGGACAGCCGCCCAGCAAGCCGTCGACCACGCCGCCGAGCATGCGTGGTTTCCGCTCGCCTGGCTGCCCCGCCAGCTGCCCGCCCAGCCCGGCACCTGGGCCGACATGGACTTCGACCCGGAGCCGGTGTTCGCGCAAACCTCCTGCCCCGTGCTGCTGTTCTATGGCGCCACCGACGCCTGGGTACCTGTCGAGGCCAGCATCGCCGCCTGGCGGCGCGCCACGGCCGAGACCCCGACCCGGCTGAGCGTCTGCCGGCTCGACGGATGCGACCACCTGCCCACCTTCGACGAGGGCGAAGACGTTGCCAGCATCAGCGGGCAGTACAGTGCCACCCTGCTCAACTGGCTCGACGCCCAACCTGCCCCCTACGCGACCGGCTGACAGTCAGCTTGGGAATTGCCGATGATCGGCTGCCCAGGACGCCGGCCGCCTGGTCGTGGGCTGGCCTGCCCTAATGGCACGCTAATGGCACGCGGCGCTGCGTTCGTCGGCGGTCGGGCGTAGGCGTTCCCACTGCGGGTCGTAGCAAACCAGCCCGTGGTCTGCCGCCATGCGAGCCGCCTCGGCCGACACCTCCTCGCACTTGCTGTACCGCATGGTGAAGTAGACGAAAGGCCCCGACGCTTCGTCCGTCAGAGGACCAGCGGACCACGGACTGACGTCGGGCTCGTCGTAAGGCATGTCGACCCACCGCTCCAGCAACGCCAGGACGTAGGCACAGATGCGCGGGGTCGGTGGCAGTTCCTCACCCTCCATGTACGCGGCGTAGAGCTGGTCGTAGACCACACCCGCAGCACCGTCGTCGGCCGGCAGATCGCCTTCCCAGACCGCCAAGTCGTAACTCATGCCGCGAGTCTGTCTGCCATGCCCAACAGCCCGTGCGGCGGTAGACAACTGCGGGCTGAGGTCGGCTGACCTGTGCATTATGAGATCAAATTGCCCGCTTCGTCGACCTGGACGCTTACGGTTCTAGCAGCGGAAACACTTCTCGGCACCTCACACCGCTCCCCCGCCTACCGTCGACCTCTTGCGGACTAGATGCGGACTACAAGGCCCGGGGGGGCGGCAGTCGGTGTGTGGAGCGGTCCCTGCGGTTGGAGGGCGCCGGCGTGTACACCGCCTGGCGAGGTCAGGACTGACGGAGGCGTCGCTTGCGCCGTCGCCGCCGGGCTCGACTACGGCCGGTCTCGGAAGTCTCGCGAGGACGGCGCACCACGGGCTTCGCCCTCAGCGGTCGTCCGGCGAGCATGCAGGCCGCGGCGGTCATGGTGAAGACCACGAGCCAGATGGGCACCGCGACCGAACCATCGACGTCGTCCGGCAGGCGGGGATCGACCAGGCCCTCCGGGTCCCGGATCACCGTGACCCGCGCGCCGACCTCGCCTTCGGGATTGTGGTTCGCGCCGATCTCCGCGCCGGCCACGCGCCCAGCTCGCCGGGAATGCGTGTCCCCTCCGCATCCGCCAGTGCGTAGAAGAGGTGGCGCCCATTCTCGGTACCGTCGCGTACCTGCGTCACGGTGGCCTCGACCCGCTCGCCGCGCGCTTCGAGGACGGCGGTGTAAAGGCCCATCGCGCTGGCGAACATGAGCAGCCCGGACAGGAGCCATGCCAGACACAGCAGGCCCATCCGGGGAGGTTGTGCGGGGGCGGTCACGAGCACCGCCGCCATCAAGGCGAGGCACCACACGATCGTGCCCGGCACGGCCGCCACGTCGGCCCGGATCCACGTGGTCGCGCCCAGTGCGCCGCCGAGTCCCGACACGACGGTCAACACGGCCAGATACACCGAGCTGATTCACCAGCCGGAAATTGCGAATCAACACGAGCCGGAGTGTAGAGCGCCAGTACAACGCTGCACGGCGCGCGGGATTCGCTTCGCCGGCTGCTGGGTGGTGCAGTTAACTGAGGTTAGCGGTGAGTTATGAGATCAAGATGGGCAACCCGGCAAGCTGCCCGGATGGCCTTCTAGCAGCGGAGATATTTCTCGGCACCTCTCACCACTCCCCC
>NZ_JBAKHM010000023.1:0-102998 GCF_036902725.1 Micromonospora psammae | reverse complement strand
CCGACTTGGTCCGACCCACCGGTCGCCGGGCCGACCGGGTCCGGGCCGGCGCTCGTCGCGGGCCGCGCCGGGGCGACGGGGTCCGGGTGGGCGCTCGCCGCGGGCCGCGCGGGGCCGACCGGGTCCGGGACGAGGGACGGCCGGCCGGCCACCGGCAGGTCGGTCTCGGCGGCCAGCGCCGCCCGCAGCAGCGGCTCCGCCTCGGCGGCGGTGAGCCGCCGCCACGGGTCGCGCTGCAACAGGCCGTTCAGCACCGGGCCCAGCGGCCCGGCCCGGCGCACCGGGTCGGGCGGCTCGGTGGCCAGCGCGCTCAGCGTCGCCATCGCGGTCGCCCGCGCGTACGGGGCGCGCCCCTCGACGGCCGCGTAGAGCGTCGCGCCCAGCGACCACAGGTCGGTGCGCGGGTTCGAGACGCCGTCGCGGGCCCGCTCCGGGGCGACGAACTGCGGCGAGCCGAGCACCAGGCCCGGCCCGGTCATCAGCCCGTCGCCGCCGTCGAAGGTGGCCAGCCCGAAGTCGGTCAGCACCACCCGCCCGTCCTCGGCGACCAGCACGTTGGGCGGCTTGACGTCGCGGTGCAGCACCCCGGCGGCGTGCGCGGCGCGCAGCGCGGCCAGCACCGCCAGGCCGATCCGCGCGACCGGCCCCGGCTCCAGCGGCCCGTCCGTGGTGAGGATCTGCTGCACCGACCGGGAGGGGACGTACTCCATCACGATCCACGGGCTGTCCCGGTCGTGCACCACGTCGTAGATGCGGACCACGTTGGGGTGGTTGAGCCGGGCCGCCGTCCGGGCCTCGCGCAGCGTCCGCAGCCGCAACTCGTCGCGTTCGGACTCGGCCAGCCAGTTGGGCGGGACGATCTCCTTGACCGCGACGTCGCGGTGCAGCATCTCGTCGCGGGCCAGCCAGACCCGGCCCATCCCGCCGGTGCCCACCAGGTCGAGCAGCCGGTACCGTCCGGCGACCAGCAGCTGCTGCACGGCGTTCCCCCTCGGCTACCCCAGGTACACGATATCGAGCCGGGGGTCGTTTCTCAGCCGTGGCGGGACGTGGCGGGCGGGCGGCGGTTCAGGTCGGGGCGACCTGCTCCGACCCGGTGCCGCGGAAGCTCTTCCGGGCCACCTCGAACTGCCCGGCTGCGGCCGACCAGTCGTGGTCGGCGGCGCTCCAGCCGAGCAGCGCACCACCGGCGCCGCGCCCCGGCAGCAGGCGCAGCGCGTGGGCGCGCTCCTGGAACGGGGTGGTCCACCGGCACTCCCACCGGGCGCCCCCGCCGTCCACCGTGGCGAGCCGCACCTGGTCGTAGCCGGGGAGGGTGCCGGCGGCGAGCTGCCGGCGCTCCTCGGCCCGCAGGTACGCGGAGGGATCGCCGACGTCGGCGAGGAGGGGCTCGACGCTCAGCGTCCGGCGGCTGCCCGGGTCGCGGAAGCAGTCGACCACACCCTCCCGGGCCCGCAGCCAGCCGACCGGCACGGCGACCCGGTAGCGCTCGGAGACGTACCAGGTCCACCCCGACGGTGGCCGGAAGCCGTCGTCCTCGGTGGCGGGGCGGATGGTGACCGGCTCGCCGACCGGGTCCGGCCGCAGGCACGGGAACGGGGGCGGGATCACGCCGGGACCGCCGAGGGGTGGGCCGGGCCGGTTCGGGTCGTAGCCCGGGGGCGGTTCCGGGCGGGCCACCCGGGGATCGCCGGTCGCCGCCACCTGCGGCTCGGAGCCGTCGGGCCGGGTCACCGCGAGCGCGGTGCCGACGCCGGCCGCCACCGCCACCACCAGCGCCGCGCCCGCCAGTGCCCACCGCCGGGCGCCGCCGCCGAGGTCGCGCAGCGTACGCGCCGCGCGCGTGCCGAAACCACCTCGACCCGGGCCGGCCACCCCGGCGCCGCCGGACGCGGTGTCGAGGTCGACGAGGCCATCGTCGTCGACGGCCCGGCCGGCGTCGGGTCGACCGGGCGGGCCCCAGTCGAGGTCGGCGTCGCCGGCCCCGCCGGTCGGCCCGTACAGCGGCTCGGTCGCGGACCGGTGCCCGGTGCCGCCGGTCGATTCCGACCCGGTCGCGCGGCCGGGCCCGGAGGGCGACCGGCCCCCGGCGCCGGCCGCCGGGGCGTCGGTCCGGTCGATCCCGGCGGTGGTCGGAGAGGGGCCCGGCCAGGGCGGCGGCGGGGCGATCACGGCCGCCGGACGGACCGCCGACGGCAGCACCGCGGGCGGTTCCGGGGTCGGCCGGGTGACCGCTGTCAGCAGCCGCTCCGCCTCGTCGTGGCCGATCCGCTCCCGATGGTCACGCCGTAGCAGCCCCTCCAGCACCGGCCGCAGCGGCCCGGCGTGCGGCGCCGGGTCCGGCGGCGAGGAGCCGAGCGCGGCCAGGGTGGCCATCGCGGTGCTGCGGGCGTACGGGGAGCGCCCCTCGACGGCGGCGTGCAGGGTGGCGCCGAGCGACCAGAGGTCCGCCTCCACACTGGACACCCCATCGGCGGCCCGCTCCGGGGCGACGAACTGGGGCGAGCCGAGCACCAGGCCCGGGCCGGTCATCAGCCCGTCCCCACCGTCGAAGGTGGCCAGGCCGAAGTCGGTGAGCATCACCCGTCCGTCGTCGGCGACCAGCACGTTGTGCGGCTTGACGTCGCGGTGCAGCACCCCGGCGGCGTGCGCGGCGCGCAGCGCGGCCAGCAGCGCCAGGCCGATGTCGGCGGCGCGGCGCGGGTCGACCGGCCCGGTGGTGTCCAGCACGGCCTGCAGGGAGCGGGAGGAGACGTACTCCATCACGATCCAGGGGCGGTCGTCGACCCGGATGACGTCGTAGATGCGGACCACGTTGGGATGGTTGAGTCGGGCCGCGGTACGGGCCTCGCGCAGGGTGCGCAGCCGCAGCTCGTCGCGTTCGGCCTCGGCCAGCCACTGCGGCGGGACGACCTCCTTCACCGCGACCTCGCGGTGCAGCACCCCGTCGCGGGCCAGCCACACCCGACCCATCCCGCCCCGGCCCACGAGCTCCACCAGGCGGTACCGACCGGCGATCATCACCTGCTGCACTCTGCTCCTCACCATCGGCCGACGTACACCGTAGCCAATGGATCGGGGCGGACCTATCGGTTGCCGGGTGCCGATCGGTCAGCAGGCCGCGCCGTCCAGCGCCAGCAGGTTGCCCTCGGGGATGGCGATCCGGGTCCGTCCACCGACCAGCTGGGCGGCCGCCAGGCGGGCCTGGAACGAGCCGTGCTCCCGCCGGGCGGTGGCGTAGCTGCCGGCCGTGCGGGCGGCGATGGCCGACCAGCCGTACCGTCGGCTGACCATGGTGCGGGCGCGGCGGGCCACCCGGCGGGCGAAGACCTCGTCGCCGAGGAGCTGGTCGACCGCGCCGGCGAGGGCGTCCGGGTCGCTGTGCGGGAAGGTCACCCCGGTGACGCCGGGCTCCACGATCTCGGCGAGGCCGCCGGTGCGGGCCACCGCGAGCGGCGCGCCGGCCGCGGCGGCTTCGAGGGCCACCATGCCGAACGGCTCGTAGAGGCTGGGCACCACGGTCGCGTCGGTCGCGGCCAGCACCGCGGGCAGCTGGGTGGAGTCCATGAAGCCGGCGAAGCGGACGGTGTCGCCGAGGTCCAGCCGCCGCGACTGGTCGACCAGCTCCTCCCTGTACGGCCCGTCGCCGGCGATCACCACCCGCAGCCCGGGGTGCCGCTCCCGCAACCGCGGCACGGCGTGCACGAGGTGCTGGACGCCCTTCTCGTAGACCAGCCGGCCGGCGTACCCGACCAGCGGGCCGTCCCCGGCGTAGCGGGCGCGGGCGGAGGCGACTGCCCGGGGACGGGCGTGCCAGGCCCGGTCGTCGACGCCGTTGGGCACCACGTCCACCCGGGCCTCGGGCAGCTCGAAGAGCCGGGTGACCTGCTCCCGCATGTAGCCGGAGCAGGCGATGACCCGGGCCGAGGCGTTGCTGAGCCAGTGCTCGACGCCGTGGATGGTGCGGTTCATCTCCTCCGGCAGCCAGCCCTGGTGCCGGCCCGCCTCGGTGGCGTGGATCGTGGTGACCAGGGGCAGGTCGAGGTGCTCGGCGAGGGTGACGGCGGTGTGCGCGACGAGCCAGTCGTGGGCGTGGATGACGTCGTAGGCGCCGGAGGCGACGGCGCGCAGCGCGGTGCGGGTCAGGGTGTGGTTGAACGCCATGGTCCAGGCCAGCAGCGAGTTCGTGGCGAGCGGGAAGGTCACCGGGTCCTCGGCGGCGCGCAGGATCCGCACGCCGTCGGCGTACTCCTCCAGGGCGGCGCCCTCGGCGTGCCGGGTGACCACGGTGACCTCGTGCCCGGCGGCGGCCAGGGCGGCGGAGAGGGCGTGCACGTGCCGGCCGAGCCCACCGACCAGCACGGGGGGATATTCCCAGGAGAGCATCAGCACGCGCTGGTGCCGGGCGGGGTGGATGTCGATCACGTCGGCGTCAGGTGACATGAAGGCCCCCTCTGGGTGGTGTCCTGGGCGCACGGCGGTCGACACCGTGAGGGGTGCCCGTCGCGTGCCCGGGGTCGGGGCCAATCCTGCCGACCGCTGGATAACCAGCGGAGACGCCGTCGTTGCCAGTGTGTAACGCGTTCCTAGCGGGACCGCCGGACGCGGAGCAGCTCGGCCACCGACCAGGCCTGGAAGGGGCAGCCGGTGGCGGCGTGCGGCGCGGTGCCGTCGGCCGTCTCACTGACCGATCCTAGTCCGTAATCCCCCAAATGTCCGTCAAGTCCGACCAAAAGGTCATCGGTGGGTAGGCCGGCCTTCCGGTACGCCTCGACGAGCGGCCCGGTCAGCCACGGCCAGACGGTGCCCTGGTGGTAGGCGCCGTCCCGCTCGGCCGGCCCGCCCCGGTGCCGGCCAGTGAAGCCGGGCGAGTCGGGGGAGAGGCTGCGCGGGCCCAGCGGGGTCAGCAGCCCGGCCGCCACCCGGCGCAGCGCCGCCGGATCCGGCTCCAGCGGGGCGTACGGCAGCGACCAGGCCAGCAGCTGGTTGGGGCGGAGCAGGTCGTCGTCGTGGTGCGCCGCCCCGCCCAGCGGGTACGCCGGAGCCGGCCCGTCCACCACGTCGTGCAGCCAGCCGGTCGGCGCCGGGAAGCGCTTGCGGAACGCGTCCCGCGCCCGGCCGTGCAGCCGCCACAGCTCGCCGGCGTCCCGCCCGGCCAGCTCGGTCAGCTCGGCCAGGCCGGCCAGCCCGTTCACCCACAGCGCGTTGACCTCCACCGGCTTGCCGGTGCGCGGCGTCACCGGGGCCCCGTACACCCGGGCGTCCATCCAGGTCAGCGCGGTGCCCGGGGTGCCGCCCTGGGTGAGGAGCCCGTCCGCCGGGTCGACCGCGATGCCGTACCGGGTGCCGGCCACGTGCGCCTCGACCACCCCGTGCAGCGCCGGCAGCAGCTCGTCGCCGAGGTCGGTGTCGCCGGTGACCGTCACGTGCCGGCTCACCGCGTGCAGGAACCACAGCGTCGCGTCGACGGTGTTGTACTCCACCCGACCGGTGTCCGCGGTGTTCGCCAGCATCCCCTCCGACAGCGTCGCCGCGTACGACCGCAGCAGCTCCCGGCCCTCGTCGGCCCGGTGGGTGCAGAGAAAGAGCCCCTCGTAGGAGGTCATGGTGTCCCGCGACCAGGCGCCGAACCACGGGTAGCCGGCCACCACGTCCGGGCCGGTCGCGGTGCCCACCACGAAGGCGTCGGCGGCCAGGGCCAGCGTGGCCTCGACCGGGTCGGCCGGCTTCGCCGCCGCCACCACCGCCCGGTGCCGCCGCCGGGCCGCCGCCACCACCTCGGTCGCCGGTGGCGGCTCGACGGCCAGGTCGTCGGCCCAGGCGAGCACAGAGACCGTGTCGCCGGGGCGGTCCAGGGCGCCGGCGAAGTGCCCCGCGTACCAGAGGTCCTCGTCCGGGTGCAGCCCGCGGGCCGCCTCCTCCCGGTGGTGCACGCCGAGCCACCACTGCCCGGCCGGCGCCCAGTCCGGCCCGGCCAGCCGGAACGCGCCCTCCACCACCACCCCGTCGGCGACCGGCTCCATCCGCGGCTCCGGGCCGTCCGCGCGGCGCTCGCCGTGCGCGTCCCGCCAGGTGCAGGCCGCCGCCAGCTCCAGCCGGACCGGCCCGCCGGCCACCAGCCGGTGCACCACCGACACGAGGGGACGGCCGTGGGTCATCGCGATCTCCCGCTCGATCACCACGTCACCGATCCGCCAGCGCCAGCGCGGCAGCCCGTCGACCAGGTCGAAGCGCTCCAGCAGCTCGAAGCCGCGCGGGTCGACCACCCCCGAGGACCACTCGTGCGCGCCGAGCCGGACCCGCTCCCCGGACGGCCACGTCACCGCCGGGTCCAGGCTGACCAGCCCCACCGAACGCGACGCCGGCGTCTCGCCCGAGACCACCAGCAGTCCGTGGTACCGCCGGGTCCGCAGCCCGGCGACCGTGCCCATGGCGTACCCGCCGCGGCCGTCGGTGACCAGCCACTCCCGGGTCGCCCCAGCGGTCAGCTCACCGCAGACCTGGGGGCCGAAACCGATCTCGATCAACTACTTTCCTCCTGCGGCCGCGGGGTGGAACGCGCCACGACGACAATGGGCGCTGTGGTCAAGTACCCCGGCGGCGTCGAAGATGTGCACGTGTTCACCGACAGATCGCCCTCCGACGCACCGTCTCCCGACGCCGAACGGCTCCGGTTGGCCCAGGCCGACGCCGGGGAGCAGGACTGGCGCGCATGGGGTCCCTATCTGTCCGAGCGGGCATGGGGGACAGTCCGGGAGGACTACAGCGAACACGGTACGGCCTGGGACTACTTTCCCCACGACCACGCGCGGTCCAGAGCCTACCGGTGGAACGAGGACGGCATGGCGGGCGTCTGCGACGACCGGCAGACGTTCTGCTTCGCCCTGGCGCTCTGGAACGGCAGGGATCCGATCCTCAAGGAGCGGATGTTCGGCCTCGGCGGGGACGGTGGCAACCACGGCGAGGACGTCAAGGAGTACTGGTGGTACGAGGACTCCACCCCCACCCACTCCTGGATGCGCTGGCGCTACCACTACCCGCAGGCCGCCTTCCCGTACGACGAGCTGGTCGCCGTCAACGCCCTGCGCGGCCGGGACGAGACCGAGTACGAGCTGGTCGACACCGGGATCTTCGACGACGACCGGTACTGGGCGGTGACCGTCGACTACGCCAAGGCGTCCCCCACCGACCTGTGCGTGGTGGTGACGGTGGCCAACCGGGCCGCCGAGGCGGCCACCCTGCACGTGCTGCCGCACCTGTGGTTCCGCAACACCTGGGCCTGGGGGCCGCCCGGCGCGGACCGGGTGCCCCGGCTGGTGGGGGAGGGCTCCCGGCTGGTCGGTGAGCACGGGGTGCTCGGCCAGATCCTGCTGGAGGGCGACGGCGACCCGGTCCCGCTGCTCTGCGACAACGACACCAACGCCGAGCGGCTCTGGGGGCTGCCCGGCCGGTCGCCGTACCCGAAGGACGGCATCAACGACCACGTGGTGGCCGGCGCGGCGACCGTGAACCCGGACCGGGAGGGGACCAAGGGCGCGCTGCACTACGTCCTCGACGTGCCGGCCGGCGGGCAGCGGCAGATCCGGCTGCGGCTGACCCGCACCGCCCCGCCGCCGGCCGCCCCGCCGCCACCCCCGGCCGACCTCGGCGCCGGGTTCGACGCGGTGGTCTGGGCCCGGCGGGCCGAGGCGAACCGCTTCTTCGCCGGGGTCATCCCGCCGGCGGCCAGCGCGGACGAGGCACTGGTCGCCCGGCAGGCGATCGCCGGGCTGATGTGGGGCAAGCAGTTCTACCACTTCGACGTCAAGCGCTGGCTGGAAGGCGATCCCGGCTCGACGCCCCCGCCGGCCGGGCGGCGGCACGGGCGCAACAGCGCCTGGCGGCACATGAACAGCTTCGACGTGATCTCCATGCCGGACCCCTGGGAGTACCCCTGGTACGCGGCCTGGGACCTGGCCTTCCACTGCGTGAGCATCGCCCGGGTCGACCCGGGCTTCGCCAAGGACCAACTCCTGCTGCTGTTGCGCGAGTGGTACCTGCACCCCAACGGGCAGATCCCGGCGTACGAGTGGGCGTTCGGCGACGTGAACCCGCCCGTGCACGCCTGGGCGGCGCTGAAGGTCTTCGAGATCGACGGGAGCCGGGACCACCAGTTCCTCGCCCGGGTGATGCACAAGCTGCTGCTCAACTTCACGTGGTGGGTCAACCGCAAGGACACCGGCGGCAACAACGTCTTCGAGGGCGGCTTCCTCGGGCTGGACAACGTCGGCCCGTTCGACCGCTCCGCCGCGCTGCCCGTGGCGGGGGTGCTGGAGCAGTCCGACGGCACCGGCTGGATGGCGATGTACGCGCTCAACATGCTCGACATGGCCATCGTGCTGGCCGAGCACGACCACGCCTACGTCGACACCGCCACCAAGTTCTTCGAGCACTTCGCGTACATCGCGGCGGCGGCCTACGAGCAGGGGCTCTGGGACGCCGAGGACGCGTTCTTCTACGACGTGCTGCGGCTGGCCGACGGTAGTCAGGTGCCGCTGAAGGTGCGCTCGGTGGTGGGGCTGCTGCCGCTGGCGGCCACCACCCGGCTCACCGCGAAGACCCTCCGACGCCTGCCGGAGCTGGGGGCCCGGCTGCGCTGGTTCCTCACCCACCGCCCCGAGTACGCCGACGTCATCGGCGCCCGCCGGCTCGGCCCGGACGGCCGCCAGCAGCGGCTGCTCTCCATGGTGGGCCCGGAGCAGGTGGTCCGGTTGCTCGCCCGGATGCTCGACAGCGACGAGTTCCTCTCCGACTTCGGCCTGCGGACCCTGTCCCGGGCCCACCTGGACAAGCCGTTCGCGGTGACCCTGGGTGGGCAGGAGTTCTGCGTCGGCTACGAGCCGGCCGAGTCGACCAGCGGCCTCTTCGGCGGCAACTCCAACTGGCGCGGCCCGATCTGGATGCCGACGAACTTCCTGCTGATCAGCGCGTTGCGGGACTACGCCGCGTTCTTCGGTGACGACCTCCAGGTGGAGTACCCGACCCGCTCCGGGCGCAAGTGCACCCTGGACCAGATCGCCGACGACCTCTCGGCCCGGCTGATCTCGCTGTTCACCCGGGACGACTGGGGTCGGCGGCCGATCTACGGCGCCGCCCAGCTCTTCCAGACCCACCCGGACTGGCGGGACCTGATCTCCTTCCCGGAGTACTTCCACGGCGACAACGGCGCCGGGCTCGGGGCCTGGCACCAGACCGGGTGGACGGCGCTGGTCGCCGACCTGATCCTCACCCTGCGCCGCTGACGCCGCCCGCGCAGTCGCCAATCCGTCACCAGACGGATGCGGAAGGTGACGTTCACTAGCATCCACCAGGTGTCGTCAGCAGCCGAGGGAGACGCCGAACCGGCCGGGCCGGCCGGCGTCGTCGCCGCGGCCCGGCGGTTGGCCGAGGCCGAGGGGTGGTCGGCGGTGACCCACCGCCGGCTGGCCGAACGCACCGGCACCGAGATCGAGCTGCTGTACCGCCGCTTCCCGGGCCCGGCGTCGCTGCTGTCCGCGGTGGCGCTGCGCGGCTTCGCCGATCTGGCCGCCGCGCTCGCCACCGCCCGGGCGGGCGCCGGCGGCGGCGCCTGGCCGGCCGTGGTGACCACCTACCTGGACTTCGCCTACGCCAACCCCCAGGTGTACGACGCCATGCTCGCCCACACCTCCGACCTCACCCTCGGCCGTGACCCCGCGCCCGGGGCGCCCCGGGCCGCCTTCGCCCAGCTGCGCGCCGCGTTGGTGCCGCTGGCCGACGGCCGTGACCTGGACACCCTCGCCGAGGTCGGCTGGTCGCTGCTGCACGGCGTCGTCATGCTGACTCGGGGCGGGCGGCTGCGGCCGGACCGGCAGGAGCAGCGGGAGGAGATGATCGCGCTCGGGCTGCTCGCCGGCCCGGTCCCGCGACGCGGTGACGGCCGTCGCCGCCGTAACCCGGATGATCCCGCCGGCGGCGCGCAGTAGCGTGTCCCGAGCGAGACCGGGAGGGACCGATGGGGAAGCGTACGGACACCAGCGTGCTCATCTTCGACGCCGACGACACGCTCTGGGAGAACAACGTGGTCTTCGAGCGGGTGATCGACGACTTCCTGGAGTGGCTGGACCACCCCACCCTGGACCGCGCGCAGATCCGGGCCGTCCTGGACGACATCGAGCGGGCCAACGCCGTGGCCCACGGGTACGGCAGCAAGGTCTTCCTGCGCAGCCTCGGCGAGTGCCTCGAGCGGCTGCGGGAGCGGCCGGCCACCGAGCGGGAGCGCCGGGAGATCGACGAGCTGGCCACCGCCCTCGTCGCCCACCAGGTCGAGCTGATGCCCGGGGTGGCGCAGACGCTGGCCGCCCTCGCCGGCCGGTACGACCTGCTGCTGCTGACCAAGGGCGACCGCGAGGAGCAGCAGCGCAAGCTCGACGCCTGCGGGCTGCTGCCCCACTTCCGCGCCGCGCACATCGTGCCGGAGAAGGACGCCGACACCTACCGCTGGCTGGCCGGCGAGCACGGCTTCGACCCGGCCGCCGCCTGGATGATCGGCAACTCCCCGAAGTCGGACATCCTGCCGGCCCGGGCGGTGGGGATGCGCGCCGTCTTCATCCCCAATGACAACACCTGGATCCTCGAACACGACGACGTCGACCCGGACGACGAGGGCGTGCTCCGCCTGACGGAGTTCACCGACCTGCTCCGGCACTTCTGAGGGCCGCCGGGCGGGTAACGTCGCAGGCGTACCCGTGGTGGTTTCCGGCCCCCGAGCGCCCCGACCCGGCGACGGGCCGGCACCGGGCGCGGCCCGGGCCGTCGATCGACCGTCGGGCGAGAAGTCGTTCCGACAACGAACAGCGCCATCCCGGCGGCGCGTGTTACGCGGACATGCCGCAATTCATGATTGGTTTGAATCACATTCAGCCGGGCCCCGAAATGCTTGTCCCGCTCCGGCCGGGCTGCCTAATCTGGGCGCGCGTTCACGGCTCTTCGGGGTGAGTCGGGAACGCACCGAAGTCCGGTGGTGGGGCACCGTGGAGCTGAGTGCAAGCGGGCCGGCTCGCCGTGCTGGGCCGGCGTGAGCGGCGTGCCACGTCCCGCCGTGCCCGCGCAGGCGAATTCCGCTGCCACCCCGGACGGCTGGGGGTCAGGACCGGGGAGTTGCGGACCCGGTCCTGACCCGGCCAGCGAAATTGCCGGCCGGATCGGTTCCTCATCTCCAAATGATGTGAAGCGTCTCGTGCGCCATTTTCGTTACATGCCTGAGCCGTCATTCCCGTTACCGGTTCCGGTGCTGTTTCCCGGGCCGCCCGGCGGGGCCGCCCTCAGGAGACCTCGCGGACGATCGCGACCGCGACCCGGCAGAACTCGTCCATGTCCGGGTTGAAGCCGGCGGCGATGTCCGGGTGCAACCCGGACCGGGTCTCGTCGAGCAGTCGTTGGCAGACCTGCTCGACCGGTTCACCGGCGTAGCTGGCCCGGATCCGATCGGTGGCCGCCTGCAGGGCCGAGGTCAGCTGGTCCTCCAGCGGGCCGCGCAGCTTCTGCTGCACAGGGTCCAGCCCGCTCGGGTCGAGCGTGACATGTGGCTCCGACATCGGCGCTCCCTTCGTCGGCGTCCGCGGTACCCCACCACGGGCGTCGGTCAAACCACGGTCGGCAGGGCGGCCACCCGTACCTGGTAGGAGAAGTCCTCCGCGGGCTCCTCCCCGTACGACAGCCGGCGGATCTGCCGGTCGTCGCCGTAGAGCGCGACGTCGACCAGCACGCCGAGGTGGGCCAGGCCGATGTTGGCCACCCGCTTCTTGTCCTGGAGCACCGCGCACACCCCGCCCAGCAGGGTGCTGGCGTCGGAGGTGCGGTGCCCCGGCGGGCAACGCAGGGTCAGGTCGACCTCGATCGGCCCGGACAGCGGGGTCCAGCCGGTGCGCTGGGCCGCGGTACAGGCCGCCTGGAGCAGGGCGCGGACCCTCGTCGCCTGCCGATGCCCGGCGGCGAAGATGGACAGCGCCTCGGTCTTGACCGGTGGCAGGCCGCTCACCTCGAACGTCAGGGCGAGAGCGCGGGTGTCCTGCACCACGGAGCACCTCCTCCTTGGGGACGATCCTGCCCAACCGGCGATCCGGCAGAGGGGAGTTCGCGCGAGAACCAACCGATCGGGCGGGCTGGGGTCGGCCGGAGGCGTATCGACTTCGACGGCGACGCGCCGGCGGGGAGCCCCTCAGACGCTAGTCGACGCGGCGGGCGCAGGACAGTCCCGCCGCGTCCACCTCCTGGGACGCCTCCCTCAGGCCGCCCGGCGGGGGGCGAAGGCGCAGAACTCGTTGCCCTCGGGGTCGGCGAGGACCCACCAGTCGACGTCGGCGTCGGGCTCCCGCAGCAGGGTCGCCCCGGCGGCGATCAGCGCGGTGGCGTCCGGGCCGGTGAGGTCGACGTCCCAGTGCACCCGGTTCTTCACCCGCTTGCGGTCGGGCACCGGGTCGAAGACCCAGTCCTGCCAGGGGAAGCCCGCCGCGCCGACCACCGAGGCGTGACCCTCGTCCGAGGTCTCCACCCAGCCCCCGACCACCCCCGCCCACCAGGTCGCCTGCGCCACCGGGTCGGCGCAGTCGACCACCAGCTCGAACGGGCCCGGTCGGGTGCCCTCGCGGCCGGCGAAGGCGCAGAACTGGTTGCCCTCCGGGTCGGCGAGGACCCACCAGCTGATCTCCGAGTCCGGCTCGCGGACCAGCCGCGCCCCCGCGGCCAGCAGCACCGCCGGGTCGGCGCCGGCCAGGCGCAGGTCCAGGTGGACGCGGGTCTTGCCGGTACGCGACTCGGGCACCCGGTTCACCCAGATCGACTCCGGCCCGGCCCCACCCGGCCCCCGGTCGACCCGCACGTCGCCGTCGCCGGTGTCGACCACCTCCCCGCCGAGGATCCCGGCCCAGAAGTCTCCCAGGGCCCGGGGGTCGGCGGCGTCCATGCAGAGATCCTTGAAGCGCGCGATCATGCGGCCATCATGCCGGTCGCCCCTGACACCCCGCCTCCCCGACGCGGCGCGCGCCCGTCACGCCGCACGCTCGACGGCATGTCGCGCTCGCCCACGGGCGGGACACCCCGACCCACCGCACCGCGTGCGGCCGTGACGGCGAGCGGCGGGGCGGGGATCGGACGGGCCGCTCCGCGGTGATCTGCCGCATGTCCCCGGCCCGGCGCGCTGCTTCGACACGCCGAGGTTTCGCGGCGTGTCGGCTCGGGCACTGTGGGCGCACGAAACGCCCGGAGTTGGCGCGATTCCGCCGTCCCCATGCCGGGCCGTTCCGCCGTGCGCCGGGGCACGGGCCTTTCCCCGGTTCTCGCCGAAGAAAGGGGGAGGGCGATGACGACACACCCCGGAGCGACCCGACATCGACGCCGACCGGGCGTGCGGTTCGGTGCGGCCGCCGCCGCGTTGGCGCTGGTCGCTCCGCTGGCTGCCTGCGGCTCCGACGGCGGAGCCGGTGGCACGCCCACGATCAACCTGTACTACCCGCCCGAGCAGAACCTGCAGAAGGTGGTCGACGAGTGCAACGCCCAGGCGCAGGGGCGTTACCGGATCGCCTACCGGGTGCTGCCGCGGCAGGCCGACGAGCAGCGGGTGCAGATGGTCCGCCGGCTGGCCGCCGAGGACACCGGAATGGACGTGCTCGGTCTCGACGTCACCTGGACCCAGGAGTTCGCCAGCGCCGACTGGATCCGCGAGTGGACCGGCCAGGACCGGGCCGAGGTGGAGCAGGGCACCCTCGCCGGCCCGCTGGACACCGCCCGCTACGAGGACAAGCTCTACGCCGCGCCGAAGAACACCAACGTGCAGCTGCTGTGGTACCGCACCGACCTGACGCCGGAGGCGCCGCGGACCTGGGACGAGATGATCTCCGCGGCCCAGCAGCTGAAGCAGCAGGGCAAGCCGTACCAGGTGCTCACCATGGGCGCGCAGTACGAGGGCCTGGTCGTCCTCTACAACACCCTCGCCGAGAGCGCCGGCGGCCGGATCCTCAGCGACGACGGCACGCGGGCCGTGATGGACGAGGGCACCGTCAAGGCCCTCGACCAGCTCAAGCGGTTCGCCACGTCGGGCGTGACGTCGGCGTCGTTCAGCAACGCCACGGAGGACCCGGTGCGGCTGGAGTTCCAGTCCGGCGCCGGCGCCTTCCAGGTCAACTGGCCCTTCGTCTACCCGGCGTTGCAGGAGGCCGACCCGGAGCTGGCCAAGAAGGTCAAGTGGGCCCGGATCCCCGGGATCGACGCGAACACCCCGAGCAAGGTCACCATCGGCGGGGTGAACATGGCGGTCAGCGCCTACTCGGAGCACCCGACGGAGTCCTTCGAGGCCGCGAAGTGCATCCGCAACGAGAAGAACCAGAAGTCCTCCGCGATCAACGACGGCGTGCCGCCGACCATCGAGAAGGTCTACGACGACCCCGAGATGGCCGAGGCGTACCCGATGAAGGAGACCATCCTGGAGGAGCTCAAGGACCCGGCGGTCCGTCCGCTGACCCCGGCGTACCAGAGCATCTCCACGGTGATGTCGGCGATCCTGTCGCCGCCGTCGGCGATCGAGCCGGAGCGGACCGCCGACGAGCTGCGGGACGCCATCGCCGACGCCCTCGAGTCGAAGGGGGTCCTGCCGTGACCGCGCGGACCCACCGCCTCGGCGTGACGCCGTCACTCGTCGCCCAGCAGAGGGAGGTGACCGCATGAGCATCAACGCCACTCCCGCCGGCGCGGACGTCAGCGCCGACGAGACCGCGACCTCGTCGACCGGGCGGCACGCCGCCGTGCCGGCCCAGCGGGCCGGCCGGGGCAGGGCCCCGCTGAGTGAGAACAAGAAGGCCGAACGGAAGCTGGGCTGGCTGCTCTGCGCCCCGGCGGCCCTGGTCATGGTGCTGGTGACGGCGTACCCGATCCTCTACTCGGTCTGGTTGTCCCTCCAGCGCTTCGACCTGCGCTTCCCGGACCAGCGTGAGTTCATCGGGCTGGAGAACTACGCCACCGTGCTGACCAACGAGTTCTGGTGGACGGCGTTCGGAGTCACCATGCTCATCACGGTGGTCACCGTCGCCATCGAGCTGGTGCTCGGCATGGGCCTGGCGCTGATCATGCACCGGACGCTGGTCGGCCGGGGCATCGTCCGGACCGCCGCGCTCATCCCGTACGGCATCGTCACGGTGGTGGCCGCCTTCTCCTGGCGGTACGCCTGGACGCCCGGCACCGGTTACCTGGCCAACCTCCTCGACGGCAGCGCGCCGCTGACCGAGCGGGCCAGCTCGCTGGCGATCATCATGCTGGCGGAGATCTGGAAGACCACCCCGTTCATGGCGCTGCTGCTGATGGCCGGGCTGGCGCTCGTGCCGGAGGACCTGCTCAAGGCCGCCTCCACCGACGGTGCGACGGCCTGGCAGCGGTTCACCAAGGTGATGCTGCCGGTGATGAAGCCGGCGATCCTGGTCGCGCTGCTGTTCCGCACCCTCGACGCGTTCCGGGTCTTCGACAACATCTTCGTGCTCACCAACGGCGGCAACGAGACCTCCTCGGTGTCGATGCTCGCCTACAACAACCTGATCCGGGGTCTCAACCTCGGCATCGGCTCCACGATGTCGGTGCTGATCTTCATCACCGTGGCGATCATCGCCTTCGTCTTCGTGAAGCTGTTCGGCACCGCTGCCCCCGGCAGCGACGACGGGGAGAGGCGCTGACATGGCCGAAACCACCACGCGGGCGAAGCTGCGCTGGGGCCTGCTGGACGTCATCGTCGTCGTCTTCGCGCTCGTCCCGGTGCTCTGGATCGCCTCGCTGTCCTTCAAGACCCCGGCCACCATCACCGACGGGAAGTTCATCCCCCGGGAGTGGACCCTGGACAACTACCGGACGATCTTCGACACCGACCAGTTCGTCCGGGCCCTGGTCAACTCGATCGGCATCGCGCTGATCGCCACGCTGATCGCGGTGGTGCTCGGGGCGATGGCCGCGTACGCGATCTCCCGGCTGGACTTCCCCGGCAAGCGGCTGCTGGTCGGGGTCTCCCTGCTGATCGCGATGTTCCCACAGGTGTCGCTGGTGTCGCCGCTGTTCGAGATCGAGCGGCAGCTCGGCCTCTTCGACACCTGGCCGGGGCTGATCCTGCCGTACATCACCTTCGCCCTGCCGCTGGCGATCTACACGCTGTCGGCGTTCTTCAAGCAGATCCCGTGGGACCTGGAGAAGGCGGCGAAGATGGACGGCGCCACCCAGGGTCAGGCGTTCCGGCGGGTCATCGCCCCGCTCGCCGCGCCGGGCCTGTTCACCACGGCGATCCTGGTCTTCATCTTCTGCTGGAACGACTTCCTCTTCGCCATCACGCTCACCTCCACCGAGCGGGCCCGCACGGTGCCGGTGGCGCTGTCGTTCTTCACCGGCGAGTCGCAGTTCGAGGACCCCACCGGGGCGATCTGCGCCGCCGCCGTGGTGATCACCATTCCGATCATCCTGTTCGTGCTCTTCTTCCAGCGCCGCATCGTCTCCGGACTGACCTCCGGCGCAGTCAAGGGATAGGTGACAACAATGGCTGACATCGTGCTGGACAAGGTGAGCAAGCGGTTCCCGGACGGGACCATGGCGGTGCAGGACGTCGATCTGGAGATCGCCGACGGCGAGTTCGTCATCCTGGTCGGCCCCTCCGGCTGCGGGAAGTCCACCACCCTCAACATGATCGCCGGACTGGAGGACATCAGCTCCGGGGAGCTGCGCATCGCCGGGCAGCGGGTCAACGACAAGGCCCCCCGGGACCGGGACATCGCGATGGTGTTCCAGTCGTACGCGCTCTACCCGAACATGACCGTCCGGGAGAACATGGCCTTCCCGTTGCGGCTGGCGAAGATGGACAAGGACACCATCAACCAGAAGGTCGACGAGGCGGCCAAGGTACTGGAGCTGACCGCGCTGCTGGACCGCAAGCCGGCCAACCTCTCCGGCGGCCAGCGGCAGCGGGTGGCGATGGGACGCGCGATCGTCCGGCAGCCCAAGGCGTTCCTGATGGACGAGCCGCTGTCCAACCTGGACGCCAAGCTGCGGGTGCAGATGCGCACCGTGGTGTCGCGGCTGCAGAAGCAGCTCGGCACCACCACCGTCTACGTCACCCACGACCAGACCGAGGCGATGACCCTCGGCGACCGTGTGGTGATCATGCGGGGTGGCGCGGTGCAGCAGGTCGGCCCGCCGCAGGAGCTCTACGACCACCCGCGCAACCTCTTCGTCGCCGGCTTCATCGGCTCGCCGTCGATGAACTTCCTGCACGCGGCGGTGGAGGACGGCAAGCTCCGTACCGCCCTGGGCGACGTGCCGCTCGGCGAGCGGGTCCGCCGCCAGCTGGCGGGGGCCGACGCCCCGCGCGAGCTGATCCTCGGCATCCGTCCCGAGCACTTCGAGGACGCCGAGCTGGTCGACGACGACAGCCGCCGCCGGGGCATGGAGTTCGAGGCGCCGGTGGACATCGTCGAGTCGATGGGCTCCGACAAGTACGTCTACTTCAGCGTGGAGGGGGAGCGGGCCAGCGCCGCCGAGCTGGAGGAGCTGGCGGCCGACGCCGGGGCCGACTTCTCCGGTGGCGGAGCCAACCTGGTCACCCGCCTGTCGGCGGAGTCGCCGGTGACCGAGGGACACCACCGGCGGGTCTGGTTCAACCTGGAGAAGATCCACCTGTTCGACCCGTCCAGCGGGCGCAACCTGACCCTGCACGAGGGCCGGGCCGAGGGCGCGCTCGCCGGCTGAACCACCGCGGGCGGGAGCGGGGGCCGGTGGCGGTGCGCCGCCACCGGCCCCCGACGCGCGGGCGGCGTCACCAGGAGTGGCGAAGGGGCAGGTCGAGGAAGCGGGCGTACCCGCCCAGCGCCGTCTCGACCCGGGCCCGCACGTCGGCGTCGAGCGGGACCAGCGGCCGCACCGTCACGGTCACCGCCGTCCGGCCGATCGTGCGCTTCCAGGTGCCGACCACCCGGCCGCCGCGCACCACCGTCGACTGGAAGACGCCGTTGCCGCCGGGCACGACCGCCCGCCCGTGCGCCGGGTCGAGCATCAACGTCCGGTCCTTGAAACCGAGCAGGTACTCGTCGAAGCCGGGCAGCGCCAGCACGTCGTCGCGCGGGGTGCGGGGCGCGTCCAGCAGGGCCGGGTCGAGGTACGCCTCGACGCCGTCGACTCCGACCGCGGCCAGGTCGGCGCCGGCGACGGCGATGCCCCGCTTCGCGTCGGCGGCGGTCAGCCCCGTCCAGCCGGCGAAGTCCTGCCGGGTGGTCGGACCGTGGCCGCGGAAGTAGCGCCGGGCCAGGACGCCCAGCGCCTCGTCACGTTCCGGCCGGTGCGGCTCGGGCGCCCACTCGTCGAGCAGGGCGAAGGTCTGTTCGGTGCCGACGTGCGGGGCGATGCAGGTGACGCCCCGCTGACTGGCGTACCAGAGCAGGTGGTAGCCGCGTTGGCCGGTGGTGTCGATGCCGGCGGCGGCCAGGGCCTCCAGGCACTCGGCACGGGTGAGTCGCCCGCCGCCGGCCAGCGCCGCGCCGAGCACGTCGGCGGCCCGGTCGGCGTCGGCCTCGCTCAGCCCGAGGACCGCCCGTCGGGCCGCCGCCCCGGCCAGCGCGCGGACCCCGGTCACCGCCAGCATCCAGTGCGCGTCCCGGGCCGGCACCAGGTGCACGGTGCCCCGCATCGGCCAGGTGCGCAGCACCTCCCGCCGCTCCAGCGCGGCCCGCACGTCGGCGAGGGTCCGCCCGGGCAGCCGGACGCCCAGCGACCACATCGCGCTCGCCGCGTCCTGCGCCTGCATCGCGCCGAACCACTCCACCACACCGGCGACGTCCGTCGGCCCGCCGCGCGGGTGCGCCCGCAGCAGCAGGCTGGTCATCCGCAACGCCAGCGCCTCACCGCCGGTCAGCTCCGTCATGCCGCCGCCTTCCTACTGGTCCGCCGGTGAGCATAGGCGGACGCCCCGACATACCCGGGGAAGACGGCGCGTCCGCCGGTGGGCACCGGCGGACGCCCGACGTGCCGCGGAGACGACGGCGCCGGGCGGGGGGCTGTCGCCCACCCGCCCGGCGTCCACGGTCAGCGCCGTGGCGGCCGTGTCAGCGTCGCCGTCGTGCCGGCTCCGGCACCTCGGCGTCGACGCGCTCCCGGCGCACCTGCGCGTCGACCGGCTGCTCCTCGACCACCTCGTCCTTGGTCAGGCGCACCCGCTCCACCGGGACCTGCTCCTTGCCGACCACCGGTCGCTCGGCGCGCAGCTCCATCTCGCGCTGCTCCTCGCCGATCCGCGCCCGGGCGTCACCCCGGTTCGCCGCGGTGATCGGTTCGCGCACCACGCTCACCTCGTCGTGCTCGACGGGCACCGTGGTGTGCACGTCCTCGGTGACGACGTGCTTGCGCAGCCGGGCCGCGCCGGCCGGTTCGCTCTCGGTGCCGACTCGCAGCCGCTCCTCGGAGCGGACGAGGTCCGGCGCACCGGACGCCCGCGGCGGCGGGCCCGCCTGCTGCTCCAGCCGGTAGTGCCGGTAGAGCTGGGTGAGCTGCTCGTTGCTGAGCGGCTGCTGGGTGCCCGCCTCCACGCTCGGGGCGCTTCGCACGGTCGACTTGTCGTACGGCACCGTGAGCCGGCCCTCGTGCACGCCGGCTCCGGCGAGCGGGGCCATCGCCTCGTGGTGGCCCATCGTTCCCGTCGCGACACTGACCCAGGTGGGTTCGCCAGTGGCGTCGGCCCAGATCTGGCCGACGCTGCCGATCTTCGCGCCCGACCGGTCCTGGACGTCCTGCCCGTACAGAGCGGCGATCTGCTGCTCGGTCATACGCATGGTTCGTCCTTCCTCTTGCGGGTCACGACGCGGATACCCGACGGGCCCGAGCACATTCGTCCGGCCGCCGCCGGGGCTCCGGCGCGGGTGCGGGACAGCGTCGCGACGACGCATAGGTCCCCGGACAGTGGGAATGCGACGCCGTCCACCGTCGCGAGGAATGCGAGGTAACGCAATGACCGCGTCTCGAGAGCCCGCTGGGGGCCCCGGCAGGTCCGGTGTCCAGCCGGTGCAGACCGGCACCGCCGCCAAGACGAGCGCGGCGGCCACCTTCGCCCTGGTGTTCGGGGTGGCCGCCCTGCTGAGCGTGCTGACCGCGATCCTCGCCTGGGTCGGTCTGCCACTCGGCATCATCGGCGTCATCCTCGGTATCGTGGGCCTGAAGATGAGCCGCCGGCCCGGGGTGACCGGTCGGGGGGTGGCCATCGGCGGCCTGGTCCTCAGCGCGCTGGCCGTGCTGCTCGGACTGGCCCTCGCGGCCGGGATCTCCACCTTCGTCAACAACGAGGGCGCCGTGAACCGGCTCCAGCAGGGCGTCGACGACCTGCGCGACAAGCTCGACGACTGACGCCCGGCGCGGGCCGTCCGCCGGGCGCTGACTAGGGTGGGCGTCGTGCTCCGCCAGGTCACCGGAATCCGGTACGTCACCCCGTTGCGTGAGGGCGGCTCGCTGCCCGGCGTGGTGGAAGCCGACGACCTGGGCACCTACGTGGCGAAGTTCTCCGGCGCCGGGCAGGGGCCCAAGGCGCTGGTCGCGGAGGTGGTCAGCGGGGAGCTGGCCCGCCGGCTCGGGCTGGCCGTACCCCGGCTGGTGGTGCTCGACATCGATCCGGTGATCGGGCGGGCCGAGCCGGACCAGGAGGTGCAGGAGCTGCTGCGCAACAGCGGCGGGGCGAACCTGGGCATGGACTTCCTGCCCGGCGCGCTGGGCTACGACCCGGTGGCCCACCCGGTCGACGCCGCGCTCGCCTCCCGGGTGCTGTGGTTCGACGCGTACACCGAGAACGTGGACCGGAGCTGGCGCAACCCCAACCTGCTCGTCTGGCACCGGGAGCTCTGGCTGATCGACCACGGGGCGACGCTCTACTTCCACCACAACTGGCCGCGCGCCGAGGCGGCGGTGGGGCGCGCCTACCGGGCCGACGACCACGTGCTGGCCCCGTACGCCGGCGACCTGCCGTCCGCCGACGCCGAGCTGTCGCCCCGCATCACCCGGGAGCTGCTCACCGAGGTCCTCGCGTTGGTGCCGGACGTCTGGCTGGCCGGCCCGGACTTCCCCTCCGCCGACGCGGCCCGGGCCGCGTACGTCGATCACCTGGCCCGCCGGGTGGCCCGCTCCGCCGACTGGCTGCCGGGGGGCGCGGCATGAGGACCCCCTTCGAGTACGCGGTGATCCGGCTGGTGCCCCGGGTCGAGCGGGGCGAGCTGATCAACGTCGGTGTGCTGCTCTACTGCCAGCAGCGGGACTTCCTCGGCGCGCGTACCCATTTGGACGCGGCGCGGGCGCGCGCGCTGGCGCCCGACGTGGACCTGGAGGCGGTGGCGACGGTGCTCGGCTCCTGGGGCCGGACCTGCGGCGGTGACGGTCCGGCGAGCCGGATGAGCCTGGGCGAGCGGTTCCGGTGGCTGGCCGCGCCGCGCAGCACGATGATCCAGGCGGGGCCGGTGCACACCGGGCTGACCGCCGACCCCGGGGCGGAGCTGGACCGGTTGATGACGAGCCTGGTCGGCTGAGGCGTCCCCTGATCGCGCTACGCCAGCGCCGTTGCCGGCACAGCGCGATCCCCCGTTCAGGCGCCCGGCGCGGGGGCGGCTGCCCGGGTGCAGCCGGCGCCGGTTGCGATCAGGATCCCCTTCCGGTCCCGACCGGGGCACCGGCGTGACCCGGAACTTGCGCAAATCTTGAGCCGCCGCCGGGGTGGCCCACTGTCGGTGGGGCGCGGCACAATCCGCGCCGTGATCAACGATTCGAGCCTCTTCGCCGGCCTGGACGACGTCGACTGGGCCGCGCTGCACCACGCGTACGGGCCCGCGGTGGAGGTGCCCGAGCTGCTGCGCGGCCTCGTCGACGACGACCCGGCGGCCCGGGAGACCGCGCTGGACGGCATGTACGGGGCGGTGCACCACCAGGGCGACGTGTACGACTCCACCCTCGCCACCATCCCGTTCCTCCTGGACGCCGCGGCCCGCCCTCAGCTGCCCGGCCGGGGTCCCATCGTCGAACTGCTGGGCAGCTACGCCGGCGCGGAGTACGACGACGTCGACGAGGACGAGGACGACGAGTACGCCGACGAGGAGGAGGTCGCCCACCAGATGGCGGCGCGGGCGGCGATCGCCGACGCCCGGCCGGTGTTCCTGGCCCTGCTCGCCGACCCCGATCCAGAGATGCGCGCCGCCGCCGCCGGAGCGCTGATGGTCCGACCGGACGCCGGGATCAGCGCCGCCCTCTCCGACCGGCTCGCCGTCGAGGCCGACGAGGACGTCCGAAAGGCGCTGCTCGACCTGCTCGGGCGGCTGGGCCGGCTGGCCCGGACCGGGCGACTGACCGGGGTCGACCCGGCCGGGCTGTTGGCGCCGCTGGTGGAGACGCTCACCGCCGACGGGCCTCCCCAGCCGCGGCTGGCCGCCCTGGCCCAGCTCGTCGAGGCGGCGGAGCCACCCGGCGTCGACGTCGTCGCCACCGCGCTGGCACTGTTCGACGCGCTCTACGCGCGGGAGGCGCCGCCGCCGAGCCCGGCCGGGTTCACCACCGACACGCTGCGCGGCGCGGTACGGCAGCTGGGGGAGCGGGAGCTGGCCGGGCGGCCGTCCCCGCCGGCGGCGCCGCTGGTCCAGCAGCTCAGCGCGGCGCTGGGGGACCGGGTCGGCGAGCGGACGCGCCTGCTCACCGCGCTGCTGGACGCGCCCGAGTGGTACCGCCGCCACGACGCGATCGCCCCGGTGCAACGGCTCGTCGACGGCTGGCGGGGGCCGTACCGGGAGCTGGTCGCCCGGCTGGGCGAGCAGCTGCTCGACCCGGAGCCCCGACTCGCCGGCGCCGCCGCGTCGAGCCTGCGGCATCTGGACGTGCTGGCCGCGCCGGCCGCCGACGCGATGGTCCGCGCCCTGGACGCCGCGCCCCGGGAGGCGCGGCACGACCGCGGCGCCCCGCCCTGGGTCATCCGCTGGGGCGGCGGCGAGGCGGCTCTCGGTCCGGTGCCGGTGGCGCTGGCGGCCCTGGCGGACCGCCGGGTGCTGCCGGTGCTGCGCTGGGCCCTCGAACAGGACCAGCCGCCGGAGGACGTCGGCCAGGCGGTGGCCGCGCTCGGGCCCGCCGCCGCCGAGCTGGTGCCGCTGATCCGGGACCGGCTGCGCGACCTGCCCGACGCGCCCGAACGGTTCCGCTCCTCGCTGGTGTACGCGCTGGGGCGGATCGGCCCGGCCGCCGCCCCCTGCCTGCCGGAGCTGCTGGCCCGGCTGCCCGACGACGGAGCGGCCCGGGCGCTCGCCGCGCTCGGCCCGGCCGCCGTCGACGCGGTGCCGGCGCTGCGCCGCGCGACCGGCTCCGACGAGTGGCGCCAACGCCTGCCGGCCGCGTCGGCGCTCTGGCAGGTCACCGGCGACGCGGAGCTCGTCCTGCCGGTGCTGGCCCGGTCCCTCGAAGGGACGACGTTCGAGGCGCGCGACGCCGCGCGGGGGCTCGCCGAACTGGGCCCGGCCGCCGCGGGGACCGCGCCCCGGCTGCGCGAGCTGTGCGCCGCCGCCGACAGCACCGGTTGGCTGCCGCTGGCCGCCGCCGTGGCGCTGTGGCGGGTGACCGGCGACGCCGCCGCGACCCTGCCGACGCTGCTGTCGGCCTGGCGGGCCAACAGCTACACCGCCCGGGAGGTGGTCCGGCACCTGGCCGAGTTCGGTCCGCTCGCCGCCGACGCCGTGCCGCTGCTCCGCGCCGAGCTGGCCCGGGTACGCCGGCACAACGTCCGCGAGGCGACGTGGACGACCGACCAGGTCGCCGCCGACGAGGAGCTGCTCCGGTACTGCCGGGCCGCGCTGGACGCGATCGGCTGAGTCAGAGCCGCCGGTACATCACCAGCAGGTCGACGTACCCCTCGGTCGGGTGCCGGAAGCCCTCCGGCACCCGACCGACCACGTCGAAGCCGAGCGACCGCCACAGCCCGACCGCCCGGGAGTTCGTCGCCACCACCGCGTTGAACTGCATGGCCCGGTAGCCGTCGGCCCGGGCGAGGTCGAGCACGTGCCCGCCGAGCGCCCGGCCGATCCCCCGACCGGCGGCGGCCGGCGCGACCACGAAGCTGGCGTTGGCGACGTGGTCGCCGGGACCGGGCTGGTTGGGCACCAGCTTCGCCGAGCCGAGGATCGTGCCGTCCGGGTCCACCGTGACCACCGTGCGTCCCGGCGGTGGCACCAACCAGAGCCGGCGGGCCTGCTCCTCGGTGACGTCGCGCGGCCAGGTGTACGTCTCACCAGCGGCGACGATGTCGCGCAGGAAGGGCCAGATGCCGGGCCAGTCCGCGCTGGTGGCCGGCCTGATCTGCATGTCCGGATCATGCCACGGGGTGTGTTTGCCGGGGTGGTCAACGGGTAGTCGCCGGAGCTGATTCGGATCGAGGAGGAGCGTGACGATGGACGGCCAGGTCAAGGTAGCGGTGATCTACTACAGCGCGACCGGTATCACCTATCAGATGGCGCAGGCGGCCTGCGAGGCCGCCGGGGAGGCCGGCGCCGAGGTGCGGCTGCGCAAGGTCCGCGAGCTCGCCCCCGCCGAGGCGATCCGCTCCAACTCGGGGTGGCAGGCGCACCACCTGGAGACCCAGGACGTCCCCGAGGCCCAGATCGACGACATCGCCTGGGCCGACGCGGTGATCTTCGGCTCGCCCACCCGGTACGGCATGATCGCCGCGCAGCTCAAGCAGTTCATCGACACCACCGGCCCGCTCTGGGCCCAGGGCGCGCTGGTGGACAAGGTCTACAGCGGCTTCACCTCGACCGCCACCTCGAACGGCGGCCAGGAGTCGACCCTGCTGTCGCTGTTCACGATCATCTACCACTGGGGCGGCCTCGTGGTCACCCCCGGTTACACCGACCCGAGCCAGTTCACCGCCGGAAATCCGTACGGCGCCTCGCACACCAGCAACAACGGCGAGATCGCGCCGGACCACCTCGCGCTGGGCGCGACCGCGCTGACCGCGCGCCGGGCGGTGCAGATCGCCACCAGGTTGAAGAGGGGCTCGGCCGGCTGACGCGGGGCGGCGGCCGGTGACGGCGGACCGGACGACCGGTGGCCGGGCGGGGGCTCTCGACCCGTCCGGGCCACCGGTCGCCCTCACCCCTACCCCCGATCGGGCGAAGCATGCGCCGGCACCGGCCGGGCCGGGCGCTCCAGCAGGTGGCCGAGCAGGTCGGCCAGGACCGCCAGGCCGTCCCGGCTGAGCACCGACTCCGGGTGGAACTGCACCCCGGCGAAGCCGGGACCGCGCAGGGCGTGCACCGCGCCGTCCGCCGGGTCCCGGGAGATTTCCACCGGGCCGTGACCGGTGCGGACCCGGTCGGCGTCGGCCAGGGCGGTGAAGGTCGAGTAGAAGCCGACCCGGCGAGGGGTGCCGAAGACGGTCACGTCCCGCGGCAACCCCTGGTACGGCGCCGCGCGGCGGTGCAGCGGCAGCCCCAGCAGCCCGGCGAGCAGCTGGTGGCCGAGGCAGACCGCGAGGGTGGGCAGGCCGGCGTCCAGCCGCGCGGCCAGCAGCGCGCGCAGCGCCGCCATCTTCAGCTCGGTGAGGTTTCCCGGGTCGCCCGGGCCCGGGCCGACCACCACCAGGTCGTACCGGTCGACCGGGGCGGGGCGGTGCCACGGACGGACGTCGACCGTGAGGCCCAGCGCGCCGAGCTGGTGCGCGAGCATCCCGGTGAAGGTGTCCTCACCGTCCACGATCAACGCCCGGCGTCCGGCCAGCCCTGGCAGCGCGATCGCCCCGGGCACCCGCTGATCGAGCCAGAACCGCGCGAGGGCGTCGTTCCGCTCGGCGAGCACCGCCCGTACCTCGGGGTCGTCGGCGAGGGGCCGTTCCGGCCCGGGACGCGGCGCCGGACGCGCCGGGCCGGGACGGTCGGGGCGTACCACCGGCGCGGCGCCCGGGGCCGGCGCCTGCGGACCCAGCCCGAGCGCGGCGAGCACCCCGGCCGCCTTCGCGTGCGTCTCCGCGACCTCACCGGCCGCGGTGGAGTGCCGCACCAGGGTCGCCCCGACCGGCACCCGCAGCTCACCGGTGGGGGAGAGCTCCGCCGTGCGGATCAGGATCGGCGCGTCCAGGGTCTGCCGGCCGGCGGCGTCCCGACCCAGCAGGGCCAGCACCCCGGAGTAGTAGCGCCGCCCGGTGCGCTCGTGCCGGGCGATCACCCGGCAGGCGTTCTCCATCGGGCTGCCGGTGACGGTGGGCGCGAACATCGTCTCCCGCAGCACCTCCCGGACGTCCTTCGATCCCCGCCCGGCCAGCAGGTACTCGGTGTGGGTCAGGTGGGCCATCTCCTTCAGGTACGGCCCGACCACCTGGCCGCCGTGCTCGGCCACCGTGGCCATCATCTTCAGCTCCTCGTCGAGCACCATGTACAGCTCCTCGACCTCCTTGGGGTCGCGGAGGAAGCGCAGCAGGGCGTCCCGGTCGGCCGCCGCGCCGGTGTGCCGGAAGGTGCCGCTGATCGGGTTCATCATCACCAGTCCGTCGTCGACGCTGACGTGCCGCTCCGGGCTCGCGCCGACCAGGATCCGGGTCCCGGTGTGGACCAGGAACGTCCAGTACGCGCCCCGTTCCCCGCACAGCAGCCGGCGCAGCGCCGCCAGCCCGGCCCGCAGCGGGGACCCCTGCACGGTGGCGTGCAGGGTGCGGTGGATGACGAAGTTGGCGCCCTCCCCGCGGCCTATCTCCTCGGCGAGCACCCGCTCGACCGTCCGGGCGTACTCCTCGTCGGTGACGTCGAAGGCGGCGCCGTCGCTGACCACCGGCGCCTCGGGCAGCGCGGCCAGCGCGGAGGCCAGCGGGATCACGTGGTGCCCGTCGATGGCCAGGTACTCCAGCGGGGTGCCGTCGTCGACGCAGTCGAAGCCGCGCTCGGTGACCTGCCGGTACGGCACCAGCGCCAGGGTGTGCGCCCCGGCCGCCGCGTCGTCGGGCAGCGGCAGGTCGGCGAGCCGGTCGGCGACGTCCACCGTTCCGGTGAAGAGGTCGAGGTGGTCGGCGCCCTCGCGGCGGACGAGGGCGAACGGACCCGGGTCGACGCCGTCGGCGACGGCGGCGAGCAGGTCGTGCGGGCGGGTCATCGGGGTCTCCTCCAGGGCCGGTGCGCCACCCGTCGGGGCGGCCCGGGGGCCGGGGAGAGACCGGCGGCCGCCTCGTCGGGCGGCCGCGTGGAAAGCTACGCGCGGAAGGTGGCCGCCGGGTCGGCGGGCCACCAGCAGGACGACAGCGCGAGCATGCCGATCACCCTACGCGGCCCGCGCCCGGTCCGGAAGCGGTTGTCCGTGGCAGGACGCGCCCCCAGCGCCCGCCGATCTTCAGGTGACCGACCCGGGTGGCGGGTACCGTGACCGGCGATGAACATTCTCGCTCTCGACCTGGGTACCTCTTCGGTACGTGGACTCGTGCTGGACGGGGACGCCGATCCGTTGCCGGGCGCGTTGGCGCGGCGCAAGGTGCACCTGAGCGTCGGGGTCGACGGTGCCGGCACCCTCGACCCCGTCGGCTACCTCGCCTGCCTGGTCGAGTGTCTGGACGAGCTCGCCGACGGCGGGCACCTGCGGGACGTCGAACTGGTCGCGCTCTCCGCCCAGTGGCACTCGGTGGTCCCGCTCGACGGCGGCGGCACGCCACTCGGCCCGGTGCTCACCTGGCTGGACACCCGACCGGGGCCACCGGCCGGAGCCACCGGACCGGCCGACCCGCCGGAGTACCACCGGCGTACCGGCACGTGGTGGCACCGCTGCTACTGGTCGGTCCGGCTGCCCTGGTTGCGGCAGCGCGCCGGGAGCTCCGCCGTCCGCTTCGTCGGCCTGGTCGAGTACGTGCTCGGTGAGCTGCTCGAGGCGGCGCCGATGTCGATCTCGATGGCCTCCGGGACCGGTCTGCTCGACCTGGGCGCGGCGGACTGGGACGCCGAGGCGTGCCAGCTGGCCGGGGTCCGCGATGGCGAGCTGCCCGAACTGGCCCCGCTGGGCTGGCACGGCCGGCTCCGCCGGGAGCACGCCCGCCGGTGGCCGCAGCTGGCCGACGCGCGCTGGGCCGCCCCGGTCGGCGACGGGGCCGCCTCCAACGTCGGCTCCGGCTGTGTCGACCCGCGTCGCGTGGCGGTGACGGTGGGGACGTCCGCGGCGGCCCGCCTGGTGCAGCGGGTCCCGGTCGGGCAGGAGGCGCCACCCCTGCCGAACGAGCTCTGGCGCTACCGGGCCGACCACGAGTACGTGGTGACCGGGGCGGCGTACTCCAGCGGGGGCAACCTGTTCGCCTGGGCCAACCGGGAGCTGCGGCTGCCCGAGGGCGCCGGGCTGGAGGAGGCGCTGGCCCGGATCAAGCCGGACGGCGGCGTCGCCACCAACCCGAGGTTCGGCGGTGACCGGCCACCGGGCCTGGCTCCGGCCGGCGTCGGCGAGCTGCGTCGGCTCAGCTTCTCCACCACGGGAGTGGAGATCCTGGCCGGGCTGATGGCCGGGCTGTGCCGGCTCGTCGCCGACGACCTGGCCGTGCTGGAGTTCGGAGTCGACGCCCCGGTCGAGGTGGTGTTGGGCGGGGGAGCGGTGAGCGCCTCCCCGTGGTGGCGAGCGGCGTTCGCGACGGCGCTCGCCCCGCGGACGGTGCGGCACCGCTCCGAGCCGGAGATCGGCGCGATCGGCGCCGCGCTGGTCGCGACGGGCCGGATCGCCGAGGCGGAGCGGCTCGCCGGGGCGGGCCGGACGGTGGAGGTCGGGCGGTCGCTCGTGGCCGCTGCGCCGAACTCCTGAGCGCTGCCGCCCCTCCGGCCCGTTGACACAGCTCCCGGGCCTGGTTGGATGGAGCCCGCTCCCCGACGAGGGGGAGGCGGGGACCGAGGAGGCAGGTGTGGGCGTTGGTCCCGACCCGACCCAGGACGCGACGAAGCAGGACCGTCGACACGACAGCGAAGTCCGGCTCGTACCGCACCGGCGGCGGTCGCCGTTCCGGCTGCGCGACTGGCGGATGCGGACCAAGCTGGCCACCGTCCTGGTGATTCCCACGGTCGCCTTCCTGGTGCTGGCCGGGGTGCAGACCGTGGTGCTGGTCGGGCAGACCACCGCGTTGAGCGACTTCGCCCGGCAGGTCGGCATCGGACGGCAGATCACCACCGTGGTGGACCGGCTCCAGCAGGAGCGCGACCGCGCGGCGGGCGAGTTGGCGGAGCTGCGCCGCGACGGGGTCGACTCCGACCGGGCGGCGGCCGCCGCCGCGCTGCAACCGTTGCAGACCGCCACCGACCAGGCGGTCTCCGAGCTGCGCCGGGCCGCCGCGCCGCTCGCCGACTCCGACGCCGCCTGGCGCGTCGCGTACGCGGAGGTGCTGGAGGCCTACGACCAGGTGGTCTACATTCGAGCGGCGATCCCGCCGGCGGTGCTCAGCACCGACACCGTGCTGGGCAACTACCACCGGTGCGTCGAGGCGCTGCTCAACCTGCTGGCCGAGCCGTCACCGGGAGAGCCCCAGCCGGCCCTCACCGACGCCGTGCTGCGCTACGTGCAGCTGGCGCGGGTCAAGGAGTTGTCGTCGCGGATCCGGGGCCAGCTCTACGAGGCGGCCCGGGCCGGCCGGTACGGGCTGGACGACGAGGTGACCCTCACCGACCTGCGGGCCCAGCAGCTCGCCGCGCTCGGCGCGTTCCGGGTGGCCGCCACCACCGCCCAGATCGAGCTGTACGACCGGACCTCACGCGATCCCGCCTTCGTCACCGCCGCCCGGCTGGAGGAGAAGAGCCTGCCGGCCGGCGGGGCCCAGCCGGAGGTGCTGCCCGCCGCCCAGTGGTGGGCCGCGAGCGAGCAGCGCCAGGAGCTCTTCCGCCAGCTCGAGGTGCGGGTGCTCGACGACGCGGTGGCGCAGGCCGACGAGGTCAGCAGCGAACGGCTGCGCACCACCCTGCTGGTCGTCGGCGGCATCGTGGTGGTGCTCGGGCTCGCCGTGCTGCTGGCCCTGTTGATCGGTCGCTCCGTCGCGAACTCCATCCAGCTGCTGCGGGGGCAGGCGCTGCGGATCGCCCAGATCGACCTGCCGTACGCGCTGAACCGGCTCCGCACGGTCAGCGGTGGGGTGCCCACCATCGACGTGCCGCCCGCGGTGGTCCGGTCCTCCGACGAGATCGGCGAGCTGGCCGAGGCGTTCGTGGCGGTGCACCGCAGCGCGGTCAGCGTCGCCGTCGAACAGGCCGAGACGCGGCGCACGGTCAACGCGATGTTCGTGAACCTGGCCCGGCGCAGCCAGGTGCTGGTGGAGCGGCAGTTGGAGCTGCTCGACGACCTGGAGCGGGAGGAGGCCGACCCGGACCAGTTGGAGAACCTGTTCCGGCTGGACCACCTGGCCGCCCGCATGCGCCGTAACGACGAGAGCCTGCTGGTGCTGGCTGGCACCGAGTCCACCCGGCGGTGGAACCGTCCGGTCGGGCTCGGCGCGGTGCTGCTCGCCGCCAGCGCCGAGATCGAGCAGTACCAGCGGGTGCGGCACGACTCGGTGGCCGACCTGTACGTGGTGGGGCACGCCGTCGGGGAGTTGGTGCACCTGCTGGCCGAGCTGCTGGAGAACGCGACGGCCTTCTCCCGGCCCGACACCCTGGTCCGGGTGACCGCCCGGGCCGAGGGCGGCGGCGCGGTGGTGGAGATCGCCGACCAGGGGCTCGGGATGAGTCCGGCCGCGCTGGAGCAGGCGAACGCCGTGCTGGCCTCGCCGCCGACCGCCGACGTGGCCGCGGTCGAGCGGATGGGTCTCTTCGTGGTCAGCCACCTGGCCGCCCGGCACGCGGTGCGGGTGCGGCTCGCTGGCGGGGCGGAGGGGCTGGTGGCCCGGATCGTGCTGCCCGCCACGCTGCTGGCCGCGGCGTCGGCGGCAGAGCTGGACCCGCCCGCGTCGCCGCGGATGCTGACCACCGCGGTCGCCGGGGCCACCCGGCCCGGTGCGGCGCAGCTCGGCGGGCCGACGACGGAGCTGCCGGTGGCCGGTCGCCGTCCCGACTCGACCTCGGTGCCCGTCCCGGGCCGGCCGGTGCCGGTCCAGGGCCGGCCGGTGCCGGTGCCCGGTCGGCCGGTGCCGGTCCGGGCGGAGGACGTGCTGGCCCCGGCGGCGGGTGCCCCGGCGGGATCCGGTGGTGGCTGGTGGTCCCGCCAGGGCCCGGCCCCGGGGTCGACGCCGAGCACCGGGGGGAGCACGCCCGCGCCGCCCGCCACGCCGGTCACCGCCGGCACCACCGAACGCGGTCTGCCGGTACGGGTGCCGATGGCGCAGCTCGCCGCGGTCACCGAGTCGGCGCGGCCGGAGACCCCGGCGGTCCGGCACGACCCGGACCCGGAGGCGGTCGGCGGGATGCTGTCCCGGTACTACGGCGGCGTGCGCCGCGCGGAGGCCGAGGAGACCACGGAGATAATCTTGCCGCCGGCCGGTGTGCGCAGCGAAGGGGGACGACAGTGATGACGTTGAGCCAGGAGGCCCGTGACCTGAGCTGGCTGGTCAACGCGTTCGCGGAACGGGTGCCGGGGGTGGCCCACGCGGTGGTGGTCTCCTCCGACGGGTTGCTGGTGGCGATCTCCGCCAACCTGCCCCGCGATCACGCTGACAAGTTGGCGGCGGTGACGTCGGGTCTGATGAGCATCACCGCCGGTGCCGCGCAGATGTTCGACGGGGACGTGGTCAAGCAGACCGTCGTGGAGATGGGGCGCGGCTACTTCCTGGTCATGCAGATCCGTGACGGTTCGATCCTGGCCACCCTGGCCGGGGCGGACGCCGACATCGGGGTGGTGGGCTACGAGATGGCCCGGCTGGCCAAGCAGGCCGGCGAGATGCTCACCCCGGCGCTGCGCGCCGAGTTGCAGCAGGCGCTGCCCCGCTGACCGGGCCGGCGGCCCGGCCTCCGGTCGGGCGCCGGCCGGGTGGTGGCACGGCCGGACCGCGGGCGCGGTCCGGCCGTACCGGGTGCTGCCGAGCTAGAGGCCGTTGTCGCTGATCACCTGGCGGTACCAGTGGGCGCTGCGCTTGGGGATCCGACGCTGGGTGGGGTAGTCCACGTAGACGAGCCCCCAGCGTTGGTCGTACCCCTCGGCCCATTCGAAGTTGTCCAGCAGCGACCAGACGTGGTAGCTCTCCAGCGGCACCCCGGCGGCGATCGCCCGGTGCGCGGCGGCGAGGTGGTCGCGCAGGAAGGCGATCCGGCCGGCGTCGTCGACGGTGCCGTCCGCGCCCAGGGTGTCCGGGCAGGGCAGGCCGTTCTCGGTGACGGTGATCGGGATCCGCCCGTAGTCGCGGGTGACCCGGGTCAGGATGTCGTACATCCCCTCGGGGTGGATCTGCTGCCACTCGGCCTCGGAGGTGGGCAGGCGCCGCACGGTGTCGCCGTCGGCGGTGACGTAGATCGGCGTGTAGTACTGCACGGCCAGCAGGTCCACCGGGCTGGAGATGATCGCCAGGTCGCCGTCGCGGATGCCGCGGGCCATCCGGCTGTCCGCCCCGAGGTCGGCCAGGACGTCCTCGGGGTAGGCGCCGGTGAGGACGGGGTCCAGGTAGAGACGGTTCTCGTACCCGTCGTAGAGCCGGGTGGCCTCGGCCGCGGCCGGGGTGTCGTCGGCGGGGTAGCAGGGGTGCAGGTTGAGCGCGGGGCCGATCCGGGCGGTGGAGCCGGTGGCGCGCAGCGCGCGGACGGCGAGGCCGTGGGCGAGCTGGAGGTGGTGGGCGACGAGATACGCCGCGTCGGGGTCCTGCCGGCCGGGGGCGTGGTGGCCCGAGAGGTACCCGTTCTGCACCACGGTCTTCGGTTCGTTCACGGTCAGCCAGACCGGCACCTGGTCGCCGAGGCCGCGGAAGACCGCGTCGGCGTAGTCGGCGAAGCGCTCGGCGGTGTCCCGGTTCTCCCAGCCGCCGGTGTCCTGGAGGGCCTGCGGCAGGTCCCAGTGGAAGAGGGTGACCATCGGCGCGATGCCGCGCTCGTGCAGCCCGTCGACGAGCCGTCGGTAGAAGTCGAGGCCCCGCTGGTTGGGCCGGCCGGTGCCGTCGGGCTGGATCCGGGGCCAGGAGACGGAGAACCGGTAGCTGCGCAGGCCCAGGTCGCGCATCAGGTCGAGATCCGAGGCCCAGCGGTGGTAGTGGTCGGCGGCCACGTCCCCGGTGTCGCCGTTGCGGGTGCGTCCCGGCGTGCGGCTGAAGGTGTCCCAGATCGACTCGCCCCGGCCGTCCTCCTTGGCGGCGCCCTCGATCTGGTACGCCGAGGTGGCGGCGCCCCAGCCGAAGCCGGCCGGGAAGCGCAGCCCGGCGGGGGCGGGGCCGGCCGCCGGCTTCTCGCCCGGCGGGGCGTCGCAGCCGGTGGCCACGGCACCCGCCGCCGCCGTCAGGGCGGTGGCGACCGGCGCGGACAGCCCGGCGCCGGCCGTGGCGGTGGCGGAGAGCGCGGCGCGGCCGAGCAGGCGCCGTCGGGTGAACATCGACATGGGCATTCTCCTCAGGGTGCGGGCCACCCAACGACCGGGAGCGCTCCCAGCGCAGGCGTACGACGGTCCGGCCGTGAACGTGGGCGGACTGCCAGCCTAGAGGGCCGGACCCGAGCGGGCGGCCGGGGATGGGGTGCGGCAGCGGCGTCGCGGCGGGCGGCGCGCCCGGCGGGTGCCGACAGCAAGCGAGGCCGGCCGGGTGGCGCGCGGAGCGCCTGATCCCGTCGGCCTCTTTTCCCGTGGAGTACGGGGGCTTAGTGTGGGGACGGGGGAGGGCAACCCCCGTCCCCACCGTGGTGCACACGCGCACGGGTGGAATTGGCGTCCGCCGTGCGTGTCGCGCGGGAGCCGGGCCACGCGAGTGGCTCTGGTACCCACCTCCCTCCGTGCTGGTGAGGAGCCGGCTGGCGACGGCGTCCGGGCTGGCCCGTCGTCAGCCTCCTGGGTATTCCGTGGCCGGATGACCACGGTCGATCTGTTCGGTGGATCACCGTCGATGGAAGCGCTCCCATCGACGATGCTGCGACTGTAACGCCCGTCACGACTTTGTGAAAGCCCCCACACGAGATCGAAACATCGCTCTGGATGACTCGACGGTGGTTGTCGTGGGAGCGCTTCCATGGCACACTGGGCATCCAGTCGCGACGCGGAGCCAGCTCGCGCGAGCGCGGGTCGCCGAGGGCATCCGGGATCACCGGACGGCCACCCGAGGAGGCGGCACCCCTTGCCGCCTCACCGACCGACCACCATTCCCGGGCGCTTCCTTCCCCCCGCGCACCCCGTCGCGTGTGGAGGCGCCCCGCCGTGGGTCCGTACGGCCCCGGCCCGGTCCGAGGAGACACCGCGCACATGAGACTCATGGCAAGACGTCGCCGAACGGCGATCCTCGCCGCCACCGCGCTCGCGGTCGGTGGGGTGGCCCTGCCGGCCGGCGCCGCACAGGCCGCCCCGGCCTGCGACGTGGTCTACGCGACGAACGACTGGGGCAACGGCTTCACCGCCAACGTCACCATCAAGAACCTGGGCGACGCGCTCACCGCCTGGACGCTGAAGTTCGCCTTCCCCCACAGCAGCCAGCGGCTCACCCAGGGCTGGTCGGCGAAGTGGAGCCAGACCGGCGCCGAGGTGACCGCGACCAACGAGTCGTGGAACGGCAGCCTGGGCGCCGGCGCCTCCACCACCATCGGGTTCAACGGCGCGTACTCCGGCGCCAACCCGAAACCCACCGCGTTCACCCTCAACGGGGTGACCTGCAACGGGACCCCCGCCAACCAGCCACCGACGGTCTCCCTCGCCGTGCCGGCCGGGCCGTTCCAGGCGCCGGCGGACGTGCCGCTGACCGCCACCGCTGGCGACCCGGACGGGACCATCGCCAAGGTCGAGTTCTACCGCAACGGCCTGCTGGTCGAGACCGACACCACCGCCCCGTACGGCTACACCCTCCAGGACCTGCCGGCGGGCAGCTACACGGTGCAGGCCAAGGCGTACGACAACGCCAACGGCATCGCGGTGGCGGAGAAATCCTTCACCGTCGACCCCGCCACCGGCCCGACGCTGGTCGCCACCCCGGCCGCGGTCAGCGTGACCGAGGGCGGCAGCTCCCCGGTCAACCTGAAGCTCAGCGCCGCCCCGACGGCCGACGTCCCGGTGTCCCTCGCCCGCACCGGGGACACCGACATCACCGTCTCGCCGGCCTCGGTGACGCTGACCCCGACCAACTGGAACACCGGGGTGAACGTCGCGGTCGCCGCCGCGGAGGACGCCGACACCCTCGGCGGCACGGCCACCGTCACCGCCTCGGCCACCGGCTTCGCCCCCCTCACGATCACCGCCACGGAGATCGACAACGACACCCCCGGCGGGGACAACACCTACGTCAAGCGCTTCCTCGACCAGTACGGCAAGATCAAGAACTCCGGCTACTTCAGCCCGGAGGGCGTGCCGTACCACTCGGTGGAGACGCTCATCGTCGAGGCGCCCGACCACGGCCACGAGACCACCTCGGAAGCCTTCAGCTTCTGGCTGTGGCTGGAGGCGCAGTACGGCCGGGTCACCCAGAACTGGGCCCCGTTCAACAACGCGTGGACGGTGATGGAGAAGTACATCATCCCCAGCCACGCCGACCAGCCCAGCGCCGGCGCTCCGGGGACGCCGCAGTACGCGGCCGAGCACAACCTGCCCAGCCAGTACCCGTCGCAGCTGCAGCCCGCCGTCCCGGTCGGCCAGGACCCGCTGCGCGGCGAACTGCAGAGCACCTACGGCACCGGCGACATCTACGGCATGCACTGGCTGCTGGACGTCGACAACACCTACGGCTTCGGCCGCTGCGGCGACGGCACCACCCGGCCGGCGTACATCAACACCTTCCAGCGGGGCACCCAGGAGTCGGTGTGGGAGACCGTGCCGCAGCCGTCCTGCGACACCTTCAAGCACGGCGGCCAGTACGGCTACCTCGACCTGTTCATCAAAGAAGGCAGCGCCCCCGCCAAGCAGTGGAAGTACACCAACGCCCCGGACGCCGACGCCCGCGCCGTGCAGGCCGCGTACTGGGCGCTGACCTGGGCCAAGGCCCAGGGCAGGCAGGCCGACGTGGCGGCCACCGTGGCCAAGGCCGCCAAGATGGGCGACTACCTGCGCTACGCGATGTTCGACAAGTACTTCAAGAGGATCGGCAACTGCGTCGGGGCCACCACCTGCCCGGCCGGCACCGGCAAGGACTCCGCGCACTACCTGATGTCCTGGTACTACGCCTGGGGCGGCGCGTACGAGCCGAACCAGAACTGGTCCTGGCGGATCGGCTCCAGCCACAACCACTTCGGCTACCAGAACCCGTTCGCGGCCTGGGCGCTGACCAACGTGGCCGAGCTGAAGCCGAAGTCGCCGACCGCGACCGCGGACTGGCAGAAGAGCTTCGACCGGCAGCTGGAGTTCTACACCTGGCTCCAGTCCGCCGAGGGCGGCATCGCCGGTGGCGCCACCAACAGCTGGGACGGCAGCTACGCGCAGCCGCCGGCCGGCACCGCCACCTTCTACGGCATGTACTACGACGTCGACCCGGTCTACAACGACCCGCCGTCGAACCAGTGGTTCGGCATGCAGGCCTGGTCGATGCAACGGATCGCCGAGCTGTACCTGCAGACCGGCAACGCCAGGGCCAAGGCGCTGCTGGACAAGTGGGTGCCGTGGGCGATCGCCAACACCACGCTGGGCGCCAACTGGTCGATCCCGTCGGACATGAAGTGGACCGGCCAGCCCGCCAACTGGAACCCCACCAACCCCCAGCCCAACACCAACCTCCACGTCGAGGTGACGGTGAAGGGCCAGGACGTCGGCGTCGCCGCCGCCTACGCCCGGACCCTGATCGCGTACGCGGCGAAGTCCGGCAACGTGGCGGCCAAGAACACCGCCAAGGGCCTGCTCGACGCGCTCCACGCGGCCAGTGACGCCAAGGGCGTGTCGACCACCGAGAAGCGCGGCGACTACAAGCGCTTCGACGACGTCTACGACGCCGCCACCGGCCAGGGCCTCTACGTCCCGGCCGGGTGGACCGGGAAGATGCCCAACGGCGACGCCATCGCCGCGGGCCGGAGCTTCCTCGACATCCGGTCGTTCTACAAGAACGACCCGGACTGGCCGAAGGTCGACGCGTACCTGAAGGGCGGCCCCGAGCCGACCTTCAACTACCACCGGTTCTGGGCGCAGGCCGACGTCGCCATGGCGTACGCCGACTACGGCAACCTGTTCCCCAACGGATGAGGTGACCACCCCGGGTGGGCGGCGCGGCGCCGCCCACCCGGGGGCCGACCGGGCCCGGGGGAGCGGACCTCCCGGTCGGCGGGCGGCCCGATCACCACGGTCGGGCCGGGGGTGGGCCGGCCGTCCGGACGACGCAGCGGACCCGCCGGCCCACCCCGCCGCTCCCGGCCCGGGAAAACCGCGAAAAAAGAGGGCGTCGTGGGATCACGCGACGCCGCCGGACGGAGTACCGTGTTCCTCGGAGAGGCCGCTCCCCCCGTGGCGGCCTCTCCCTTTATCTTTCCGGGCTTCCCGCCACGGCACCGGGCTGTGCCGGCTCCACCGGATGCCGCAGCCCCGGATGCCCCGCCGGCAGCGACCGCCGGATCACCACCCAGCTCACCGTCAGCGCCGCCGCCACCAGCGGCCAGGTCAGCGCGGCCCGGGCCACGGTCAGCGCGACCACCTGATTGCCCAGCCACAGGGGCAGGAAGACCGCCACCCGCAGCGCGTAGGTCGCCGCCCACACCCAGCTGCCCCGCGCGTACGCCCGCAGCAGCGCCCGGTCGCGCCGCCACCGGCCGTGCTGCCGGAGCGCGACGCCGACCAGCACCCCGAGCAGGGGCCGGCGCAGCGCGATGCTCACCACCCACACCAGCGCGCTCGCCGCGTTGGAGAAGAGCTGGACCAGGAAGAAGTCGGCGGCCCGTCCGGTGTAGAGGGCGATCAGCGCGGCGACGCAGACGGCGAGCAGCCCGACCAGCACCGACCGTGGCCGCTCGCCCCGCCGCAGCCGCCAGAGCGCCACCGCCGTGCCCGCCACGACGGCCGCGGCGACCCCACCGCCGAGCGAGCGGTCGGTCAGCAGCCAGCCCACGGTGAACGCCACCGGCGGCAGGGTCGCGTCCACCGCCCCGCCACGTCCACCCAGCAGGTCCGCCAACGACTCCGGCCGGCCCGCCGGTCCGCCTCCGTGTTCCCGTCCGCCGCTCACCGTCACCTCCCGAGCTTCGGTGCCAACGTAGCGGGGACGGACCGGTGGGCCGCCGAGCGGCCCGCCGGCCCTGCCGCTACGGTGTGCGGGTGCGCGTGACGGCAAGGGGTTGGACCGCGGTCTGGATGGTCGTCCTGGGTCTGACCCAGGCGGCCGCTTTCGTCGTGCTGTGGCGCTTCGCCATGCACACCGGGACGGGGCAGTGGCTGGACACCGTCGCGCTGACCGGCAACCGGATCGGGCAGGACCGGATCGACGGTCTCGTCAACCGGGTCCTCAACGCGATGTCGGTGGTGTCGCTGCTGGCCGCCACCGCGACGATCGGCTTCATCGCGCTGATCCGCGGCCGCAAGGCGCTCGCCGTCGCCGCCACCCTCCTGATCGCCGGCGCCAACGTCACCACCCAACTGCTCAAGTACGGCCTCGGCCGGCCCGACTTCGGCATCGACCCGGACCGGGTCTACGCCGGCAACAGCCTGCCCAGCGGGCACACCACCGTCGCCGCCTCGGTGGCGGTGGCGCTGATCCTCGTACTGCCGGCCCGGGTCCGCGCGCTCGGCGCCTTCCTCGGCGCGGCGTACGCGGCCGTCGCGGGCGTGGCCACCCTCTCCGCCGGCTGGCACCGGCCCAGCGACGCGGTCGCCGCGTTCCTCGTCGTCGGCGGGTGGGCGGCGCTGGCCGGTTTCCTGCTCCTGGTCTTCCAGCGGGAGCAGGCGCAGGTCTCCAACGAGGAGGCGCACCGGGTGGCCGCCGCCGTGCTGGGCGTCGGCGGGCTGCTGGCCGTGCTCGCCTCCGGGCTGGCCCTGGCCTCGCTGCTCGACCAGCAGCAGGTCCCGGCCGACGAGCTGAGCCGGCGCCCGCTCTTCATCGGGTACGCGGGCAGCGCCGCCGGCATCGCCGGCACCATGGGCGTGGTCGCCGCGCTGGTGCTGGTCTCCGTGCACCGCCTGGTGCCCCGCTGGAAGGGCTGATCAGCGCCGGTACGTCCCGACCATGGTGCCGCTGGCGATGTCCCGACCCGCCAACGCCGCGTGCACGTCTGCGGCCTGCGGCGCGTCGGGCAGGTCCAGGGGACGTTCCAGCGCGTAGATGCGGAAGAAGTAGCGGTGCGCCTCCTCGCCCTTCGGCGGCTGCGGCCCACCCCAGCCGACGGTGCCGAACCCGTTGGGCCACTCCCGGCCACCCTCGGGCACCGTACCCTCCGCCACCCCGTCCGACGACGGGGAGATCCCGGTGACCAGCCAGTGCAGGAACGGACTGCGCCCGGCGTCCGGGTCCTCCACCAGCAGGAGCAGTTCGGTCGCCGTCTCCGGCACGTCCGACCACTCCAACGGCGGTGAGGCGTTCCCGCCCTCCCGGGAGAAGCGCCCCGGCAGTTGGTCGTGGTCGTTGAACGCGGTGCTCCGCAGCATGATGCCGGCCATCGGTCGCCCGCCCCCTCTCGTCGGCCCGGCGCGTACCCGGGACCGCTGCGCCGAAACCGGATGAGAGGGTGGGGCCGGCGGGACGGCGGGAGGCGCGATGGAGACGGCACGGACGGCGTTCCGGGACGAGTGCGCGCGGCTGGACGGGGTGCTCCGGTCGCTCTCCCCGGCGGACCTGGACCGCGCCACCCCCTGCCCGCCCTGGGCGGTACGCGACCTCGTCGCGCACGTGCGCGCCGGGGCCGGACGCCTGGCCGACATGCTCGCCGCGCCGGCCCCGAGCCGGGCCGAGGTGGACGCCGCCGGCTACTTCGGCGCGGCCAAGTTCACCCCGGAGGTGGACGCCGCGCGGATCGACAGCGCCCGGCGGGAGGCCCGCGAGCCGGCGGACGTGGCGGCGACCGCCGCCGGTTTCACCGCCGCCTGGCGGGCCACCGACGCCGCCGTCGGCGCGGCCCCGGCCGGTCGGCTGGTACGCACCCGCCACGGCGACGCGATGACGGCCGCCGAGTTCCTGCGGACGCGGGTGGTGGAGGTCGGCGTGCACGGCCTGGACCTGGCGGTGGCGCTGGACCGGGAGGCGTGGCTCACCCCGACCGCCGCCCAGGTGATCACCGGCCTGCTCACCTGTGGCCGGCCGGCGCCGGCGGGGCTCGGCTGGGATCCGCTCACGCTGATCGGCAAGACCACCGGCCGGACGCCGCTCAGCGACGCCGAGCGCGCCGTGATCGGCGCCGCCGGCTTCCGCTGGCTCTCCTTCGGCGGCTGACGCCCGGCTCGGTGACGTGAACGACCGACCGGCCGGGTCAGGTGCCGGTGCGGGGGGTGGGGATGGGGGCGACCGTGCGCCGCAGGTGCGCCAGGACGATCGGGTCGATCCGCCCCGGCACCAGCCGCTCCTCCAGGTTCTCCCAGCCCGCCCAGGACGCCAGGGCCTCCTCCAACGTCGTCCCGGTGACCGGCCGCACCTCGGCGGACAGGCCGGCGGCCGGGTGACCGGCGGCGACCAGCCCGCCGTCGCCGACCGGATGACCGGCGGCGGACAGCAGCGCGGCGACCTCGTCGGCGAGCGGGCCGGTCAGGTCCAGCAGGGTGGCCGGGTCGGGCCGGCCGAAGAGCATGGTGTGGATGTCGAGCAGCCGAGCCAGCTCGGTGATCGGGTCGAGGTGGTCGTCCACCCGCAGGTCGACCAGGTTGTCGCCGGTGCCGGCGTACCCGCCGCCACGCTGGACCACCAGGATGGCCGCGCTCTGCCGCCCACGCCGGTCGCCCCCGGCCTCCTCGCCGGCGCGCAGCGCGGCGAGCAGCCGCTGCGGGAACGGCAGCGCGGCGCCGCCGAGCCAGCCGTCCCGGATCGCGTCGATGACGTGCGGGCCGGCCAGGATGTTGCCCTGGGCCGCCCAACCGTCCCCGGCCTGGCCGCCGGCCCAGCCGCCGCAGCGCGGGCCGGTCCAGGTGGCGCCGGGACCGGTGACCCCGACCACTCCGAGCTGCCGGTCGTCGCGGCCCGGGTCGGCGGCGACCAGCCCGGCGACCACGTCGGCGGCGGCGGTCCCGCTGCGCAGCAGCGCCAGCCCCTGCGGCCGGTAGGCGAGGTTGGCGTGCGCCTGGGTGGCCAGCGCCCCCACCTCGGCCTCGGCGGCCGGCACCAGCGCACCGGCGGCGAGGAACCTGCTGGCCACGGCGATGCCGTGCAGGCGGCCGTCGGCGGAGCGGGCGACGAGGGAGAAAGTCACGGCAGAAGACTAGCGCGGTGACGCACGGTTGCCACCGTCCCGCAACGGCGCCCGCCGATGGGTGGCCCCGCCGGTCCCGCCCTTGTCCCGATCCGGTCGAACGGGCACGATCGACCGGATGACGAACCGATGGGGCATGACGGTGCCGCTGGGCGGCATCCCGCTCGCCGACCACGCCGCGGTCTACGCGGCCCTGGCGCGGGCCGGCTTCACCGACGTCTGGTCCTCGGAGGTCAACGGGGCGGACGCGTTCACCCCCCTCGCCCTGGCCGCCGCCTGGCAGCCCGGGCTGCGCCTCGGCACCGCCATCACCCCGGTCTTCACCCGGGGACCGGGGCTGCTGGCGATGAGCGCGGCGGCGCTCGCCGAGGCGGCGCCGGGCCGCTTCGCGCTCGGCATCGGCGCCTCCTCGCCGGTGCTGGTCCAGGACTGGAACGCGGTGCCGTTCACCGAGCCGTTCCGGCGGACCCGGGACGTCCTGCGGTTCCTGAGGGCCGCGCTGGCCGGGCAGACCGTCGACGGCGCGTTCGACACCTTCGCGGTACGCCGGTTCAGCCTGGAACGCCCGCCGGCCGTGCCGCCGCCGGTGCTGCTGGCCGCGCTGCGCCCCGGGATGCTCCGGCTCGCCGCGGCCGAGGCCGACGGGGTCATCCTCAACTGGCTCGCCGCCGACGACGTGCCGAAGGCCCTGGCCGAGCTCGGCGGGCGCGGTCCCGACTTCGACGTCGTCGCGCGGATCTTCGTCTGCCCCACCGAGGACGCCGGCTACGCCCGTACCCTCGGCCGCCGCCTGATCACCAGCTACCTGACCGTGCCCGCGTACGCGCAGTTCCACCGCTGGCTGGGCCGGGAGAGCGTGCTCGGCCCGATGTGGGCGGCCTGGGCGGCCGGGGACCGGCGGGGTGCCGGCGCGGCCGTGCCGGACGAGGTGGTCGACGCGCTGGTGCTGCACGGCACGCCCGAGCACTGCCGCGCTGAGGTGCGCCGGTACGCCGAGGCCGGGGTGGACGTGCCGGTGCTGGCGCTGCTGCCCACCCCGGAGCTGACCGGCGGGGGCGCGGCGGCGCTCGGTGAACTGATCGCCCGGCTGGGTGTGGCGGGGGAGGAGCGGGCGTGAACCTGACCGACCGGGTGGCGGTGGTCACCGGAGCGGCGGGCGGCATCGGCGCCGCGCTGGCCCGCCGGTTCGCCGCCGAGGGCGCGGCCGCGCTCGTCCTGGCCGACCTGGACGCCGCGGCGGTCGGCGCGGTCGCCGGCAGCATCGGCCCGGTCGCCCGGGCCGTGGGCGTCGACGTCACCGACGAGGACCAAGTCCGCGAACTCGTCGCCGACACCGAGCGGCGGTACGGCCGGATCGACCTGTTCTGCGCCAACGCGGGCGTGGCCACCGGGGCGGGCGTCGAGGCGGACGACGCGGTCTGGGACCGGGCCTGGCGGGTCAACGTCCTCTCCCACGTGTACGCCGCCCGCGCCGTCCTGCCGGCGATGCTCGAACGCGGCGAGGGCTACCTGCTGAACACCTGCTCGGCGGCGGGCGTGCTGACCGCGGTGGGGGACGCCCCGTACACCGCCACCAAGCACGCGGCGGTCGGCTTCGCCGAGTGGTTGGCGATCACCTACCGGGACCGGGGGATCCGGGTCAGCGCGCTCTGCCCGCAGGGCGTGGACACCCCGATGCTCGCCGACGGTCTCGCCGCCGGCCACCTGGGCGCCCGGGTGATCGCCGCCTCCGGTGCGGTGCTCACCCCCGACCAGGTCGCCGACGCGGCGATCGCCGGGCTGGCCGAGGAGCGTTTCCTGATCCTGCCGCACGCCGAGGTCGCCGGCTACGCGCTGCGCCGCGCCGAGGACCCGGACGGCTGGCAGGCGGGCCTGCGCAAACTCGTCCGCCGGCTCCAGCCCGGACCGACTCAGTCGCCCCCTCCGCCGCCGCCCCCGCCGCTGCTGCCGCCGCCCCCGCCGCTGCCACCGGCGGCGTCGCCGTAGGCGATGTTCTCCAGCAACCCGGCGGAGTAGCGGTCCCGGGGATCGTCGCCCCGCTCGAAGGTGTCCCGGTGCGGCCGGGGCGACGACCGGCGGAGCTGCCGGGCCGCCCGCGCGGCGGCGGCCAGTCGCTCCTGCCGGGTCGGGGGCCGACGTCGGCGGGCGCGGCGCAGGACGAGGACCACGGTGGCCGGCACGGACACGGCCACGACGGTCAGCGCGACGAGCAGCCAGACCGGAGGCATGCTCCGACGGTAACGGCCATCGGCAAGCGTCAGCGTCGCCAGCGCAGCGGGCCGGGCCGCACCGACCAGAGGACCCGGCGCCACCAGGGCCGGGCGTCGCGCAACGCGTCCACGTACGCCGTGGCCACCGCCGCCGCACGGGCGGCCTGCTCGCCGGACGCTGTGCCGGGGGCGAAGCCGACCTGGTTGAGCAGCCCCGCCAGCTCGTCGACGTCCGGCCCGTCCGGCGGGCCCACCGCGGCGGCGCCGCCGACCGTCCCAATCCGTCCCGCCGTCGGCTCACCGCCCGTCGGCTTACCGGCCGTCCCGGCGTGGGCCGGGGCGGTGTGGGCGGCGCGGGCCTCGGCCAGGGTGGCCCGGGCGCGCGCGGCCACCTCGGTGGCGGCCAGGTCGTCCCCGACCGGCCGGCCGGCCAGCCGCAGCGCGTCGGTGACCTGCCGCCAGGCGCCGGCGATGCGCTCGCCGGGGTCGCCCCGCTCCAGCCGCGCCCGGGCCTGCGCCCGGCGCATCCCGGCCAGCGCCACCAGCACCGCGCCCACCAGCAGCAGCAGGCCACCCGCCCCGCCGCCCACCAGCAACGGCACCGGCACACCCCGCTCGCCGGCCGCCCCGCCCGGCGCCGCCACCGCCGGTGGGGTCGCGGTCGGCTCCAGGGTCGGCTCCGGCACCTCCGACGGCGGCGGGTCCTCCGGCGTCGGGCGGAAGTCCTCCTCCACCGGGCGGGGCTCGTCGTCGGGGCGGGGCAACGGGTCGAACGGCACCCAACCCACCCCGGAGAAGAGCACCTCCGGCCAGGCGTACGCGTCGGCGGCCCGGACCGGCCCGTCACCCCGCGACTCGAAGCCCACCACCACCCGGGTGGGCAGCCCGGCCAGCCGGCCCAGCACGGCGAACGCCGCCGCGAACTGCTCCGACGTGCCCCGCTGCCCACCGCCGTTGCGCGGCCCGAACAGGAAGAAGCTGAGGTTCGGATAGGCGTGCCCGCTGGGCGCGTCCGCCACCACCCGGTAGTGCTCGGCGAGGAACCGCTCGATCGCCTCCGCCCGGGCGTACGGGGCGCCGTTCTCCTCGGCGAGCTGACCGGCGAGCCGGCGCACCGGCTCGGGCACCCCGTCGGCCACCCGCAGCACCCGGGCCACCTCGTCCCCGGCCGGTACGTCGGCGGTGGCGAGCAGGTCCACGTCCGGTCGTTCCCGCACCGAGTCGACCTCGTACCGCAGCCCCGGGGAGAGCCCCTCCGGCCGGATCAGCGTCCCGGTCGCCGGGTCGTAGGCCACCCGCGCGCCGCTGACCTCCCGTGGGGTGGCCACCGCCGGCAGCAGCCGTCCGGTCAGGTCCGCCACGGTGATCTCCTGCCGGACCGTGTCCAGCTGCCCGGGCCCGGGCGCCGCCGCCGGCAGGATCCGCCCCGCGTTGCGGTACGTCGCCCCGACCCGCCAGGTCACCCCGTCGTAGTCGCTGAGCACCGCCAACCGGATCCGGGTCTGCTCGCCGGCCGGCCCGCCGGAGGTCTCCGTCGCCACCTCCAGCAGCTTCTGGTCCGGGTTCAACGCCCACCCGGAGATCCGGATCAGCGGGTTCTCGTCCAGCGACTCCACCCGCGGCGGCTCGACGTAGCGGCGCGGGTCCACCGGCCGCCCGTCCACCCGGGCGGCGAGCACCGGGCCGAGCAGCGCGGTCAGCCCCACCACCACGGCCACGCCGAGGGCGGCGGTCGCCGCCAGGCGCGCCCGGACGGCCACCCGGACCGCCGGGGCCAACCCGGCGGTCGGGTCGGCGCCGGCCGGGCCGGACCGACCGCCCGGCGCGGCCAGGGCCAGCGCCACCACCGCGGCGAGGGCGACCGTCGGCCGGACCGCCGGGTCGGCGTTCGGCCCGACCACGTAGAGCGCGCCCGCGTAGAGCAGCGCCGGGGGCAGCAGCCCGAGCAGCACCCGCCCGGCCCGCAGCGCCACCTCCGCGCCGGCCAGGCCGGCCAGCCAGGCCGCCACCAGCGGCACCAGCACCGTGTCCGGTGCCGGCTCCACCGGGATCATCGCGGTGAGCAGCCGGGGGATGCCGTTGCGGGCCGCGTCGGCGACCACCTCGCCGAAGCCGCCGGGCAGCGCGGCGTGCCGGGCGGCCAGCCGCAGCGACCAGGCCGTCCAGCCGGCCATGACGACCACCGACACCGGCGCCACCAGCCAGGAGGGCAGCCGGCGGGCGGCCACGCTCACCACCACCGAGCCGACCGCCGCGCCCCACATCAGCACGGTCAGCAGGTTGCCCGCGTACACCCGGCCGAGCACCACGCCGGCCAGGCCGATCATCGCCACCAGCGCCAGCGGCACGGGCGCCGCGCGCAGCACCGCCCCCACCGTCCGGCGGGGACTCCCGCCCGGCCCGGCACCGTCGGGCGCCGCGTCGTCGCAGGCCGGCGCCGCGTCGGTCACCGTCACCACCGCCGGACCCCGTCCCACTCGGCGGCGAACGCCGCGCCGTCGGCCGCGTCCACCACCACCAGGCCGGCCGCCGCGGCCGGCGTCGGCCCGTCCGCGCCGAAGACCCCCACCACCACCGACGGGTACGCCCGGCGCAGCGCGCCCAGTTGCCCCAGGTCGTCGCGGCCACCCGGCCCGGTGAGGAAGACCAGCGTGTCGCCGAGCCGGTCGTGGCGCAGCCGGCCCGCCGCCGCGTGCAGCGTGTCGGCGTCGCCCTCGCCCAGCTCCACGGCGGCTAGCCGGTCCAGCGGCGGTGCGCCGGCCCGGTCGTCGCCGGGCGTCACCAGCAGCAGCACCACCGGCAGGTCCTCCCGCACCGCGGCGGTGACCACCGAGGCGGCCGCCTCGCACGCCGCCTCGAACGACTCGGCCACCCCGTCGGCCCGGTCGGGATGGGCGGCGGCCCGGTTGTCCAGCAGCACCACGATCCGGGGCAGGCTGGTGTCCACGTTCTCCCGCACCATCAGCTCGCCCACCCGGGCGCTGGTCCGCCAGTGCACCCGGCGCAGCTCGTCGCCGACCACGTACTCGCGCAGCGAGTCGAAGGTGATCGACCCGTGCGGGACGCTGTCCACCCGACCGTCCAGGCTGCGACCCGCGCCGGTCGGCACCGCCGTCAGCGGGTGGATCCGCGGGTGCACCCAGACCGGCACCGTGGCGCCGTACGGGCGGGAGAGCGCCACCAGGCCCAGCGGGTCCCGCCGGGTCACCCGCAGCGGCCCCACCGGCACCACGCCCCGGCGGTGGGTCGGCACCTCGTAGCTGACCGTCGTGTCCCGGCCGGGGCGCAGCCGCAGCACCGGCACCGGCACCGTCGTCGTCCCACAGCGCTCCTCGGCCAGGAGGTTCGCCGCCCGCAGCCGTCCCGTGTTGCGCACCGTCACCGTCATGTGCGCCGGCTCGCCCCGGGCCACCCGGTCCGGGTCGGCGCGGCGGGTCACCTCCAGCCGGGGCCGCCAGGCCGCCGTGGCCACCGCGTGCCCGACCGCGACCGCGGCCGCCGCGCCGAGCAACGTCAACTCCGGGTACGCGAAGCGGAAACCCACCACGAGCAGCAGCACGGCGGCGACGGCCAGCCCGACGCCCCGGGCGGTGATCCCCACCGCGGGTCAGCCGTGCACGGGGGCCGGCTGGCCCGACGGCAGCGGCACCGGCACCGAGGCGACGGCCTGGCGCAGCACCTCGGCGGCGGTCGCCCCGCGCACCTGCGCGTCCGGGGTGAGCAGCAGCCGGTGCGCGAAGACCGGCTCGGCGAGAGCCTTGAGGTCCTCCGGCATGATCCAGCCACGACCGTCGATCAGCGCGTACGCGCACGCCGCCCGGGTCAACGCGATCACGCCACGGGGGCTCACCCCGACCCGCACCTGCGGGTGGGTGCGGGTCGCCGCGGCCAGCCGGACCGCGTACGCGTAGAGCGGCTCGGCGATGTGCACCCGGCGGGCCATCCGGACCATCTCCCCGACGGTGGCCGTGTCGGTGACCGCGGTGAGCGCCTCGGGGGAGCGGACGGTGGCCCCGCGCAGCACCTCCACCTCGACCGCCTCGTCCGGGTAGCCGACGGAGAGCTTCACCAGGAAACGGTCCAGCTGGGCCTCGGGCAGCCGGTAGGTGCCGTCCATCTCGACCGGGTTCTGGGTGGCGACCACCAGGAACGGCTGCGGCACCGGATGCCGGACGCCGTCCACGGTGACGGTGCGCTCCTCCATCACCTCCAGCAGCGCCGACTGGGTCTTCGGCGACGCCCGGTTGATCTCGTCGGCGATGACGATGTTGGCGAAGACCGGGCCGGGATGGAACTCGAAGCCCCGGGTCGCCTGGTTGAAGATGGTCACCCCGGAGACGTCGGAGGGAAGCAGGTCGGGGGTGAACTGGATGCGCCGCCACTCGCCCTTGACGGTCGCGGCGATCGCCCGGGCCAGGGTGGTCTTGCCGACGCCCGGCACGTCCTCCAGCAGGACGTGCCCCTGGGCGAACAGCGCGGTCAACGCCAGCCGGACCACCTGCGGCTTGCCCAGCACGACCGCGTTGACGTTCTCCGCCAGCCGGGCGGCCAGGGCGGCGAAGCCCTGGACCTCCGGCTGGGTGAGCGGTTCGGGGGTGCTGTTCACGGTGCGGGTGCTCCTCGGCTGCGGTGCGGTCAGCAGGTGGGCAGGATCTTGATGTCGTCGCCGCCCTCGAGGTTGAGCCAGGCCCAGGGGATGTAGTTCTTCCCCCGGTAGTCGACCTGCACCCACCAGGTGCTGCGCTTGTCGTTGTTGTAGATGTAGGCGTAGACCTCTTCGCCCGACTTCTTGCAGTACGCCTTGAGGCGGGTGCCGTTGGCGACCCAACCGGCCTGCCGGTCGTCGTCCTGCCGGGTGACCTCGAAGATCTCGTTGCCGTTGCGCTCCCGGGGGATCTCCCGGGTGCAGTAGCTCGCCTCCGCGCCGGAGGAGCCGTTGCGGCAGGTGGCGACGCCGTACAGCGCGTCGGTGGACTGGGCCCGGGTGGCGGTGCCCTGGCCCGCGGCGTTGCTCGCCGTGACCGTGAACGTGTACGTCGTACCCGGCGTCAGCTCCGGCATCGTGATGCTGGAGCAGGGGCCCGCCTTGGGCTTCTCCCCGGCGACGCTCAGCGAACAGGTGGCCTGGCCGCCGCCCGCGTCGACGGTGAAGGTGACGGTGGCGGAGGTGGCGGTCGCCGAGGAGCCGGTCACCGTCACCCGCGGCGCGGCCACCGTCCGGGCCGTGGCGGTGGCCTCCGGGCCGGGGCCGGCCTCGTTGACCGCCTTCACCTTCACCGTGACGTTCCGCCCGTCACCCAGGCCCTCCACCGTGGTCCGGGTGTCGGTCACCTCGCTGACCCGACCGCCCACGTCGACCAGGTACTTCGTGACCGGGCGGCCGTTCTCCACCGCCGGCGACCACTGCACCGTGATCGTCCCCGGCCGGTCGGGCACCGTGCTCGCCCGCAGGTCGGCGGGCTGCTCCGGCGCGGCGAAGGGCACCACGCTGTTGCTCACCGGGGAGGCCGCCGAGCCGGCGCCCTTGTCGTTGACGGAGACGACCGTGAAGGCGTACTGGGTGCCGTACTCCAGCTCGCCGGCCGACACGATCAGTTCGGTCTTCGTCGACTCACCGGCCGGGGCGGTCGCGCCGGCCGAGGTCGCGGTCACCGCGTACTTCGCGATGGTGTTGCCCTGGCCGTTCGCGGCCGGCCATTTCACCAGCACCGTGCCGTCGGGGCGAGCCTCGGCGGTGACGGTCGCCGGCGGGTCGGGCACCGCCGCGGTCGGGGTGACCGGGTTGCTCCGGCGCGCCGGACCGTCGCCCTTGGCGTTCACCGCGCGCACCGAGAAGGTGTACTCCTGACCGTTGGTCAGGCCGGTGACCTCGATGGCGCGCTGGTTGGCGCCCACCTCGTGCTTCTGGCCGCCGCCCTCGACGACGTACCGGGTGATCTCGGCGCCGTTCGCGGCGGCCGGCTTCCAGCTCACCCGGGCCCGCGCGTTGCCGGCGGAGGCCGTCACGCTGCGCGGCGCGCTCGGCTTGCCCACCTTTGGCTTCTTCGGCGGGGGCGGCGGCGGGGGCACCGGCGGCGGGTCCCCGCCGAGCACGTCGTTGGCGTACTTGTTGACCTCGCGGACCTGGTGCTTGTCGTCGACGACCCGGGCGGTGGACGAGTCGGGATTGTTGATGAAGAGGTGGTTCTCCCGCACGTCGAGCTCCAGCGGGCCGGTGGTGCCCCGGCCCCGGATGGTGTCGACCAGCTGCCCGGCGCCGTCGAAGGCGTAGATCGCCCCGTTGACCTCGTCGGCGCAGTAGAACCGGCCCGCCCAGGCCACCGCCGGGCTGAGCCGGTCACCGCGGCCCGGCACGGTGAACCGGGCCAGCTCGCCGCCGTCGCCGACGACGTGCACCCGGCGTTCCCCGCTGACCGTGACGGGCACGGCCGGGCCGCTGGTCCGGGCCGGCAGCGTGCCCGCGGCGGTGGTCCCGAGCGGGGTGCGCCGCACGGTGCCGGCGCGGACCGTGACCAGCGAGGCGGAGGTGCGGTCCAGCACCGCCACCCCGTCGTCCAGGGTGGAGACCACCAGCTCGTGGTTCGGCTCCGCAACGGTGTACGTCTCGACCTGCTTCGGGCTGAGGCCGCCGCCGGGGGCCGTCGTGGCGGGCGCGGAGGGCAGCTCCGCCGCGGTGATCGCGGAGACGGTGCCCTCGCCGGGGATCGCCACCCAGAGCCGACCCTTGCCGTCGAACGCGCCACCGGTGATGCCCGGCGGGTAGCGCACCGGCTCACCGACCGGCGTCAGCGACCGCGGGTCGAGTTGCCGGACGACGCCCTGCACCGCGTCGACCACGAACGCCGCGTCCTCGTGGAGCACCACGTTGACCCCCAGCCCGGGGGTGGTGCGCGTGCTCGCGGTGATCTGGAGGGTGGCCAGGTCCAGCGAGCTGACCTGCCCGGTGTGCAGGTCCCGCAGGATGAGCAGCCGGTCGGTCTGGGCGACCTGCACCGGGTGTCGCCGGGCGTTGGGGATCTCCACCCGGGTGTCCACCCGCGCGGTGACACCGTTGACCCGGGCCATCTCGCCCCGCGCCGCGCTCCACAACCAGCTGCTGGCGTCGTAGTTGGCGACCGCGTTGTCCGCGGCGCCCAACCCGAGCACGGTGAGCCCCATCGCGGCCAGCAGCGCCGCCACCAGCCCGACGGTGACCAGACCGCCCCGCATCCGCGAGCGGCGCGGGGGTGCGGCGGTGTCGGTGCTCACGGCGTCGTCGATGCTGGCCACAGCCGGCTGCCTCCCCGTCCGGTCGTCCCAGGTGGCGCGCCGTGCCCCGGCGACCCTCCCCTGAGCCGTGGGACATCATATGGGCAGGCCCGGGACGAGGGAACCCGTACCGTCCCCCTGTGGACACTGAGCGTGTGCGGAGTGGACGAGCGTCAGCTCGACGGGCTGGGCCGCTCCCGGTCGGTGCAGACCTGACCTGAGGTGGCGAACGCGTCCGTGGAGTACACCGCCAGCACGGTGAAGCAGTAGTCCACGCTGGCGTTCAGCCCGTTCACCGTGTGACTGGTCTGTCCCGGGTCGACGGTCGCCATCACGCCGAGGGACCGGCCGGCCCGCCCACCGGCGACCATGAAGGGCACCGCCCCGCCGGTCGGGTCGGACCAGCTGATCGTGATGGCGGTGCCGTCGTCGCGCAGCTTCAGGTCGCCGGGCGGCGCGCCGGTCGCCTTCGGGGCGCCCGGGGTGGCCGCCGACTCCGAGGTCGTACCGGGGGCCGGCGCTTCGCGGTCGAGCACGACCGCCCCGACCACACCGGCCGTGGCCACCAGGGCCACCCCGGCCACGACGGCCGCCACCGTACGGCCCCGGCCGCGCCGCTCCGGCTCGGCCGGCACCGGGTACGCCGGTGGCGGCGGCGGTGCGAACACCGGACTGACCGCCGGGTACGTCCCGTCCTCCGCCGGCCCCGGCCCCGGGGGTACGGGCGTCGACGGGTCGCCGCCGTCCGCCCGCCGCTCCGGCACGTCGTAGGCGACGACGGACCCGTCAACCAGATCGGTCGAGCCGTCGGCGTCGGTCGGCGCAGGCGCGGTGTGCTCCTTGGCCCGCCCGGTCTCGTCCGGGGCGGTGGTCAGCGGCTGCGGCGGGGCGGCGCTGCTCCACGGCGGCGCGGTCATCCCCCACGGTGGCGTGCTGACGGGGTGCGGGGAGTAGGGCGGTGTGCTGACGGGCGGTGTGCTGACGGGGTGCGGGGAGTGCGGCGGTGTGCTCACAGGGTGCGCGGGCGCGGGCCACGGGGACGTGTTGGCCGGGTGGGGCGGTGCGGGTGGCATGGGGACCGGGTGGGGCGGCACCGGTGGGGCGCTGACCGGGTAAGGCGGTGCCGGCGGCGTGGGGACCGGGTGGGGCGGTGCGGGTGGCGTGCTGACCGGATGGGGCGGTGCCGGCGGCGTGCTGACCGGTCGAGGTGGGGCGCTGACCGTCGGGGTGGGTGCCGGCGGGGTGTCCGGCGCGGGCGGGCTGCTGAAGGGCGCCGCGCTGACCGGCCGCTCGGGGGCTGTGCTGGGTGGCGTCGGGCTCACCGGGGTGTCGACCGGGTGGCTGGGCATGGTCGCCGGGGGTGAACTGACCGGTTGGCTCGGCGACGGCGCGACGCTCGCCATCGGCGGCGTGCTGACCGGTCGGGACGGCGGCGGTGCGCTGACCGGGGATGCGCTGACCGGCGGTGCGCTGACAGGTGGCGCGGACGCCGGGGGTGCGCTGGTTGGGGATGCGCTGGCCGGCGATGCGCTCGCCGGCGTGGCCTCACGGCGGGTCGCTGCGGTGGCGGGGTCCGCCGACTGGGCCCTTCGTTCGGCCTCCTCGCGGAGCAGCGGATCGATCTGCTGCACCTGGATGGTGGGCCGGTCCCAGGCCTGGACGGGACGGGGCATCTGCCCGGTGCCGTCCGTGGCGTCGGGCCGGGCCGGCTGGGGCGCCGGATCCGCCGGGGCGATGGGGGCACGGTCCGCCGGGGCGGTCCGCTCTGGCGTACCGGTGTCGCGTGCCGCCGGCGGTGCCGTCACAGCCGGCGGCGGCGGAAGGACCGGTGCCGGCGGCACCGCCTGCGTCTGCGGTGCCCAGGGTGCCGGTGGCGAGCTGACCGGCGGGGCCGACACCGGTCGAGTCGGGGCCGGCGGCACCTGCGTCGGCGGCACCTGCGTCGGCGGCACGGGCGCCGGCCGTGGCGCGGCTGCGGTGGGTGGGGCGGCGTGCGGCGCGGGTGGCATGGCGTGGTGCGATGGCCGGGCGGCCTGACTGACCGGGGGAGCGGTGGGGGAGTGCGGTGGAGCGGGCGGTGCGGCGGCCTGAGCCGGCCGCGACGCCGCAGCGCCCTGGGCCGGCTGCGGCGGTGCCGGGAAGGCGGGCGAGGTGGCGCGCGGTGGCGCGACCGGCACCTGAGTTGGCGGCACCGGTGCCACCGGCACCTGATGTGGTGGGGGTGGTACGACCGGTGCCGGTGGCACCTGACGTGGCGGTGCGGGTGGCGCGGCCGGTGAGCGCAGGTGCGGCGGCGCCCACGGGGAGTCGGTCGCCGGCCCCGGCTGCGCGGGCGTGGGGGGCGGGGCGTGGGTGTGCGCCGATCGGGGCATCGGGACCTGGGGGGCGGGCGGCACCGACACCTGCCGGCTCGGCGGGGGGACGTGTGGCGGGGGCGGCACGGGGGCCGGCCGGGGCGGGCCCGGAGCGTACGGCGCGGAGACCGGTCGGGGCTGCTGCGGAGACACCTGCGGCGCGGGCGGGACCGGGATCTGCGGCGCGGGCGGGAACGGGGTCTGGCGAGGCCCCGGGGGCAGCGGCGGCGCGGGCGGGACCGGTTGCGCCGGCCCGTACGTCGCCGGCCCGGTCTGTGGTGCGGGTGGCCCGGGGACCTGGGGTGGCGGGGGTACCCGCGCCGGGCCGGGCTGGGGCGGGAAGGGCGGGCCTGGGCGCGGTGCCGGGCCCGGCTGCGCGACCTGCTGGGGGTGGGCGGTCGGGGCGGTCGCGCCGAGGTACTGCCGGGCCGTCCGTACCGCGGGGTGGTGTTCGCCGAGCACGGCGGGGCCGGCGGTGGCGACGCGGGTGTAGTTGCGGCGGGCCTCGTGCCGGTTGCCCAGCTCCTCGGCGACGGCGGCGAGGTCGAAGGCGAGCGCCAGCATCAGCGGGTCGGCACCGCTGAGCCGGCGCTCGCCGGCCGCGTACGCCTCCTCCAGCAGCCGCCGGGCGGCGGCCGGGTCGTCGGCCTCCCGGTGCAACCTGGCCAGCAGGTGAGCGGTGCCGAGCAGCTCGGGGTGGTCCTCGCCGTATGCGGGGCGCGCCGAGGCGATCGTGTCGGCGAGCAATCGGCGGGCGGCCGAGAGATCACCGGCGGAGCGCAGCGCGAGCGCCCGGTGCTGGGCGGCGGCGAGGGGTGAGGGCTGTGACACCTGAGCAATGCTGCCGGTAGACGGTGCCCGGACGCTACCCGCCCGGCGCAGCTACCCGCCCGTATACGGCCGGCAGCTCGCTGAGCTGGGCAAACGCGGCCGGTGCTGGCTCGCTGGGCCGTGATGTGCATGATCCACCCGGGCCGTGTACAGTAATGCCCCGTGCGGCCCACCAGGGCGGCTGACCGGTCCGAAAGGCGCCGGAGCCGACAGGGTAGGCTGGACGAGCAAGTCCGGGTGGCGGAATGGCAGACGCGCTAGCTTGAGGTGCTAGTGCCCGTATAGGGCGTGGGGGTTCAAGTCCCCCCTCGGACACAAACCATTACCCCACGGTGCGCGCTGAGATTCACTGCAGCGCGCACCGTTTGCGTTTCAGGCTGGTAGGTGAGCCGGAGTCCGAGTTGCCGGTAGACCTCGGCCTTGTCGGCCAGGTCGGCGTCGCGGAGCACGGTGGTGATGTCGCCGAGCGCGGTCACCAGGGCCGTGATTTCTGCTCGGCTCATCCGGCGCGGGGTGATGCCCGCGTTCGCGTGCAGATCTGCTTCCGCGCGGGCGCGTTCAGCCTGGGTCTGTGCGATCACGGGCGCGCAAAGCCGCTACCCCCGATACGACCACCGCCGTCACACCCGCCACACCGGCAAGTATCGACCCGATCGAATCATTGATGTCCCAAAACCCCATACACCATGGATGCCACCATCATGTTGATCTCCAGCAGTGCCCGGTAAAGAACCAGGTCAGATGAGATTGGTGACGGGTCGGAGCGGTCCGGTGCGGTGATCGCAGGCCAGCGAGGCCAGGTTTGCCTCGTCCTGGTGTTCCCATGGCGTACCTGGTTCGCGGATATCCACCGGGTGGCCGTTGTCCAGGGGTTGCAGCGGCGGGGGTTCCCATGTTCGGCGGGTCCCGTCGAACATGGGAGCGGCCAGGCGTAGCCGGTCGCGTCGTCAACATAAGCGCCACCCGGTGCGCTACCCTGCGCCAGCTCGGCGACAGCGATGCGCCGCGCCTGGTTGCCGACCCCCGTTCACCCCCCGAAAACGTCGGTAACCGAGGCGTCGTCAACTACACCTACCACTTCGGGCCTCCGGCCGGCCGCCGTGAACCGCCCAACCCCCTGGCTTAATCCAGCGACTACGCGGGCCAGGAAGTTCTCCTGGCCCTTTCGGCTTGTGCGATGAGGCTGCGTACGGCGCCTGCATGGGGATCTCCGAGTGGATCGAGGATCTCAAGTGCTTGCTGCCAGCTGCGCTGCGCGTCGTCGTGTTGGCCGGTGGCGTCAAAGGTGTCGCCGAGGGCAGCGAGGGTGAGTCCTTCGCAGCGTCGGTCGTCGAATCTGCGGAAGAGTTTCAGGGCCAGCTGGTGCTGTTTGAGGGCCTCGTCGTGTTGGCCGATTTGCTGGTAGGCCAGGCCTAGGGGGTAGGAGGCCCAGGCGACGCTCCATTGGTCGTTGATGCCGTCGAGGATGGCGACCGCTTGCTGGTAGTGGGCGATGGCGGTGTCGAGGTGTCCGCGGGCGCGGTGGCAGTTGCCGAGGCTGAGCAGGGACATGCCTTCGCCTCGGGTGATGCCGTGGCGACGGAAAACCTCCCGGGCCTGCCCGTACAGGTTGAGGGCTTCTTCTATTTGTCCGATTTCCTCGTGGATGAGGCCCTGGCCTCTGAGGCTGAAGCCTTCGACCCAGTGGTCGTTGACGTCGCGGCTGGCGTTGGCGCCTTGGCGGTAGCAGTCGAGGGCGGTTTCGCGTTGTTCCATTCGCCAGTAGGCGTCGCCGAGGCAGCGGAGGTTGGCGGCTTCGCCGAGGCGTGACCCGGCGGATCGTGCGGCGCGTAGGCCGGTGAGGTGGATGTCGCGCCAGTCGGCCCAGTACGACTTGAGTTCGAAGAAGCCGTCGCTGACGACGGGTAGCTGCCAGGCGATGTCGTGATCGCCAAACTCGTCTGCCTGCCGGATGATGTCGAGGAGATTGAGCCGTTCCCGCTCGAACCATGCCATCGCCTCAGCCACCGTGCTGGGTGGGGTGAGTGGTACGTCGGGCCCGGCCGGGGGAAGGGCGATGGCGTGGGAGTAAGGGAGGATGACCCTGCGGCCTTCCTCTGCCATCCACAGGTACCAGGTGTAGACGCGGCGTCGTGACTGGTGTTGTTGTTCGGGCATCTCTTCGGCTTGCGCGCGTTCGAGGGCGTAGGCGCGCAGGAGGTCGTGGAACAGGTATCGGTCGCGGGCGGGGTTCTGCACGAGGTGCGCCGCGGTGAGCTGGTCGAGGAGGTTGCGGGTGCGTGGAAGGCTCACGCCGGCGATGGCTGCCGCTGCGGCGACGGAGATGTCGGAGCCGGCGTGCAGCCCGAGGAGGCGGAAGAACCGCGCCGTGTCCCCGGGTAACGCCTGGTAGGACCAGGAGAACACGGCTCGGACGTCGGAGAGTTCGTCATCATCGACGGTGAGGGCGTCAAGCTGATGCTCGACGAGCGCGAGGTCGGCCACGAACTCCGCGAGGGTGGCATACGGGGCGTTGGCGATGCGTTCCCCGATGATCCGCAGGGCGAGCGGGAGGTAGGCGCAGCGGCGGGCGAGTTCGGCGGCGGCCTGCGGTTCGGCGCTGACGCGGTCTCCGCCGATGCTGTCGCGCAGCAGCGCGATCGCTTCTTCGGGGGACAGGACGTCCAGGGTCATCCGTGACGCTCCTTCCCGCGCTACGAGGCCGGAGAGCCGGCTGCGGCTGGTGATGATCGCCATGCAGGTCGGTGTGGCGGGCAGTAGCGGCCGGACCTGGCTGACCGTGGACACATTGTCCACCACGACCAGTACACGCTTGCCGGTCAGGACGGACCGGTAGAGAGCGGCGCGTCCCTCGGTGTCCGTCGGGATCTGCTCGGCGGGCACGTGCAGGGCGCGCAGGAATGTGTCCAATGCCTGTCCGACGTCCAAGGCCGGTCCCGGCCCGTAGCCGCGCATGTCGACGTAGAGATCGCCGTCGGTGAACCACCGTCGGACCCGGTGAGCCCAGTGCACAGCCAGCGCGGTCTTGCCCACACCAGGGGCGCCCGCGATGGCCGCGAGACTCATCGACGGGCCGCCCGCAGCACTGGTTCCGTTGTCGGCGGGCAGTGCCGCGTCCAGTCGGTTGAGGGTCTGCTCACGGTTGACGAAGCGGGTCGCGTCGAGGGGCAGTTGGCGAGGCGGCGGGGGAGGCGGCGGTGTTGTGCGCCCGATCAGGTGGATGCCGCCGTACACCGTCCCGGCCTGAACGACAGCCTCAGCATCGCCTGACGACTCATTGTGCGCCGTGCCCACGCTGCCTCCTCCCCGACGGCGAGCTGCGGACCTATGGGGAGCTGAGCTGGAGCTGGGCCGCGTACGTCCGGTAGGGGACCGACGCGGAGACGGCGGCGTCACGCCAGAGGTTGGCCTGCACGATCTTCTCCGGCTGGCTGATCAGCTCGCCGGAGACGAACCGTCCCTCCTCGTCGTAGTACATCGCCACGAGTTGCGAAGAGTCGAACAGCCAGTAGTCGTAGTGCGGCAACGCAGCCGGCCAGTCGTCACCGGAGACCACGATGAGGCGAACGTCCTCGCCCGCGTCGACCGTGTGTTCGTAGGCCCAGCCGCATTCGAACCGGACGTAGTCCGACAGCGGCTCGGCGACGACATGGACTCTGTGCATGCGCTTGCCGGCCGACACCGCTGCCCGCACGGTGTCGCACCAGGCGGCGATCCCGGGAAACTCCCCACGGGACTCGCCCGCCAGGAACCGGGCGAACTCGTCCTGCTCGTACGACACGTCGTACCGCTGAAGCGTCTCCAACCGGTAGGCCGTGTAACGGAAGTCGCGGAACAGTTGGTTGAACTCGGCGTCATCCAGCGACGTGAACGATCGGGTCAACCCTCGCTCACCGCTGCCCGGACTCGCGGTAGCGCTCGATCGCACCGAGCACCACCTCGGCAGAGATCCGAACCGCGCCCTCCCCGGGAAGCACGTTCTCCAGCTCGCCGAAGGTGTCGCCGTCGACCAGGTGCCCCTGAACGACCAGCTCTCCGCTGTCGGCGAGGTAGACCGTCGGGCAGCCGTTGCCACCCGACCCGGGGTCCTTGTAGAGCTTGGTCAACTTCATCGCGACCTCCTTCGATCCAGACGGCCAGCAAGTGCCGTCGGTGAGGACAGTAGTGCGTAGAGTAGCGGCCGAACAAGGCGATATCGTCTATCCGATCTTGACGCATTGGGGCACGCGCATCGCCGTGCACGCGCCCTTCTGAAGGCCCGGCCGAGTGCGGGCCGGAGTGGCTGGCTGGGTCCGGTCCCGACACATCGGGCCGGCTCCTGGACATGAACCCGCTCCGCTTTGCGACCTTCAGCGGCGTGTTGGCGGCCGGCAGTAGCATCGAGGGAACTGGATGGGCTTGCCATCTCTGGTTGGTCTTCGTGCCGGCTGGAGCCGGATGCTTGGAGGCGGACTGACGGTGGATCCACTCATGGTTACCGCAGCGACAACACTTGTCGCCTGGACGACCACCGAGCTCGCCCAGGGCGGCCGGCAGGCGGTAGCTTCGCTAGTTGATTTCCTGCGAGACCGATTTCGGCGCGAACCCGAGGCGCGCCAGGTCATCGAGGGCCTGCTCCACCAGCCATCACAGGACGCCGCTCATCCCCTTGCGGTATTGCTGGACCGCGAGACGCGACGTGACCCGGCGTTCGGCGCAGAGTTCCAAGCCCGATGGGAGCGGACCAACGCGGCCGTCGCAGCGGGTCCGGACGGCGTAGCGAACTCCATCTCGGGCGATGTCAGCGGCCCGGTAGTGCAAGCGCGTGACGTCCACGGGGGTATCTCGTTCGGAGGCGGATAAGTGATCCTGGCGGGACCACCGCTGCGGGTCGTTGATTGCGAAGCCAGCTCCCAGGCTCAGTGACCTGCCGCGCATGCGCGCCGTTGACGGGGCAAGGCGGCCTGGTCGGGCTGCGCGAACGTCCCAGCAACGGCCAACCGTGCCCGCATTTACCCCCCGAAAACCCCTGCCAAGTGTCGGCTGTCAGTGGCAAACATTGATAAGTTGGCGATCGGGTTCGAGCAGGTCAGCGACGAGTTTTGACGACCAACGACAAGCTCAGGCCCGTGACGTGCGGTAACCGTGTGTCGCGGGTTCGAATCCTTTCGGCCAGTCGGTAGACCAACACGGACCGCACCCCCGCGCTCGACGTCCGCGCGTAACTGGCCAGCGACTCGTGCGTAAAGCGTCATGCCACCCGGGCGCCTCAGTCTACGGGATCAGAGTGATGAGGGCGGGGGAGTCGTCTCCGGGGAACACCATAGACACTCTTATGTGAATTGCTGCTGGGGCGGCGCCCACTCGGCTGCTCACCAGGCCCCGCCGATGGTGGGCGGGCGCACGTCCTTCAAGACGCCGGAACCAGGTTTGCAGCCCGACCTCACGGCCGTGGTGGGCGCTATCAAGAGCAGTGTCAGCCAGCGCGCTGCGCCCAGGGGTAGTCGCGCCCGGGCAGGTGAGGCCGGAAACCCGCCAAAGCCACCCCCACGCAGCCAGTGCGGCTCGGCGCCATGCCATCGGAGACGCCGATGGTGTGGAATCCGAGGGCTTCGGCGGGCTCGGTGGTGTGGACCCGATCGTCGGCTTCAAGGGCCGCGGCGGTGGATGATGATGACGCTGTGGCGAAGCGGGTGAGAAAGGAAATTCCTCATTGCGGAGTCGCCGCCGACGTCACATGGCAGCAAGACTGGCACGACGCCGGGCTTCGCTGCTCGCCGGGGGACTCCGAGGGAGCGCCAGACCGACGATGGCTCCGTCGGATCTCTCCTGCCAGCGATGGCATGCGTTCGGCCCATAGACAGGTCGGCGATGCCCTGCCAAATTCGCGCTATGACGTTCCGGCTTCCCGACGCGCTCCAAACATCCGATGATGCGGCCGCTACCCATCTGCTCAAGCGGTACTTCGGCCAGCCGTATCTCAGTCCCGGGTGCGCCGACGGCGCCTACTTCGACACTTGGGCCACCGACATCGACCCGTTCCGCTTCACAGCCGACGATCTGATCGCGATCAAGTTCCTCTCGGTCGAAGCGCCCAAGACGGCAGTACGCGCGCTGCTGCGAGACCGGACTGACGAGTTCTCGAGGTTGCTCGTCGAACTGGGACCCGACCGAGATCTGGCCTGCGAGCAGAAGCCGCTCGACCACGGGTGGCTCGGCTGGCATCTGATGCGCGAACTGCGGACGATCCCGGGCGTAGGTACGACAACAGCTTCGAAACTACTGGCCCGGAAGCGGCCTCGGCTCCGGCCCATCTGGGATTCCGTGGTCGCCGCCGTGACCGACACCGTGCAGGAACAGTGGGAGCCGCTTCGCGAGGCACTTTGCGCGGACGACCTGGCGTTGCACCACCGGTTGTTGCGCCTGCGCGATCGGCTCGGGCTTCCAGAGGCAGTGAGCGCTCTGCGCATCCTCGACGTCATCGCATGGCGCGAGGGCAAAGACCGCGGTCTGTAGGACGGAGAGGCTCAGCGATGCCGGTCACCCATTGGATCTACCCCACGAATGAGAAGAGCGACTACTACCTCGACAACCCAAGTGGGGACACCGAGGTGTCACCGCAGCGGCTGCTCGACGACATCGAGCAAAGTCCCGACAAGGCAGATCCGTGGATTCTAAAGACCGGGTTCCGCATGATGCAGCCCGGTGATGCCGTCTGGATCTACGCCGCTGATCCCTACCAGTACATCTGCGCGCTCGCCCAAGCGGTCGACATCTATCCCGACGGCGATGCCTGGTATGCGTCACTGGTCTGGAACCTCGACGCCACCCACAGGCTGATGCGAGCACCGATCCCGCGGTCGGAGTTCCGTCAGATCGCCCAACAGGCGGCGATACGCGCCGACGAGCGGACGGTAGAGGTCCTTGACGGGTGGCTGCGGTCAGGACGGATCAGACTTGCTGATCTCGAGAGGGAACCAGCTTCCAACGAGGACGCCCGGCTCCGCACGATGCGGAACATTATTGAACGGCAGGGGCAGGCCACGTTCCGGCAGCGGCTGCTCCACGTGTATGACCGACGATGTGCGGTGACCAGAGAATCGGCCGAGGCAGTACTCGAAGCGGCGCACATCGAGCCCTACATGGGTCCGCACAGCAACCGCCTCACAAACGGCCTTCTTCTCCGCGCGGATCTGCACACGCTCTTCGACCTGCACCTCATCGGCATCGACTTGGACGGGAAGCTTGTCGTCTCGTCGCGTCTAAATGGGTCTTCCTACGCGAGCCTCCAGGCGAGGTCACTTGCGCTTCCGCAACGGACCGCCCACCGGCCATCGAGACGCAGCCTTGCCGCTCACCTCAAGCTGCTGCTCTGACAGGAACGCCGTGGAGCGCCGTCAACTGGCGACGGCTCTTCGGGTCGCCTGCGGTGGTCAGGTGGGATTGGCGTGTCGTTTCCGTTCGTAGTCAAGGGCGGACACGTTGCCACGCGTGGATTGGCGCTGCGGTTTCTACTGGAGCCGAAAGTTGGCCCTTGGCGAACCCGCCGGTCGCCCACGGGCTGGCGCGCAGCCGAGCTAGCCCTCGAGAGGACGCTGATAGCGAGGCGGCTCATGACTGGCCAAGGCCTTGCGCACCGTGTTCCGCGAGACCCCCAACCGGCGACAGATCGCCTCGAACCGGTCCTTCGTCGGCCTCACGAACGGCCACCCCGTTCGACTGATCTACGACGACGTCGAGGTCCACCCGGATCCGCGCCGTGCGCGGCCGGCGGGCATCGGCACCACCCCGGCTGGTGCACCGACGCGTTCAGCCTGATCATCGGGCCGTCCGCCCCGCCGCGAGGTGCTGGGCTTTACCGCATGAGCACCTGTTTTTATAACGGTGCCAAAATGGCAGTGATTCTCGGACACGTTATTTCCGCACGAATCGTGATGGTTTCTGTTTACATTATCCCCGTCCCGTTGGGCGGGGATTTTTGCTGTGGCGGCGAGGAAGCCCTCCGCAGGTGTGCGGCAGTCAATGCGTGCGCTGCCGTGGGCGCTGGGAACGAGTCCGTGTAGGTCGGGCGCCTACTGGCCGTACCCGCGCAGCCGGACGGCGAGCTTCGCCGGTTCGGCACACGGCTCCGGATGTTGGCCGCCCAAGCCGTGCTCGACGCGCGACGGCCCGGCGGTGTCACCCGGCGTTAGCACGGCAAGGGTGTCTTCGTCACCGCCCCCAGACTGGGATGCGCACCCTGAACTTCCGTCTGTTGACCCATTCCGGCGCCGAGTGTGCGATTATCGCACCATGGCTGATTTCTGGGACTGGTCCCTTGTCGGTGAGCAGGTACGACAAGCCCGCCTGTCGTTGGGAATCTCGCAGCAGGATCTCGCGGCGATGGTGGGGCTAGACCGCACCATGCTGGCCAAGGTTGAGGCTGGCAGCCGCCGTTTGGACGGCCTGGAGCTGGCGCGGCTTTCCAGGGCGTTGAAAGTGTCGATGGAGTACTTGATTCAGCCGCCGCCAGCGGTGTTGTCCCGACGGGCGGCACCGCTGACCGAGGAAACCGACACTGAGGCAGCACGCTCGTCGGAACGCCTCGAAATCGCCATGGTTGAGTGGCTGCGCAACGTCCAGCAGTTGCTGGACCTTGATGTATTACATGCCCGTCCGCTGCTTCGTTACCCGCACCCGGTGGCCACTGAGGATGATGCGCGTCAGACAGCCCGGTGGTTGCGGCAGCGGTTCGGGCTCGGCGATGAGCCGATCGGCAGCATCATGGACGTCTGTGAGCGCGCAGGTCAGTGGGTCCTGGTCACCGACCTGCCAGGCGACGGCGCATCGCTCATCGAGGGCGACATCGCCGTTGCTGTCGTGAGCACTACGGGCGATCCTGGCCGCCGTCGGGCTACCGCTGCACATGAGTTGGGGCATCTCATCATTGGTGATGAGTATTCCGCCGACCTCGGCGTGAGTGCCTCGCGCGCTGAACGGGAGGCGGTGATTGATGCCTTCGCCGCCGAACTGCTGCTGCCCGTCCAAGCGATTGCCGCCGCCGGAGCCCGTGGGACGGTGAGCCGGGATCAGATCGTGAGCTATGCGGCTCGATACCGTACCTCTTGGTTGCTGGCGCTGCGGCAGGCTGAGCAGGCAGGGACCATCGACGCAGAGACGCGTAGGGCCTGGAGCCAGGTTCGGCCGACCCACGTGGAGTTCATGGAGGCGTTGGGCTGGGCGCCGCAGCCCGACCTTGAGTCGGTACGGGTATCGCCCGCCTACGCGAAGGCCGTGATGAAAGCGTTGCGGAACAGGCGAATCACCCGTGCCAGGGCTCTGGAGCTGATGCATGGCCACATCGCCGAGGCGGACCTACCGCAGGACGACGACCTGGAGATCGCGCCGTGAGTCGGCCGGCGCAAGGCACCTCCGTCCTTGTGCTCGACACGATGGTTCTCAGCCACTTCACTCTCGCTGACCGGCTAGACGTCTTGCAGGATCTGCTGCTAGATGCCGATTGCTGGACCACCCAGGTGGTTCGAGAGGAGCTGCGGGCGGGATCTGAGGATCACCGTGAACTGGCCGTCGCTTGCGAGGCGGACTGGCTGACCACTGCCCAGCTGGACACCCTCGATGAGGTGCGGTGCTTTACCAAATGGGCCGCGCGGCTCGGCTCGGGTGTGCGCGACCTCGGGGAAGCATCCGTCCTCGCGGCCGCCGAACTGCGGGGAGGGGTGGCCATCACGGACGACAGGAGCGCGACGCAGGTCGCCCGTGCCCACGGCGCCCGCGTCCACGGCACCATCTGGCTTCTCGCGGGGGCCTGTCGGGACGGCAAGCAGACCCTGACGGCTGCGGGGAACCTCATTGAGGCGCTGAGAGCAACGGGTGCTCGTCTGCCCTGCTCCGGAGCGGAGTTCCCGGACTTCGCCCGTAAGCACAACCTCCTGTAGTCGCTACTGACAACTTCTGGCTTAACGGAGGCAGTGGCTCGCACGCGGCGCTTGGAGTATTCGCGTGGTCGACCCGGAGCTGCTCTTGTCCGACCTGTGGAGCCGTGTTGCGAATGTTGGCTGCTGCTGTGGCTACATGGCTCCTGTCATGCTGTCCGCTCGCCACACGGCCTCTATCGTTCAGCCTGAGCCCACCGGCGCCAGGTAACCAACCCTCCGGCAAACCGGGGGAACCTCACCTCTCGATCCGCCCGCCCTTCATGCGACTCCTCCGAGGCGCTCGGCCCGGCACGGGCCGCAGTTGTGGGCAGGCTGGCCGCTGTGCCCTGGTCGGTGACAGCGATTGACGTCAAGGAGGGGTGGCAAGGCAGCGCCTCGCCGCTCGACATAGGCGAGAGCGGAGGTCTGCTTGTTCTTGGGAAGGAATCGGCGCCAGTCACGCCCGCTTGCGGGCGCCTTCTTCTTCGGGTGATCTTCAGAGCTTCGGGTGACACGCTGGCTGTCACCCCTGCCCGCCGGATCTGTCACCCCAGCCGGCTGTTCTGTCACCCCCTGGCCGGTAACCAGCCGGTAGACACGGGTGGCGATGCCGGCCACTTTGGTCACCACCAGGCGACCCAGCTGGACCAGCTTGGCGAGGCATCGTTGCACAGTGCGCTCGGAGCAGCCGGCGTACTCGGCGATAGTGGCGACGGAGGGCCAGGCGTTGCCCTCATGGTTGGCGTGAGCGGCGACGGCGATGGCCACGGCGCGCTCGTTCTTCCCTAGATCACGGGTGGCCAGCAGGACGGCCTTGACAACTAAACTCATGGGGGGCGGACCTCCGGTGTCCGTCAAGGGCCCGGCGACAGGTGCTGGCGCACCTACCGAGCTCGATCATGTGTCGGTACCCGCCGCGCTCCTGCGTCGGCGTCCCGGGGCGCTGCCTGTCATGCGATGCCGTGGTTTCAGGTCGCTGGACGTGACCTGATCGCCGGTGCTCCGCACTCCTCGGACCCGGCTTCCTGCGCGTCAGGAGGTGACCTGCGCGAGGTAAATGTGGGAGCCGACGGCGGCAGCGGGGACGAGCTTGTGGAGCTGGGCAGGCCATGGTCGGCATTGGTTCCCGTCTGGCATCTGGCAATGCAGTGCAGAGCCAGCGGTCGCGCTAGGGTCGCCAGCGGGGCCGGTGCGGGTGGTCAGCGACAGCGGCCAGCGAGTGTTCCTAGTTTCGTCGGGGACGATCCGACCACCTGGCTGAGCCGCGACCAGTGACGCTTGACTTCGCGGATAGATCAAATCGTCGCGGCGTCGACCAAAACCTGTCTGTTGCCAACGCGTCGACACCGAGAAGCGGCGTTAGGTTCCAGTGGCGAGGGTGATCCGGGCTATGCGACGCGTTGCAATGATGCGGTCAGTTCCCGTCGTGACCCAGGATCGGACAGCTCGAGGGGCGTTGCTGGCTTCGGTGCCGTGAACCAGCCGATGAAGTCTCCGTGGCGTGGCGCGGTTGGCCTTGGTGCTGCTTTGCGCTGTACCGGGAGACGGGCAGGGCTGATGGGGCGTGTGGTTGTCCGGGCGAGTGCGAGCGCTCGGCGGGCGTTGGATGCCGCGGTGCAGATGCCGACCTGCCCGGCGCACTGGAGGTTGCGGCAGTTGCCGTCTGGTCCGGGTTGGTGGCTGGCGAGGACGTCGATGGCCAGGCGCCAGAGCAGGGTGTCGGTGATGTCGTTGGGTACTGCGGTGAGGCGTCCGGGTCGTTCGCGGTGAGGCTGTGGCATCGGTAGGCCTTTCGTTCAGATCGCGCTGACGGGCGGCCACCTGACGCGCGGTGATCATGCTTATCGCCCCGCTTCAGGTTCTGACCGGACCCATCCACGCTCATCTCTGGATGATGGTCAAGTCGTCGGGGAGGCCTTGCCCTGGCACGGTCAGCCCGACTCTTCCGCTGGGGGTCAGGGATGGCGGTGGCGAGGTCGGCGAGGGTGAGTGGGCCGGGGTGTGCGTGGAGGCGCCGGATGGGTCCGGCGGGGTTGTGGCCGGTGTGGGTGGCGTGGTCGCGGCTGGCGGTGGCCACGGGGATGGTGAGGGCGAGGGTGGCGAGGTGTTGGTGGAGGTGGTGGGCGCGGGTGGTGGAGTGGAGCCAAAACAGCACGGGCCATCGGGGGCCGCCGGCGGTGGCAAGCTGGGTGTAGCCGATGAGTTTGCGCAGTAGTTCGGTCAGGGGTTCGGTGCCGGTGTCGTGTTCGAGGAAGAACGGGACGTGGGTGTTGGGGGTGGTCCAGATGCCGTGGCCGTCGGGGCGGATCGGTGGGGTCAGGGCGTGCAGGTCGACAGGGTCGCCGGGTTGGGCGAAGGCGCCGGTTTGTGCGCAGCGGGATTCGGGCCACCAGCGGGTGAGCCTGTGGTCCGGGTGGGTGCGGGCGTGGTACGGCACCGGCCTGGACCGCGACAGGGCCGTCCGGCCGGTACTCGGCGACAGCCGGCAGGGCAGGCAGCCCGACGAACGGATCGCCGCCCTCGCCGGCAGCCGAGCCGCCCTACCCGGCAGCTAAGCCGCCGACTCGTTGTGCTAGACACATCTACTCTTCGCGTCAGCGTTATCTCCGCACGTTACGCACCGGCAGGTACCGATCGAGTTCGTACGGGCATCCCGGCGGCGGGCCGGGCAGCGCCGATCCGCCTGAATGAGGGTGCCCATCGGTGGACCACCCCTGATCTCGGATGTCCGTCAAAGCGGGTCAGGCGCAGGCAGGCTCTGGATCAGGGCCAGGTGACCATCTCGGTGGTCGAAGGGACCACCGCGGTGACACTGATCGATGGAATCCAGAACCCGTCATCGTTCCTGGCCGCGACTGCCAGGTCTGCTGGTGTCGCGTCTTGCCGTCCGGTTGCCTGCCGAGTGCCGGATTTACTGACCGTGACGGTTACAGCATCGACTCAACGACTGGACATGATCTAGGTACGGCTCGTCAGATCAGGTACCGTCCCCTGTCACACCGTCTTCGCACCAAGCCTGGCTGCCCGTCACAAGGGGGCCGAATCGGAGGGACACAGCCGTGAGGTTCGATAGCGCAGTCCGCAAGGCTGGCCTCGTCGTGGCGATCGCCGCCCTCGCGGTGAGCGCGGGATGCGCCAAGAAGGACGAGAGCGAGGTCCAGGCGAACGGGGTCAAGCTCATCGAGAAGGGCAAGCTGACCGTCTGCACCCACCTGCCGTACGCGCCCTTCCAGTCGAAGGATGCCAGCGGCAAGGTGATTGGGTTCGACGTCGACGTGATGGACCTGGTCGCCAAGGAACTGGGCGTCCAGCAGGCGATCGTCGACACGCCGTTCGAGGGGATCAAGTCCGGCCAGGACCTGAACACGGGCAAGTGCGACGCGGCCGCGGCCGGCATGACCATCACCGAGGAGCGGCAGAAGGTGATGAACTTCTCCGATCCCTACTTCGACGCGACCCAGGCAATGTTGGTCAAGACCGGCAAGCCGTACAAGTCGCTCGACGACCTCAAGGGCAAGAAGCTCGGCGTCCAGGCGGCGACCACGGGCCGTGACTACGCCCGGAAGTTCGAGAAGGAGAAGGGCCTGCAACTCGTCGAGTTCGAGGATCTCGCCGCCCTGCAGCAGGCCCTCGCCAACGGCCAAGTGGAGGCCGCCGTCAACGACCTGCCTGTCTGGACCGAGTACATCAAGGAGCACCCGGGCGGGTTCGAGGTGACCGCCGAGTTCGACACCGGCGAGCAGTACGGGTTCTCGGTGAAGAAGGACAGCAACCCGGAGCTGGTCAAGAAGATCAACGAGGTGCTGGCCAAGGCTAAGAAGGACGGCACCTACGGCAAGATCTACGAGAAGTGGATCGGCAAGCAGCCGAACTCGTGATCGAAGTTCGTGGCGAGAGGGCGCGCGCTGAGCGCGCCCTCCGCGTACGCAACCTCCCCGTAGGCAAGGAGCGTCTCGAACCGTGAAGCTGCGACGCCGCCAACGAGAGCGGCTGTCCCTCTGGCTCCAGTATTTGGCCTTCATCGCCATCATCGCCGTGGTGATCTTTGCCGCGGACTGGGGCAGGCTGAGAGAGGCCTTCTTCCGGGTCGACATCATCGAGTCGATGTTCCCGACGATCATCACCGTCGCGCTGCGCAACACGATCCTCTACACGCTGGGTGCGTTCGCCTTCGGCCTCGTGTTCGGCACCGTCCTCGCGCTGATGCGGCTGTCCCGGGTGGTTCCGTACCGCTGGGTGGCGACGGCGTACATCGAGCTGTTCCGGGGGCTGCCCGCGCTGCTGGTGCTCTTCCTGGTCGGGTACGGCATTCCCATCGCCTTCCCCGAGCGGGAGATTCCGGGCGGCGTGTTCGGTTCGATCGCGATCGGTCTCGGATTGACCGCTGCGGCGTACATGGCCGAGACCATCCGGGCCGGCATCCAGGCCGTGCCGAAGGGGCAGATGGAGGCGGCGCGCACCCTCGGCATGTCGCACTTCACCGCGATGCGCACCATCGTCATCCCGCAGGCGTTCCGGATCGTGATCCCGCCGCTGACGAACGAGCTCATCCTGCTCACCAAGGACTCGTCGCTCGCCTACGTTCTCGGCGTGACGGCGCAGACCATCGAGGTCACCAAGTTCGGTCGGGATACGCTGAACGACCGGGTGAACGCCACCCCGCTGCTGGTGGCCGGCCTCACCTACCTGGCGATCACCCTGCCTCTCTCCCAGGTGGTACGACGCCTCGAACTCCGCTACGCCAAGGCTCGGTGACCCATATGACGACCACCCCACCCCGGCCTGCCGTCGAGATCCGCGACCTGCACAAGTCCTTCGGGCCGCTCGAAGTGCTCAAGGGCATCGACTTCGAGGTCGGCCACGGCGAGGTGGTCTGCGTCATCGGGCCGTCCGGGTCCGGCAAATCGACGCTGCTGCGGTGCGTCAACCTGCTGGAGGAGCCGACCGGCGGCAAGATCTGGGTGAACGGAATCGAGATGACCGACCCGGATGTCGAGATCGATTCGGTACGCCGCGGCATCGGCATGGTCTTCCAGTCGTTCAACCTCTTCCCGCATCTGACTGTGCTGGACAACCTCACCATCGCCCAGCGTCGGGTGCTGCGGCGTCCCCGCGCCGAGGCCGAGCGGATCGCGCGGGACAACCTGGAGCGGGTCGGCCTGACCGACAAGGCCGACGCGTTCCCGACGCAGCTCTCCGGTGGGCAGCAGCAGCGGGCGGCGATCGCCCGGTCGCTGTCGATGGAGCCGAAGCTGATGCTTTTCGACGAGCCGACCTCCGCGCTCGATCCGGAACTGGTCGGCGACGTGCTCACCGTCATGCGCAAGCTGGCCGAGGACGGCATGACGATGATGGTGGTCACCCACGAGATGGCGTTCGCCCGGGACGTCGCCGACCGTGTCGTGTTCATGGACGGCGGCGTGGTGGTCGAGCAGGGGCCGCCGCAGGAGGTGCTCGGCGCGCCGCGGCACGAACGGACCCGCTCGTTCCTCTCTCGGGTCCTCGACCCGACGCAGGTCGCGCAGCTTGGTCAGCCCGACCAGTCCCCGGAGCCACCGGAGCCGCCCCGCCTGCCGACCGACGACCGTCACAACCTGTGACAGCCGCTCATTGTCACGTTCGTGCACACGGGTGCAAGCGAGTGGCCAGGTCGTCGTCGATGAGGTGTCGCAGTCCGGTCAACCCGTCGTAGGTACGCCGACTAACTGGGGGTGGATGAGGCGCATTCCGCCGGGAGCGGGCCTGTCCATCGTGGCCAACGCGTGGGGCACCTCGGTGAGGCCGATGGTGCGGGTGTTCAGTTCGGCGGGGCGCAGTACGCCGGCGGTGACGAGCCGGAGCAGTTCGGGATAGGCGTGCGCGGGCATGCCGTGACTGCCCCGCAGCTCCAGCTCGAACGCGATCACGAGCTCCATCGGCAGGGCTGGGCGGCCCTGGGCGGCGGGGAGGAGTCCGACCTGCACGTGGCGTCCGCGCCGCCGGAGGCTTTCGATGGAGGCGGTGCAGGTGGCGTGACTGCCCAACGCGTCGAGCGACAGGTGGGCGCCGCCGCCGGTCGCCTCCCGTACGGCCGCGGCCACCTCGCCGGGTCCGGTGAGGGCGCTACCGTCCAGACAGATCGTGGCCCCGCAGTTCCTGGCCAGCTCGAGCGCACCGGGGGCAACGTCCACCGCCACGACCTGCGCGCCGCACGCCGCCGCGATCATCACCGCGGACAGTCCCACTCCGCCGCAGCCATGCACCGCCACCCACTCGCCTGCGGCGGCCCGCCCCTGACTGACCACGGCCCGGAACGCCGTGGCGAAGCGGCAGCGGCGAGATGTCGTCACATGAAGCCAACCGCGCTCGTCTGCAAAGTTAGTTCAGGATGACTCGGGTGCCGTCCGATTGCTCGGCACACCCACACCTGGGCAGCGCGCCGACTGCACCGGCTTCGAGCAGGTCATGGCCGCTATCCGGGTGCCCCGCCGCGTCGGCAGACCACGCACCCGCCCTGGACATGTCCTGGCCGACAAGGCGTACAGCTCGAAGGCCATCCGCGCCCACCTGCGTCGACGCGGGATCCGCGCGACGATCCCGATCAAGGCCGACCAGGCCGCCAACCGCCGCAAGAAGGGCTCCCGCGGCGGACGGCCACCGACCTTCGACCGGGAACGCTACAAGCAGCGCAACACCGCCGAGCGAGCATTCAACAAGCTGAAGCAGTTCCGGGCCGTCGCGACCAGGTACGACAAGCGGGACTACATGTACCAAGCCACCGTCGACATCGCCACCATGAAAATCTGGCTACGCGACCTCATCCAAGATCAACGAGACACGGCCTAGAGGTCAGTGACCGTGCCTGGTTGTGGCGAGAGCGGCCTGCTGGCGCGGTGGCGTTACGCACGAAGGAGCCGGTGGGGATGTCGCCAACTTCGCCCCAGCCGGTGACCATGACGTTCCCGTAGCAATGCCACTCGCCGGTAAAGGGTCGGAAGATGGCTGCTGGCCCCCGGCGGTCGTTGTAGCGGTGCCCGGGATGACGCCCGAGCCGATGGCGGCCTCGATCCCGGCCCCTGGGTCGGCGAGTGCATTTGCCCTCGGCTGGCCGGTTCTCGCCGCCTGCTGCCCGCCGAATGGCAAGGTGGTGTCCGTGGACAGGAAGCGAGGCCGAGGCCGCTTCTTACCCATGCTCTCCAGATGCTGGACATCCTCCCGGAGCCCACCGGCTCCTGATCTCGGATGTCCGTCAAAGCAGGTCAGGCCCACCAACCGGAGTCAGGCGATCCGGTCGGCACCGTATCCATGGCGCATCCGGAACTTCATCGGGTCGGTCCCGGTCGCCTTCACATGCGCGATCAGCAAGGACCTCAGTGACTCCGGAATGTCGGCGCGCTGCAAACGAGTCCACTCAAGGGACGTGAACAGTTCTGCCGCACCGTCGAGTTGGCCCGGCGTCAGCGACGTCGATGTCAACGCGTTGAAGATCGACTCGGTTGGCTCGGCCAGCAGCATACGCTCGGGTGCCAGCTCGTACCACGGTGTGCCACCCATCGTGGTCGTGTGGCGAGGCGGGAAGCCAGCCCATGCCGCAAGGGCTCGGATGCGCTCGATGGCATCGGGGTATCGCTGGGCCACCAGGTCGGCGAGCCTTGCTTCGGCTCCAGTTCCTCGGCGGGACGCTGCCTCCGCGGCCTCGACAATGTCCGGCGGCGCGGCCTTCACCCATTGGACGCGGCGCTCCTCGTCCTCATCCGCTTGACGAGCCAGCATTCGCTGGACCTCGCGTGATCCGGTCAAGCCGTGCTCAGCCAACCAGTCGGTGAGGCCAGCGCCATCACGAAGCTCCGCGTCACAACTACCGAGGCCTCGTATCGCAACCTGGTGGTGCAGGGTCCACCGGGCGAACTCGCGGCCGGTTGCGTCCAACACGAGGATCGTTGGCCAGCCCAGGCACAGGCAGCGGTCTTCGGTGCCGCCGTCCACCACAGCCAACAGCCGGGCCAGCTCGGCGACCTCTCTGCCCGACAGCACCACCCGTGCAGCGTCGGTACGGTCGAGTTCGTCGACGGAGGCCTCGATGATCAGCACTTCAGCGGCCTCGGCGAGAACCCGCTCCGCCAGCGCTGCACTCGGAGCCCCGTCGTCGCTGCCGGTTGTCGGCGCGTCAATCACAGCGGCGAGCGTAGCGTTCTCACCGCAACGGCCCCATCTGGCCGGGCTGCGGTCGTAGCACCAGTCAATGGGTAGCCGCGATGCGGCGCCGAGATGCCATGCCGTCAGTTGCTGTGGAACGGGCTGCTACGTAGTGCCTTCAGCGCAGCAGGTACGCGGTCAGCCGGTCGGCGAGTTGCTTCGGGTAGCTGAGCGCCACCGAGTGGCAACCGTCGATCGGGACGGTTGTGGTGGCGCGGACGCGCGCGGTCCGGGATAGCCTTGGCGTATATGGCTACCTATCGCAGCGCCTCAGTTCTTCTCTCCTCGGACGGCACCAGGACTCCCGGCACCGCCGCGCTCTTCGCCGAGCCGGCCCGCAGGGGTGGAAGTCCGCCGTGGGCGGGCGACTTCCGGCCTGCCAACAGCGCCGGCAATGGCCCCAAGAACGCGGTCGGGAAGACCTTTACGTTGGAGTTGCCCGATGGCAGCACCGGCAAGGTCGTGGTCCAGGGCCTCAAGAGTGGGAAGGGAGGCGTCGTGCTGGCGTTGATGGGTGAGGACGCACCTCCCTTCTGATCGGGAGACTGATCGCCGCCGACCGCCACCGGCTGGAGACGGCCGGTGTGCGACCCTGCGATGTCAGTGCGTTCGGATAGCTGCCGGGCGCATTGGCCTCGCCCGTGGCTGGGCGTCGACGAAGATCAGGTGAACTGATCTCCCGCTGAGAACGCTCGAGCCACTCGCTGCCGTCGACGCACTGTGAGCGGCGGGGGGTGCCGTGGGTGGTGCAGCAGCGCTGGTGGTGGCCCGGGTCCGGGCTGCCCTGGTCGGCGGCGGCCCGCCGACCAGGGCCACCGGTCAGCGGCGGCCGGTGGCCAGGGCGACGAGGTACTGTCCGCCGCCGGCGTCGACGCTTGCGGTCACCGGCAGTCCGGGCACCAGCCGGGAGAACCGGTCGACCAGCCAGTCCGCCGCCTCCTGGGCGTCCTTCTTGCTCGGACAGCGGGCGACCAGCTCGCGCCCACCCTTGCGTTCGAGTCGCTCGGCGACGGTGATCAGTGGCGCGGGCTCCACCACGTGCAGATGGTCCGGCCAGGCGATGACCACCTTGACCGCGCCCTTGCGAGTGTTGCAGGCACGGTGCGCGAGTCGCTCGGCGACCTTGGCCTTCTTGTCGGCAGTGCGGCTGTCGACGCTGGGACCACGCGGGTCGTTTACCGACATGTCGGCGTCGACCGGCTCGTCGCACACCCAGCATCGCCAACTGTCACGCCTCGCGACGTCATCGAGGAGACTCATCCAAGCAAACTAGCCTGTCAGCCCCCGGCCAACGACAGCCCCGGCCGCGGCGAGCGCCGCCAGTCCGTACGGCGGCGCCGCCGTGTTGTTCAAGAAGACGTTGCGGGGCCCGGTGAAGCCGGACGGCGCGCAGCGTGAGCGCGACCGCGGACAACGGCGTCAGCGACGGGCGGGCGCACAGGAAGTAGAGCTGAAGCGTCCCGTCGGCCGGGGCCCGGGCGTCGGCTCCTCGTCGACGAGGTCCTCACGCCGGCGGCGGGCGGCGTCGGCCCGGTCGCGTCGAGGAACCGGCGCCAGGCCACGGTGACCAGCCAGCCTTCGGGTCCCGCGGCGGGTCGGCCGGCCAGACGCGGATCTGTTCAGGCGAGCGAGGCCGCCGTCGTGACCGTCCTCCAACAGACCGTCATCCTGCCCGGGGCAGCCGCTGCCCTGGTCGTGCCACACGTGGTCACTGACGTCCCTGCCCATGAGCAATGGCGGCTCGGCGTCGCCGAGCCGGCCGAGCACCAGCCTCCGGCACCCGTAGCTTCCTGAGCGGTCGATGAAGGCTTTTACGTGATCGCCGTCTCATGCCGGCCGCAGGTGCGTGCGGCGAGCCTTGCGCCCCGCCTCGTACCCGGCGCGCGCGGCCTGCGTTTCGCCGCGCGCGGAGACCTCGGCGACCGGTACGTCCCACCAGGCCCCCGCGTCCGGTCCGGTGACGAGCGGGTCCGTCTCGACATGGATGACGGTGGTCCGTTCGGCGGCCTTCGCGGCGGCCAGCGCGGCCCGCAGCTCCTCGATCGTCACCACTCGGATCAGGTCCGCGCCGAGGCTCGCCGCATTGGCACCGAGGTCGACGGCGAGCGGAGCACCCGACCGGTCCTGGTAGGCGGTGCCGAGCCGCTGCGCGCCGACGCTCTCGGAGAGCCGCCCGATTGAGGCGAAGCCCCGGTTGTCGACCAGCACGACGACCAGCTTGACCCCTTCTGCCACCGCGGTGACCAGCTCAGTGGGCAGCATGAGGTAGGAACCGTCGCCGACCAGCACGAAGACCTCCCGGTCCGGCGAGGCCAGCTTGACTCCGATTCCGCCGGCGATCTCGTAGCCCATGCACGAGTAGCCGTACTCGACGTGGTAGCTCTTGGAGTCGGCGCTGCGCCATAACCGGTGCAGGTCGCCGGGCATCGACCCGGCCGCGCAGACCACCACGTCACGTGGCCCGGCGGCGTCGTTGACCGCGCCGATGACGGCGGTCTGGGTGGGCCGCGCGTCGGGGTCGGCGTGCCGGGCCCGATCCGCTACGGCCGCCCACCGCTGGCCCAGCTCCGCGACCGACGCGCGGTACGCCAGTTCGGTGGCCCAGCCGGCGCACGCCGCCCCTAGGGCCGCGAGGCTTTCCCGGGCGTCGCCGACGACCTGCAGGCCGGAGAGCTTGGCGGCGTCGAAGCCGGTGACGTTGAGGTTGACGAAACGGGCGTCCCCACCGAACAGGGTGCCCGAGGCGGTGGTGAAGTCGCTGTAGCGGGTACCGATCCCGATCACCAGGTCTGCGCCGGCCGCAATCTCGTTAGCCGCGCTGGTGCCGGTGACTCCGACGGCGCCGAGGGCGAGCGGGTGGCCGAACGGCAGGGCACCCTTGCCGGCCTGAGTCTCGGCGACCGGCACCCCGTGCTCCTCGGCGAACCGGCGCAGCGCATCGCAGGCTCCGCTGTAGATCACACCGCCGCCGGCCACCACCACCGGCCGGCGCGCCGCCGTGACGACCCGGGCCGCCCGGGTGACCGCCGCATCGTCCGGGCGGGCCCGCGGAACATGCCAGACCCGGTCGGCGAAGAGCTCCTCCGGCCAGTCGTACGCCTCGGCCTGCACGTCCTGCGGCAGTGCGAGGGTGACCGCGCCGGTCTCCACCGGATCGGTCAGCACCCGCATGGCGGCCAGCAGCGCCGCCGGGAGCTGCTCCGGTCGGTTGATCCTGTCCCAGTAGCGGGAGACCGGCCGCAGCGCGTCGGTGACGCTCACGTCGTAGGAGCGCGGGTCCTCCAGCTCCTGAAGCACCGGGTTGGCCGGCCGGGCGGCGAAGATGTCGCCGGGGAGTAGTAGCACCGGCAGCCGATTGATCGTGGCGCCCGCCGCCCCGGTGACGAGGTTCGTTGCGCCCGGGCCGATCGAGGTGGTGCAGGCCAGAGTGCTCAGCCGGTCGCTCATCCGGGCGTACGCCGCCGCGGTGTGCACCATGCCCTGCTCGGTGCGGCACAGGTGGTACGGCAGGCCCGCCCCCGCCGGGCCGGCCAGCGCCTCGCCGATCCCGGCGACGTTGCCGTGGCCGAAGATGCCGAAGCAGGCCGGAATCAGCCGCAGCCGGTGCCCGTCCCGTTCGGACCACTGCCTGGCGAGGAAGGTCACGAGCGCCTGCGCCACCGTGAGTCTGGGCATCACACGCCTCCCGGGGTGGGTCCGGCCAGCGGCAATCGGGGATCAACGGGCTGGTCGGCCCAGCTGCCGCGGATCCAGCCGTGACGGGGGTCGTCCACGCAGGCCATGCTCCGCGTCGGGGAGGGCCCGGCCAGCACGTTGAGGTAGTAGAGGTGATAGCCCGGCGCGGCCATCGACGGCCCGTGGTAGCCGTACGGGACGAGCACCACGTCGCCGCCGCGCACCTCCGCCAGCACGTCAATTGGCCGGCGGGTGGTGCCGTAGACCCGTTGGTAGCCGACCGGGCCGGCGGGGTCGCCGGGCGCCCCGCCGGCCACCTCGAAGTAGTAGATCTCCTCCAGCTCCGCCTCGACCCGGCCGTCGTCGTACGCCCGGTCCTCCTCGTGCTTGTGCGGCGGGTAGGACGACCAGTTGCCGGCGGGGGTGAGCACCTCCACCGCGACCAGGCGGTCGCAGTCGAAGGCGTCCGGCGCGCAGAAGTTGTTGACCTGACGGCTGGCCGGACCGGCGCCGCGCAGCTCGACGGGCACGTCCCGGGCGGCGGCGTAGCGGGGCGAAAGCCGGCAAGTGGCGCGGGCCGATGGTAGGGCGAACCGGCCCTTGCCCCGGACCGTCACGGTGGCGTCGCGGGGGAGGTACGCGAAGTCGGTGACGGCGGCGAAGACCGAGGCGCGGCCGGTCAGCACGAGCCGCACCTCGTCGCAGTGCACGGTCGCGGCGCCGGCCAGTGGCAGCACGAGCATCTCCTCGTCGCCGGTGTCGAAGGTGACCTGGCCGCCCTGGGGCAGGGAGAGCACGCGCAGCCCGGCGTACGTCCAGCCGGCCCGCTCGGGGGTGATCTCCACCGCCCAGGGCGCCCGCGCGGTCGTCCCCCAGGGCAGGTGGGCGTCGGGGTTCTGGGTGCTCATGCCGGCTCGCCCGTGGGCAGCAGCGAGTGGGCCAGATCGACGGCGGCGGCCACGTCGTCGTCCGGCGGGTAGAGCAGCGCCCGGCCGACCACGAGCCCGCGGACGCCGGGCAGCCGCAACGCCCGCTCCCATCGGGCGTACACCACGTCCGGCGCCTCCACCGGGTCGCCGCCGAGCAGCAGGACCGGCAGCGTGGTCGCGGCCATCACCCGCTCCATCTCATCGATCGCCGGCAGCTTCAACCAGGTGTACGCCGACGTGGCGCCGAGGGCCTGGCCGACGCTGACGCCCTTGATGACCGCCTCCGGCCGCAGGTCGGCGTGGACCCGCCCGTCGCTGCGCCCCACCCAAAGCGGCTCGACGAGTGCGATCGTCTGGTGGGCGGCCAGCGCGGTGACCGCCCGGGCGCAGGCGTGCAGGGTCGAAACAGTGCCCGAGTCGTCCGGGTCGATGCGGCACAGCATCTTGCCGCCGTCGTAGCGCATCGTGGCGATGCTGTCGGCGTCGTACGCGGTGAACCGGTCGTCGAGCTCGAAGGTGGCGCCGGACAGGCCGCCGCGGTTCATCGAGCCGATGGCCAGGCGGTTCTCCAATGCGCCCAGCAGCAGCAGGTCCTCCAGGATGTCCGGGGTGCCGAGCACGCCGTCGACGCCGGGCCGGGACAGCGCCAGGCGCAACCGGTCCAGCAGGTCGACGCGTCCGGCCATGGCCATCGGGCGGTCCCGGACGCCGAGGGCGCCCCGCGCGGGGTGGTCCGCGGCGATGATGAACAGCGGCCGCCCGTGGTCGGGCCACGGCCGGCGGGTGCGGCCGGCGGCGGCTTCGGCGATTGCCTGCGGCCGGTGGGCGCGGGTGAGGGTCAGCGCGTCGTACTCGGTGCTCACCGGACTTCTCCTTTGACGGCGGGTGTCGACGGCGCCGGTTCCGGCTGGTCCGTCCGGGCCAACGCCGCGGTCTCGGCGTGGTCGGGCATGGCGGCGGAGCAGGCCAGGCGGGAGGCGACGATGGCGCCGGCGGCGTTGGCGAAGCGCAGGGTCCGCTCCAACGGCCAGTCGCGCAGCAACCCCAGGCAGAGCGCACCGCCGAACGCGTCGCCGGCGCCGAGCCCGTTGACCACCTCCACCGGCACCGGTGGCACCCGGACGGTCTGTGTGTCGGTGCGGGCGAGGACCCCTTCCGGCCCGAGCTTCACCACGGCCAGCCGGGGCCCGCGGTCGAGCAGCAGCCCGGCGGCCCGCTCGGGGTCGCGGGTGCCGACCGCCACCTTCACCTCGTCGAGGTTGCCGACCACCACGGTGACCTGCGGCAGCGCCTCGGCAATCGCCGCCGTGGCCGCGGCCGGGTCGGGCCAGAACATCGGCCGGAAGTCCAGGTCGAGCACGGTGTGCGGGCAGCGGTTCCGAGCGGCCAGCGCGGCGGCGTGGGCCTCGCGGCTCGGCTGCTGGCACAGGCCCGTCCCGGTGAGCCAGAACACCCCGGCAGCGGCGATCGCACCCATGTCCAGCTCCTCGGGCCGGATCTGCAGGTCCGGGGCGGTCGGGGTGCGGTAGAACCAGAGCGGGAAGTGGTCGGGCGGGAAGATCTCGCAGAAGGTCACCGGGGTGGGAAGCCCGTCGACCGGGCCTACCTGGCTGTCGTCGACGCCGAAGTCGCGCAGCGCCCGGTGCACGTAGTCGCCGAAGGCGTCGGCGCCGGTGCGCGTGATGACTCCGGCGCGCAGGCCCTGCCGACTGGCCGCCACGGCCACATTGGTGGGGCTGCCGCCGAGGAACTTGCCGAACGTCTCGACCTCGGCCAGCGGCGTGCCGATCTGCAGTGGATAGATGTCCACCCCCACCCGGCCGATGGTGAGCACATCGAGCATGCGGCGTCCTTCGTCCCGGCCGGCGACGGCGTGCCCGCCAGCTCGCTGCTGTCCCTGATTGGTAACAGTGCTCTGTGAACTATGTCAATGTGTTGTCGTGACATCCGCCTCTGCAGTCAGTGACCGCTTCGGTACAGTGGCGCGCATCATCGCGCCGTGAGATCCCACGCAGCCGAGGCGAGGAGGTCCCGTGACGGGCCCTGATTTCGCGGTCGACCGGAGCAGCCCGGTCCCGCTCTACTTCCAGGTCGCGGAGCAGTTCGCCGCGGCGATCCAGCGTGGCGACCTCGCACCGGGCGATCGCCTGGACAGCGAACTGCAGCTGGCCGACCGGCTGGGTCTCTCCCGCCCCACCGTGCGGCAGGCCATTCAGCACCTGGTCGACAAGGGACTCATCGTCCGGCGCCGAGGCGTCGGCACCCAGGTGGTGCGGGGCGAAATCCGGCGAGCGGTGGAGCTGACCAGCCTGCACGACGATCTGCTGCGGGCCGGCCAGCGACCGTCCACCTCGGTGCTCGAGTTGGCCACCGTGCCCTGCCCGCCGGAGGTCGCCAACGCACTCGGCGTGCCGCCCGGCGCCGACGTGCAACACCTGCGCCGGCTGCGGTTCTCCGACGGGGAACCCCTCGCCGTGATGGAGAACTGGCTCCCCGCCGACCTGGTGCGGCTCAGCATGGACGCGTTGCAGACCAACGGCCTGTACGGGATCCTGCGCGCGACGGGCATGCGGATCCGCGGCGCCCACCAGCGAATCGGGGCGCGGGCGGCGACCTCCGCCGAGGCGCAGATGCTCGGCGAGCGGCGCGGCGCGCCACTGCTCACCATGACCCGCACCGCGTACGACGATCAGGGCCGCTACGTCGAGCACGGCGCCCACATCTACCGAGCCACCCGCTACTCCCTCGAGGTGACGGTCGCAGAGCGGTGACGATGGATGTTTCGCGCTCATTTCAGTGACAGGTATTTACGTCGTCTAGCTGTCATGACATTGTGGCCGCTAAGCACCGCCGGCGGCTGACCTGCGGCCGGCGGGCAACCCGCGAGTCTCTTCGAAGTCGCTCCTGGCGAAGGGAAGCAGCCCATGTCAGCCAAGCCGAGACACGCAGCGGGCGTGCTCGCCGCGTTAACCGCCGTCGCCCTCACCGCCACGGCCTGTGGCGGCCCGTCCGAGCCCGCCGGCAAGGACGCCAAGAACATCACTCTCACCATTTCCGCCAACTCCATCGTGGGCGGCAAGAACTCCGCCGGGGCGGAGTGGATCGAGAAGTGGGTTATCCCTCGGTTCGTCGAGGCCCAGAAGGCCAAGGGCGTCACGGCGAAGGTGACGTTCGTTCCCAGTGGCGTCGACGACGAGCAGTACAAGACCAAGCTCGCCCTCGACCTGCGGTCCAAGGGCGGCGCCGACGTGATGGCCGTCGACGGCATCTGGGTAGGCGAGTTCGTCCAGGCTGGATACCTCAAGCCACTCTCGGAGGTGGCCGGCGACCAGGCCGACGCCTGGGAGGGCTGGTCCCAGATTCCCGACAGCGTGCAGGGCCTCGGCAGCTTCGAGGACAAGCGCTACGGCATCCCGCTCGGCACCGACGGCCGGGTCCTCTACTACAACAAGAAGCTCTTCGCCCAGGCCGGTCTGCCTGCCGACTGGCAGCCGAAGAGCTGGCAGGAGATTCTCGACGCCGGCACGAAGCTCAAGGCGCTGCCCGGGGTGACGCCGATCCAGCTCAACGCCGGTACGGCGATGGGCGAGGCGACCTCGATGCAGGGCGCGCTGCCCCTGTTGGTCGGCGCCGGCGGCGAGATCTGGGCCGACGGCAAGTGGGCCGGCGGCAACCAGCCGGTCAAGGACATGCTCGACCTCTACACGAAGATCTACGGTGGTGGACTGGGCGACCCTAAGCTCCAGCAGGAGGCGAAGGGACGCGACAAGTCCTTCTCGGAGTTCGCGGCCGGCAAGATCGGCATCCTGGCCGAGGGCGACTACTTCTGGCGGGCCGTCATCAACCCCAAGGACGGCATCGCGAAGATGGCCGACCGGGACACCGCCGTCGGGTACGCGATGATCCCCGCCAAGCAGCCGGGCGCCGGCATCCGCGGGCAGGACTTCGTGAGCATGTCCGGTGGCGGGGTGCGGGTGCTGAACCCGAACTCCAAGTTCCCGTCGCAGGCGTTCGAGCTGCTGGCGTTCATGCACTCGGCCGAGGGGGTCAAGGCCGAGCTTGCCGGCGAGGCGCGGATCTCGGCGCGGATGGACGTCAACAAGGAGGTCCTGGCCGGCGAACCAATGCTGAGCTTCGTCGCCGAGAAGGTGCTGCCGGTGACCGCGTACCGGCCGCCGTTGGCGGTGTACCCGCAGGTGTCGGTGGCGCTGCAGGAGGCGACCGCGGCTGCCGCGTCGGGCAAGAGCGCCGCCGAGGCCGCCGCCGCGTACCAGAAGAAGGTTGAAGGGATCGTCGGTGGTCCGGGTAACGTCTCGTCCTGACGAGACGGTCAAGGGAGCGCGCCCGGCAACGGGCGCCTCCCCGGCACCCGACGCCGCCGGACTCGGCCGGGCCCGCGCCACCGGCTTCCTCGCGCCGGCCATGGTGCTCATCGTGGTCTTCCTCGTGGTACCGGCCGCCTGGACGATCTACCTGGGCGTCACCAACTACCGGCTGACCGGCCTGGCCGCGGCCAACCCGGAGATCGTCGGCCTGGACAACTACACCCAGGCACTCGGCGACGAACGGTTCCGCACGTCCCTGCTGCTGACCCTGCAGTTCGTCCTCGGCTCGGCGGTCATCGGCCAGGCCGGGCTCGGCTTCGCAATCGCCTTCGCGCTGCGCGACCGCCGCGGCCCGCTGCGCCGGGTGGTCGAGGCGTTCGTCCTGCTGTCCTGGATCCTGCCCAGCTCGGTGGTCGCCTTTCTCTGGATCGCCCTGCTGGACCGGGACGCCGGCACGCTCAACGCGCTGCTTGGCATCCCCGGGATGGCCTGGCTGCTCGACTACCCGATGCTGTCGATCATCATCTTCAACACCTGGCGCGGCACCGCGTTCTCGATGATGCTCTACGCCGCCGCGCTGGAGAACGTTCCCCGCTCGCACCTGGAGACCGCCCGGCTGGCCGGCGCGTCCACCTGGCAGCAACTGCGCGACGTGGTCATCCCGCGCATCCGCGGGCACGTGCTGACCAACCTGCTGCTGATCAGTCTCTGGACGTTCAACGACTTCGCGCCCTTCCTCATCACCGCCGGAGGCCCCGAGCAGCGCTCCGAGATCCTGCCGGTCTACGTCTACAAGGTGGCGCTCTCCGGCGGTGAACTGGGCTTCGGTGCCGCGATCTCGTTCATCATGCTGCTGATCAACCTGGTCATCGCGCTGGTCTACCTGCGCATGCTAGGCCGGCGGAAGGAGAAGGCGTGAGCACCGCCACCGCGCCGGCACCGGCACCGGCCACCGATCCGGCGGGCGAGGGCCCTACCATCGCCGTGCGCCACCTGCTCGCCCGAATCGGGCGCTACACCTTCCTCTGCGCCGTCCTCGGGTTCTTCGCGCTGCCGCTGCTCTGGCTGGCGACCGCGCCCTTCGACGACACCCCGACGATCACCGCGTCGCTGCCGCAGTTCACCCTCGACAACTTTCGCGCCCTGCTGGACAACCCGTACGCGCTCAGCTCACTGCTCAACTCGGTCTACCTGGCCGCCGGCACCGCCGCGCTGGTGGTGACCTTCGCGGCGCTCGCCGCCTACGCACTGAGCCGGGTCCGGGTGCCCGGCCGCGATGCGCTGCTCTACGGACTGCTGCTGCTGTCGTCGATCGTGACCGGCACGGCCACCATGGTGCCGCTGTTCGAGCTGGCCTTCCGGCTCAACCTGATCGACTCTCGGCTCGGCGTCATCCTGATCCTCAGCGGCGGGCTACTGCCGGCAGCGATCTTCATCCTCAAGGACTTCATGGACTCGACGCCCACCTCCTACGAGGAGTCGGCGCGGGTCTTCGGAGCCAGCCCGTTACAGATCATGTGGCACATCGTGGTGCCCGTGGTGCGACCCGGGCTGGCCACCGTCGGAGTGTGGGCGGTCGCCAACGTCTGGGGCAACTTCCTGGTGCCGTTCCTGCTGCTGCGCGGCCCGGAGAAAGCCCCGGCCGCGGTGATCATGTACACCCTCTACACCGAGGGCGGCCAGGCCGACCTGCGGTTGCTCTCCACGTTTTCGCTGCTCTACTCGCTGCCGGTGGCGCTCATGTTCGTCTTCGTCAGCAGCCGGTACGGGTTCCGCTTCCACGGAGGGATCAAGCGCTGATGTCCGCCATCACCATGCGCGAGCTGACCAAGGTCTACCCCAACGGGGTGCGGGCCCTGGACGCCCTCGATCTGGAGATCGCCGACGGCGAGTTCTTCGCCCTGCTCGGCCCGTCCGGTTGCGGCAAGACCACCCTGCTGCGCACCATTGCCGGGCTGGAGGTCGCCTCCGGCGGAAGCGTGCGCATCGGTGACCGCAACGTCACCAGCCTGCCACCGGGAAAGCGGGACGTGGCGATGGTCTTCCAGGACTACGCCCTCTTCCCGCACATGACTGTGCAGGAGAACGTGGCCTACCCGCTACGGATCAAGAAGATGGACCGCCGCAGCCGCAGTGCGAAGGCGGCCGAGACGGCCGACGAGCTGGGACTGTCGGCACTGCTGCAGCGGCGCCCGGGCCAGCTCTCCGGCGGCCAGCAGCAGCGCGTGGCGCTCGCCCGTGCGATGGCCTGTCACCCTCAGGTGTTCCTCCTCGACGAGCCGCTGTCCAACCTCGACGCCCGGCTGCGGCTGGAGGCGCGCACCTTCCTCAAGCGGCTGCAACGCGAGCTGGGCGTCACTACCGTCTTCGTCACTCACGACCAGGCCGAGGCGCTCGCCCTCGCCGACCGGATCGCGGTGATGGAGGGCGGCCGGATCCGCCAGGTCGGCACCCCCACCGAGGTGTTCCGCCGCCCGGCCAACACGTTCGTCGCCGGGTTCATCGGCTCCACCCCGATGAACCTGGTCGGCGCCGAGGTGCACGACGGCGAGTTGGCCGTCGCCGGTACGCGGCTGCCAATGCCGCAGGACGCCCACGACCGGGTGACCGACGGCGAGAAGCTGGTCTACGGCGTCCGGCCCGAGTATCTCGACTATTCCCCGGAACCGGTACCCGGTGCGCTGAGCGGGCAGGTGGTGGTGGTGGAGAACCTGGGCAGCTTCTCGCTGGTCTCCCTCGACGTGCCGACCGCAGACGGGGTGGCCGACGAGGTCGGTGACGCCGCCGGGGTCGGGGGGACCAGCCTCCAGGTCGTCGTGCCCGAGGGACGCGAACCCGAGCCCGGTGACACCGGGTGGGTGGTGCCGCGGCCCGGACGATCACTGCTCTACCGGGACGGGGAACTGGTGAGCACAACCCCGGCACCGGCCGTGCCTACCGCCCGGACCGGCGTCGGCGCGGAGCGGTGACCATGGCGGTGCACCGGGGCAGGTGGACGTTGCGGGACCGCGCCGAAAGCGTGCTGCGGAGCCTCCCGGTCACCGTCGCGCCCGGCACCGCCGCCCTGACCGTACGACTGGACTACCCCCGGCAGGCCGGCGTGCTGGACCTCGGCTGCCTCGGCCCGGCCGGCTTCCGGGGCTGGTCGGGTGGCGCCCGGGACGGCTTTACCGTGGCCCCCGACTGGGCCACTCCCGGCTACCTGCCCGGAGAGCTGGAACCCGGTGAGTGGCAGGTGCTGCTCCGGCTGCACCGGATCCCGCCGGACGGGTTGGATTTCGAGGTCACCGCCACCGTCAGCACCAGGAGACCCGCGGCGCCGACGCCGCTGGCCGCTCCGCCGCGCCCCGACCGCCCGCCCCGCCGGGCGCTGCCCGCCGTGGATGGCCGGCGGTGGCTCCCCGGTGACCTGCACGCACACACCGTGCACAGCGACGGGGTGCAGACCATCGATCAGCTGGCCGTCCTGGGGGCCTCCCGCGGACTGGACTTCCTCGCCGTCACCGACCACAACACGGTTAGCCACCACCCCTGGCTGCCCGATTCCTCGGCCCGGTACGGCATCGCGCTGGTGCCCGGGCAGGAGGTGACCACCGACCGGGGACACGCCAATGTGTTCGGCCCGGTCGGCTGGATCGACTTTCGGCAGCCGCCGGACGAGTGGCTGGCCACGGCGGAACGGGCCGGCGGGCTGATGTCGGTGAACCATCCCCTGAGCGCCGACTGCGCCTGGCGGCAGCCGTTGACCACCCGTACCCGGCTGGCCGAGGTCTGGCACTCCGGCTGGTGGGACCGCACCTGGGGCGCCCCGCTGGCGTGGGCACAGGCGTGGCGTCCGGACGTCGTACCGGTCGGCGGTAGCGACTACCACCGCCCCGGCGACGGCGTGCCGCCCGGCTCGCCCACCACCTGGGCACTGGTCGACGGCGACGCGCCGCCCGAGGGCGCCGTGCTGGACGCGCTGCGCGCCGGTCGTACCGCCATCTCCGCCGGTCCCGACGAACCCCTGCTGCTTCGCCTCGGCGAGGAACTGCTGGCGCTCGACGCCGACGGGACGATGCTCGGCTACCCCGACGGCAGCCACAGAGTGGTCCGCGGTGACCGGTGCCTGTTCCCGGCCGGTGACGGCCTGCACGTCCTGGAGTCCCACCGCATGGAGGTGATCGCACTATGCATCTGACCGGACGCACCCGGGTGGCCGGCGCACCCGTCAACTACGGCATCTACCAGTCGGCCGGCGCATCCCCGGGCCCGGACGAGCTGCTGACGGCCCTGAAGCGGGACGGATACGCCGGAGTGGACTCCGGGCCGATCGGCTACCTCGGCACCGGCGAGCTGCTGGCCCGGCGGCTGGGCGAGACCGGCATCGGGCTCGCCGGCGGCTGGGTCGACCTGCGGTTTGCCGACCCGGACGGCTTCACCGACGACCTGGCCCAGCTCGACGCGGCACTCGACGTGTTCGCCGCCGCCCCGGTCGACGACCCCCGGTTCGCGCCCCGACCCACCCTCGCCTGCCCCGGCAACCCCGCCCGGATGGCCCGACCGGGCATCCCGCCAGACCTGATCTCGGCGCTGCCGGCCAGCGCCTGGCCGGACTTCGCCGCCCGGGTCCAGCAGGCCGCCGACCGCTGCCGGGACCGCGGCCTGGAGCCGGTGTTCCACTACCACCTCGGCACCGACGTGGAGACCGAAGCCGAGACCGACCGACTGCTCGAACTCACCGACATCGCCGTCTGCCTGGACACCGGGCACCTGCTGCTGGCCGGCGGGGACCCGGTCGCGGCGGTACGCCGGTGGGCCGGCCGGATCGGGCAGGTGCACCTGAAGGATGGCGACCTGACCGCCCACGAGCGGGTCCGGGAGGCCGGTGGCGGCCTGACCGAGGTGGTGGCCGCCGGCGGCTTCTGCGCCCTCGGCACCGGCGACGTCGACTTCGCCGGGGTGCTCGCCGGCCTCGACGCCATCGGCTACACCGGCTGGCTGGTGATCGAACAGGACGCGCCGGCGCTCGGCCGGGACCTAGACCGGATCCTGGCCGACCAGCGTGCCAACCGGCGGTGGCTCGAGGAAGCGGCCCGATGACGGAGCCGGGCAAGCGGATCAGGATTGCGGTGGCCGGGCTCGGAATCGTCGCCCGTACGGTGCATCTGCCGCTGCTGCAGCGGCGTGCGGACCTGTTCGAGGTCGTCGCGCTCGGCGACCTCTCCGCCTGCCGGGTGGCCGAGCTCGGTCACCGCTACGGCGTCGAACCGGGGCGGCGATACACCGATGCCAGCGCGATGCTCGTCGAGGGCGGATACGACGCGGTGCTGCTGGCGACCTCCGGCTCGCACGGTGAGCTGGCCGCGCTGGCGCTGCGCTCGGGCCTGCCGGTGCTCTGCGAGAAGCCGCTCGCCTACACCCTTGCCGAGGCGGCCCGGCTGACCGAGCTGAGCGGCGGGACGCCGTCGCTGATGGTCGGCTACATGAAGCAGTACGATCCGGCGGTCACCGAGGCCGCGCGCCTGCTCGACGAGCTCGGCGGCCCCGAGCGGATCCACGCGGTGGAGGTGACTGTCCTACACGCCGACGGTGAGGGGCAACTGGCGTTCGCCAACCTGCCGCCGGCCCCCGGCGACGTGCCGCCCGACGTGGCCGACCGGTTGCGGGCGGCTGATTCGCGGATGCTCGACGCCGCGGTGGGCGGCGACGCCGGCGCACGGACGCTCTACCAGATCCTGATCAACAGCATCTCCCACGACCTGTCGCTGCTGCGGCTCTTCGCCGGCCCGCCGGCCACCGTGGAGCACGTCGCGACCTGGCCCGTCGCGCCGAACGGTACGGTCGAGCCGTCGGTGGAGATCAGCGGACGACTGCGCGGTGGTGCCCGCTACGGCATCCGGTGGCTCAACCTGCCGGACTATCCCGCCTACCGTGAGACGGTCACCCTGCACCACGCCCGGGGCTCCCTGGAGCTGGTCTTCCCGTCGCCGTACCTGCTCAACGCGCCTACCACGCTGACCGTGGTGGACTCCCACGGCGGTGGCGAGCGACGGGCGGCGTTCCGGTCGGTGGCGGAGGCGTTCGAGCAGGAGCTGGTCGCCTTCCACGCGATGGTCACCGCAGGTGCCCCGCCGTTGAGCGGGATCGCCGAGGGCGCGACCGACGTACGCACGAGCCAACAGGTGGTACGCCGCTTCGGGGAGCTGACCGGGGCGGCGATCGGCGGAGAGGCGGCACGCTGATGGCAGAATCGACCGAGATCATTGTGGTGCCGCACACCCACTGGGACCGGGAGTGGTACGAGCCCTTCCAGCGGTTCCGGCTGCGGTTGGTGGCCCTGCTCGACGAGGTCTTCGAGCGAATGGAGCGCGACCCCCGGCAGCGCTTCACCCTGGACGGGCAGCTCGCCGCCGTGGACGACTACCTGGAGGTCCGCCCGGAGCGGCGCGAACAGGTCCTGGCGCTGGTACGCGCCGGACGGCTGGCCGTCGGGCCCTGGCAGATCCTGCTCGACGAGTTCCTCTGCTCCGGGGAGAACATCGTCCGCAACCTGGAGCGCGGGCTGGCCCGCAGTGCCGACCTGGGCGGAGCCATGCCGGTCGGCTACCTGCCCGACATGTTCGGTCACATCGCGCAGATGCCGCAGATCCTGGCCGGGGCCGGGCTGGCGCACGCCTGCGTGTTCCGCGGCGTACCCGACCGGGTCCGGACCCACGCGTTCGCCTGGCAGGCCCCGGACGGCACGGCGGTGCGCGCCGAGTACCTGCCCGGCGGGTACGGCAACGCGGCCGGCCTGATGGACGACGCCGCGCTGGTCACCCGCCGAGCCACTGACCTGGCCGCCCGGCTCGGCGCCTGGCGACCGGACGGCGGCGGCAGCCCGATCCTCGCCATGTACGGCACCGACCACGCGGCACCGGCCCCGGACGCCCCTGACCTGCTCGCCGCCGCCGACCTCGACGGCACCCGGCTGCGGCTCGGCACGCTCGCCGAGTACTTCGCCACGCAGCCGACCACCGTGGACGGCTTGCCCGTCGTGGCTGGCGAGCTGCGCTCGCACGCCCGCGCCAACATCCTGCCCGGTGTGATCTCCGTACGCGCCCACCTGAAGCAGGCGATGGGCCGCGCCGAGCGCCGGGTCGAGCGGTACGCCGAACCCCTCGCCGCGCTCTGGCACGACCCGTCCGTGCAGCGCTTCCTGGACATGGCGTGGACCCGGCTGATCGACGCCAGCTGCCACGACTCAGTGACCGGGTGCGGCTGCGACGAGACCGCCGAGCAGGTGGCCGCCCGCCTCGCCGAGGCCGATCAGCTCGGCCGGGCGGTCTGCGACCTGGTCGGCGCCCGGCTGGCCGCCGCCGTGCCGCACGACGGATACCTGCTGTTCAACCCCAGCCCGACCCCCCGGACCGCCCTGGTGCGCCTCGACGTCGAGGCGCCCGGCGACGCGGCGCCGGGGCTGGCCGGCGCGGACGGTCGGGTGGTGACCGCGCAGGTCCTCGACCGGGCCCGGACGCTGCTTGCCGACGACCTGGTGCCGACCGCAGAGCTGCCGGCGGTGCTCACCCGGGTGCATGGCCGGGAACTCTACGGCCAGGAGATCACCCGCTGGTCGGTGTCGCCCGCCGACGCCACCCTCACCTTCGAGGTGGCCCGACACGGCGACCCCGCCTTCGACGTCGAGGACGTCCGGCTGGCGCTGGCCGATGCCGGGCAGTCGGACCGGTGGCGAGTCCGCATCGTCGCCGCCCCCCGGCTGACGGTCGCCGCGCTGGTGGACGTGCCCGCGCTCGGGCACGCCGCCGTGCGGCCGGTGGCGCTGCCGGCCGGCGCTGCGATGGCGTCCGGACCGGTGACGGTCGACGACCGCATCATGGACAACGGCCTGCTCCGCGTCGAGGTCGTCGAGGACGGCACGCTGCGGCTGTCCACCCCGGACGGCCTGAGCGTGGACGGGGTGGGCCGGATCGTCGATGGCGGCGACGTGGGCGACAGCTACAACTACGCCCCGCCGGCTGCCGATGAGCTGATCGACAAGCCCCGGGCGGTACGGACGGTGGTGCGGCACGAGGGGCCGATCGTCGCCGTCGTCGACGTGGTCCGCGAGTATCGCTGGCCGGTGGCGGCCGACGTCGACGCCGGCTCCCGCGCGGTGGATCGGGAGGCGATCACCGTCACCACCCGGGTGGAACTCCGCACCGGTGAGAGGTTCGCCCGGCTCCACATCGACTTTGACAACCGCTGCGACGACCATCGGGTACGCCTGCACCTGCCGCTGCCGTCACCGGCCCGGTCGTCGTACGCGGAGGGCCAGTTCGCCGTCGTCGAGCGGGGGCTGACGGCGGAGGGCGGCGGCGGCGAGGTACCGCTGCCGACGTTCCCGGCGTCGGGGTTCGTGGCCGCCGGCGGCCCGGAGGGGTCGCTGGCCGTGGTGCTGACGCAGCCGACGGAGTACGAACTGGCCGACTCGGGTCGCGAATTGGCCATCACCCTGCTGCGCTCCATCGGGATGCTGTCCCGCAACCGGCACGCCCTGCGCGACGAGCCCGCCGGCCCGCAGCTACCCACGCCGCTGGCGCAGTGCCGCGGGGGCCGCAGTATTGAGCTGGCGATCCTGCCGTTCCGAGGCGCCTGGCATGAGGCCGGGGTGGTGGAGGCAACCGAGGCCTACCGACACGAGCTGCTGGCCTTCCCTGGCACGTCGGAGCCGTCCACCGTGCTGCCGGCCCCCGTTGCCGGACTGGCGGTGGACGGCCCCGGCGTCGCGTTGACGAGTGTCCGCGACCGGGGCGGCCGTACCGAGCTGCGGGTGGTGGCGCAGACACCGGCGGACACCACCGCCGTCATCCGGGCCGGGCGGGCCCTACGGGGTGCGTGGCGGGCCGACCTGCTCGGCCGGGCGGGTGCACAGCTGGTCGTCGACGGCGATGGCATCGTACGCCTTCCGCTGCGCGCCTGGGAGATCGCCACCGTGCAGCTCGACCCGGCCTGAGCGCGACCCCGGAGCACAGCCAGCTCAAACACCGGTTGAGACCGATGCGCGGGCTACGAACCGACACGACAGCACAAGTGATCATCGCTGGCCACGCGTTCATGCAGAACCTGCGCCGCGGGCACTACGAACTCGCCATCGACACCCCGCCCGCTCTGCGGGTCGCAGCGGCGTTTGCCGAACTCGCCCAAGCGATCTGACCGCCCACCCGGCGCGGGCTCAACGCGTCTTCCGATCCCACAACGCAACGGCGCCTCGTCGGCCGACCCTGAGCTCCTGGAACCGGTAGAAGTGCGCGACCTCTGCCCGCTCGGGATGGAAGACGTCATGGTCGCCGTCCCAGACTTCGCCACGGGCCGTGCCCTCGCCCTGCTCGACGATCTCCTCAAGCGCGGCCAGTGCCGAGGCCAGATCGTTGAACGCGATGAGTCGGCCGGCAGTGTGCCGAAATTGACCGGCGTTCACCTGGCGAGCCGGATCGCCGCAGAAGACCTCCCGCTCGCCGAGCCGGTCGCACAGGTGGCGCAGACCTTGCTCGATTGCGTCGTAAAACTGCCCGATCGTCTCGTAGCTGTCGCCTTCCGCCGGGGCGCCGGGCGGTGCCGGTTGCTCGATCCGCAGGAACAGCTCAAAAGCTTCCGCGCCGAACGGAAGCAGCGGCAGTTCCAGGGAGGGGTCGCCGTGGGGCAGTCGTCGGGGGTGTGGCGGCAACATCCGCGGCGTGTCCAGCCGTGGTCGGCCGCCGACGGCATTGAGCAGGTTCGCGGCCAGCGCCAGGTGGAGCATCTCCTCGGCGAACACACTGGCCACCACTCCGACGGCTTCCGGGTTCCGCTTTGGGTCGAGGGAGTACAGCGCGCACAGGTACGGTCGTGTGTTCCAACTCGATCGCCCACTGAAGGTGCTCGCGAAGATCGTCGAGCGTGGTGATTCGTGCCGACGTGGCGGGAGCAGCGGCGGTCCCCTGCCGTGGGGGGGGGGGTGATTCACAGGTGTCTCGGCTGTTGGAGAGGTGGTGTCCCTGAATCGGCGTGGTGCGGTGCCTCAGGCCCGTCCGTCCGTCGGCCGAATCGGGGGTCGCCTTCCAGCGCCCCGACGGCGCCAAGAAGGCTGCGGAGGCCGACTTCGTCGCGCTGGGCGTCAGCCGGATCGAACAGCCACTCGGTGACCGGTAGCTTGATGGCCTCCTCGCGGTGGCTCGCCGCGGCCATGGCCAGTTTCGCCTCGGCCTCGGTCTCGAGCTCGTGCAATGAGTCGTTGTCTCCGCTCGGAGTGCTCATCGTTCCCCATGCGTGATGTCGAAGGATGTCGGCCCGGCCCGCCCGCTGTCGGCTGAAGTGCGGTTGGCATGGTCAGGACGGGCGAGGGGCACGGCGGTCCTTGCGCCGGGCGAGCTCTTCGTCGTCTACCAGGGTGAGCATCGGCTTGCCGGGTTCGCACAGCATCGTGACGGTAAAACGCAGCGGGATGTCGTCGCGGTTGTTGCCGTCCTGGTAGTGAATGACGTCGCCACCCGGCTCCCAGAACGCCTCGCCGGCTCGCACGACCCGCTCAGGCTCGCCTTCGACCTCCAGCAGCATCTCGCCTTCCAGCACGTAACCGAACGCGGGGCCGGAGTGGCGGTGCGGAGGCGTACCGGGGTCGCCCGGCGGGAACTCGATGACCACGGTCATCGCATGCGCTCCCGCCGGAATGAACGGCGGCTCGGCCTCCTGCAGCACGGTGAGCGCCGTCTGCCACGCGGTCGATCTGCTCTTCGGCCCGGCGCTGCCTGGATCGTTGGCGGGCATGGGACGTACCTCCTTGGCTGCTGGATGGTGAGCCGGGCCGACGGGCTACCTGGCGGACTTGGTGCGGCCCAGCCAGTCGACGTACCTGATCTCGCCGAGGACCGCCCCGTCGTCCGGCACCGGACTCCGCTCGCTCAACTCGGAGCCGAAGTAGCGCGCGTGCGGGTCGGTGACCACCTCACGCGGATCGCCCAAAGCAGCCAGGGCGGTCCGGAAGAACTCGTCCATCCGAAGCCGCCCGGGCCCGGCCACCTCGACCCGCCCGTTCAACGGCGACCCCACCGCCACCCGGCCGACCGCCTGGGCCACCTCGTCGCCGGCCATGGGCTGGAAGAGCACCGGTGCCATCCGGACCTTGTCACCGTCCGCGCCGCCGTCGGCGATGCCCTGGACGAACTCGAAGAACTGCGTCGCGTGCACGAGCGAGAACGGGATCGACGACTCCGCGATCAGCTTCTCCTGCGCATTCTTCGCCCGGAAGTAGCCGTTCTCGGACAGCCGCTCGGTCCCCACGACCGACAGCGCCACATGGTGGCTCACACCGGCCGCCGCCTCCGCCGCGAGCAGATTGCGGGTGGAGGTCGTGAAGAACTCCATCACCGCGGCGTCTTCCCACGAGGGGGAGTTCGAAACGTCGATCACCACCGACGCCCCGGCCATCGCCTCGGTCAGGCCCTCGCCGGTGAGGGTGTTGACGCCGGTATTCGGTGCCGCCGGCGCCGCCTCGGCCGTGCTCGCCGGATCTGCTCATCTACTGGGCCCTCAAGGGTGGTCCGGCCCGCGTGCAACTACCACACACCCACTCCCTCTGACGCGACACACGCTAGAAGCCGCCGTCGACCCGATCGTCGTCACCGACCGACACCTCGACCGCTCAATGCCGGGCTGCCGCCCGCGAAGTTCGGCCCGGCGCGCTATCCGTCCGCAGCAAGCAGCTGCGTGCCTGGCGCTGGCGGGGGCACTTCCGCGTCAATAGTCAGGACCAGGTTCCGGGTCGCGGTGTCCTCCCCGACCCGAACCGCGGCGATCGGTACCTCGGCGACACCGTCCATCAGCCGCGCCGGGTTCCCCGTCACGGATCTCACCGTCGAGGCGGCCCAGTAGCCGCAGACCCACACCGTCCGCCCGGGCCTCGACCACCTCGAACCGCCATCGCGGCACCGTTCGGCCCGACGCTCGCGGCCGATACTCCCGGCTACCCGATCGACTTCGAAAGAACCGGGCACCGAACGCCAGGTCGACCTCTCGCAACTTGTTCAGCGACGTGTCCTGCATATGCCGCAGCGCGTGCCGGGCCAGACACATCCGTACGCCGTGCCGGATCACCCACATCCCAGCGCCCCACCCCTCCGCCGGATCCACGAGATCACTCACGAGCGTGTCGACGTTGCCCGTCGCACCCACGCACCGCAATGTCGCCGCAACGACCGTGCGGGGATCAGCCGGCGCCACCCCGTCGCCTTTGAACGGCAACGCCCAGCAACAGGCGCTGCTCGCGGCTCAGCACGGGATCGGGCATGTCCGCCAGCGCCCACAGTTCCTCCCAGTACAACCCTGGCCCTGAGAACTCGCCCAACCCGGCGACCCGGACAGCCGACCCGCCGAGATCCGAGGTGACCACCACGTCGAGCCGCCATCGCCGGGAATGTTGCGATTGACGATGCGCAACCACCGCCACCACTTGTTAGGCGCCGGGGTCAGCCGCACCGACAACACCGGCCACTGCACCCGGTCCAGCAGCGTCCTCGCGGCCCCGTCATCTGCTCGGACGGCGACGATGCCGTCTTTTGTCGCTCATGCGACACCCCACCCGCCCGCGCCCGCACCCGGCCAGGCCCCGACGACCTGCATCATCGGGCGATGCGAACCCGACACGCCATCGTCGCCATCATCGCCGCGACCGCGCTGACCCTCACCGGCTGCGGTGGCACCGGCAGCCGCGACGACACCCCGGCCCCCGCCGCCAGCAGCGCTGCGCCAGCCGCGAAACCGCCGGCGCCCGCCGCCCCCCTCGATGCGAAGGCCGTCCTCGCGAATCTCACCGCAGCGAAGGTCGGCGTTACGAAGGGTGCTGTGCAGAACGAGGACACCGACCCCAACAACCTCCTCGGTCGGCCCAACGGCTACACCTCTCGCGCCTCCGCCGACCTGCCGGGTGGCGATACGCAGGCCGACATGGGCAGTGTCGACCGCGGCCTGGCGATTGAGGTGTTCCCGACGGTGAAGGATGCGGACCGGCGGGCCGCCTACATCAAGCAGCTCCAGGAGGGCGCCCCGATCCTCGGCACGGAGTACCACTACCGGGCTGACGGCGGCAGGGTGTTGGTGCGGGTGTCGGGGAAGGTGAAGCCGTCGCAGGCGAAGAAGGTCGAGCAGGTGCTGGCCGCCATGTGACCCCCCGGACCGGGCTGTGTCCCACCATCGCCCGGGTAGTGGGCCGTTGCCGTTGCGGAATCCCGGTCAGTCAATCTCTTCGACGACCATGCGTGCCAGGTAGCGGTCTGACTCGTCCCGGGCGGCGGCCTGCACCTGCTCGATGTGCTCGACCAGGAAGTCGAGCACGCCCCCCAGCCCGGCGACCGCCGCGTAGCCGCCCAGCAAACTCTTGAGAGATCTCTCAGTTCGAATCCGACTTGTCTCTTGTAGACGGTTCCCGCGGGCGGTAGAGCGGTGGGCTGTGCATGGGAGGGAGATCGGTGACCGCGTGTGGAAGCGATTACGCGCTGATTCCGGCTCATAGCCTCCGGTTTCACTATCCCCGCACTCGTCGAGGTCACGAACAGGCATGACGCAGCCCGGCCGGCCACCAGCCGCAGGCGTCTCGGGCATCGCGACCCGCAGAGCGCGCTCTTGGGAACTGAGGCTTCGGCGCTTGACGTGGTGGGGAAGTCGGGCTGGCTGTAGCTACTCCTTGGTCGCTACAGCGGCAAGCGCGTATGCAACCACGATCAGGGTGACCATCAGCAGCCGTGGTGACGCGAAGGCTGGGATTTTGAGAGCTCCCCATCCGCAGATGAGGAGACCACTGAACATCAGGCCGAGGAGGGAGACTGCCCATGGTCGTGGCAACCCGGCGGCCCAGGCGACGAGTAGGCCGAGAATGACGCTGCTCGGGATGCCGACGCCAAGCGCGATCAAGACGGTGGATCCGACCGTTTCCGGACCGTCGACCTCCGGATGGCGGTCGACGACCGAGTCCGCATACTGCGTCGCGAGATAGAGGGCAGCGAAGACCGCAAGACCGGCCAAGGCGCCCCGTAACCCGTTCAAGACCCAGTCGGACAGGGCGCGGACGGGCGAAGAGGCCATCATCATTGTCTACCGCATGGTTGTGCACCACTGACACGAGACCCAGCTGAGACGGGAAGTTTGCAGGGCATGCCAGACGTGGTCCACTACTCGAGTACCGACCTGCGTCGGATCTTCGGAGGAAACGTTCCCCAGGCCGCACGGCTGCTCGACGTGGAGTTGCCACGCGCAGCGGGTGTCTTCTTCGAGGCGTATCCGATCGAGCGGGTCAGCCTGTCGAGGGAGTTTCCTGGACGGCTCGGGATCGGCCGGGCTTGGCACGGTATCTGCGAGGTTCAAGTCGACCTTGGCGACGCAGTGGTGTGGTCGGTCGTTGCGGTGGAGGGCGGTCAGCCGGAAGTCGCGTTCATGAACACTGACGTCGATCGGTTCATCATCTTCCTTCAGCGGGTGCACGGCATGGCTCTTCTCGCCGAGGTGGAGGACGGGCCACGGTATCGGGAGCAGGTTGAGGCCGTCAGCCGAGAACTCGCCCGAACGGACGAGCCGGCGACCAGGGAAGGCGCCTGGTGGTCCGGGATCATTGAGGAGATGGTGGCGATGGCATAGACACGCACGTGGATCTGCCGCTGGACCAGTGCCTCCTGCGTCGGGAGATCTTCGGCGTATTCCCGGCTCGGGGACGAAGTACCGGTTTGTGGCTACCCGTCGTGATTGAAGATCAACGAGCCACTTCGTTCGTGGCTGAGCGGTGGTCGGTGGTGACCGATCCGACACGCTGGTCTGCGCTGGGAGGCCGCCCAGGCGCTCACTGCGGATAACGTCACCTACCTGGGCGGACCGCTGGCGACGCTGGTCATCGTGCAGGCGGGCGACCGGACCGGCGGCAATGGGTGCAGAACTTCGACAGCCTGGAACTGAAGGAACCCTTCCCCGAAGCCATCTCCGGTAGGGCGTCGGCGAAGTCGTGTGCCGCGGTCCTGGCCGCGTTTCAGTGATGCCCGAAACGCCTGCGGCTGGCGGCTGGCGGCTCGCCGGGTTGCGTCTCGTGCCCGCTTGTGACCGCTGCGCTCCACCGGTGACTGGCCCGCAGATGGCCCGAGCACCCGCGATCCCTAGGTGGGCAACCCTCAGCCGTGGCAGCGAAGATCCTCCCCGGCGGGCAGGAAGCTGATCTCAATCTCAATCTTGCCGTAGGTGTTCGGGCCTGGAGGAAATCGCCCATGTACCAGGAGTAGGCGAACCTGTTGCCCGTTCGTCGCTCGGTCGGCACAGAACCGATCTGCCGGTTGTGGACCCGGCAGGGTCCTCCAATGACCCGTCGTTAGCAAGGTCCGGTAGTGGTCGATGGCCGGGTTCATCGAGGTGCCAGGCGGCAAGCTGACGTCCGCCGTAACGCGCCCCCAATGGTCGCTTTCATCCCCGCACGGGGCCTGACCGATGCGGTCGAGGGTGGTGCCGGGTGGAGGAGAGGTGAGTACCGGGTCGCGTGCCAGCTGCTCGGCCAACCGGTGATCAGCGTCCGTGCACTCGCTCTCACGCGCGCCCGGGCTCTCGATCGGCTCGCCTAGTTGCTGAGTGGCGATGCCACACAGCACCAGGACACCGATCAGCACCGTGCCGAGTACGGCAGTGCGGGCAAGGGCCTGCTGGGGCACCCGCCGAGGGTAGAACAGTAATCGTTCGGGGCGGTCCTGGAGGATCTCCTCGCCGGGCAGTCGTAGACCATCCAGCCTCCCCGGACGGGGACAAGGTGGAGCGCCCTACCGAACGTATGACCTTGGCCCCGTCGGGGGAGGCTGGGGCGTCGGTAGTGGACGAGGTGGCGCCATCGGTGGTGCCGGTAGGCGGTGTCGACCTCCATCTCGGCGGCGACCGCGGGGCGAACCGGGGCAGGGGAGCGGATGGGGCCGGTCGAGCTGCCCCGTCCAGGAGGCGGGCAGTAGTTGCGGCGACGGAGGGGCGCCGATGGCGGTACAACCCGGCACTCGAGGCACCGCTATCCGGGGGCGCACCGCCACCGGGGTCGACGGCGGATGGATGGTCGATAACGTGCCGTGAACCTCGTGCCCTACGTGCCTCGGTAGACGGCAATGGTGCTGTGCCGTTGTAGCACTCATTGACAGTGCAGCGCTTAACGGATAACCGATGAGAAGCTACGGCTAGGCAACGATCAACGGGGGATTCGCGTGCACACGATGGCTGGGTGCTTTCAGCCTGCGGAGCAGATCTGAGGATGAGTCTGGTAGTCGGATTTTTATTCATCCTCTTCCTGCTGCACAAGGCCGTGTCGGCTTTGGTGCGAGCCGCTCGCCGAGTGGGCGATGACCTGGACGTTCTGGCGGCCATGCCGCCGAGCACCGCGGCGAAGGCTTCTGACGGTTTCCCGGCTGTCTGACATTCGGCCCCTCAACCGGCGCCTGATGTCGGGCACTGACCAAACCTGCCCTGACCGCGGTACCGCCGGCTCGGTGTGCAGTTCCGGGCTGGCCCTTCCCAGAAGGACCATGTGCGTCCATTTGGATCAATTGAATCGATGGGTCAACGTAAACTGCTGTGGGGATAGCGTCTGCTACTGGCCGCGTCGATGCCGATAATTGCCGCGATCAGTGTTCCTGCAGCTCGCCGCAGCCAGACGGGGAGAGACGGGGTTGGTAGGGGGCCAGGACTCGCCGGCCAGGGTGGGCGGGTTTCCGTGGGAGGAACCTGATGGGAAATTCCGTTGTGGGACAGTGGCCAAGCGGTCCGGAAGCTTGGGTGTCGACCGTGATCCAATTGACACATTGGTATCGCTGTTCGGTGAGATTGACCTGTCGGGTTCCGACCGGCTGCGTGAGGTGTTGCGTGAACCCGGCAACTGCACCGGCGTTGTGGTTGATTTGGCTCGAGTGACGTTCATCGACTCGTCGGTGATCGGCGTGCTCATCAAGGCCGCAGCGACGCTGCCGCGGCCGGCGGGTGTCTGCGGGTGGTCAACCCGACCGGCATGTGCGGCGGGTGTTGCACGTCACCGGTGTCCTTCCTTTGGTCACCGACGCGGCGTGACTCAGCATGGTGGACAGTGGGCCGCGTCGCGGCCTTGAGGGGTCATGCGGGGGTCGAACCGTATCCGAGGGTGGCTCTTGATAGCCCTCAATCCAGTGGCTGTTCCACTGATGTCGGCGGTACCGGTGCTGCACTCGGAGAAGCCCGCATGACTGTCGCCCGAACAGGTCCAGGTGGGCAACATCGCCACTGCGATGGGCGAAGTCGTGTAACAGCCCTGAGACGAGCAACGCCTGTGCTTAAGGGAGGTCCGGCCGCAGGGCCCCCCTGGGGGCGGGACCGGATTCTCTCGGTGTCGCGCTCGCCCGGCCCCGGTCCGCTCACAGGAAGTGTCTATGGCTGAGCCCAGACCGCCAGTTCCGCCCATTCAGCCGACGTCCCGGCACCCTGCGGGCGCCGGCTATCCGGGGTCGCCCACGATGACCTCTACCGCATCGGACAGCGCACTCAGGTGCCTGAGCCGGAGCCCGAGCAGCGACGAGCAAAGAGTTGCCGGCACTGTCGGCAGCCCCTGTTCGAAGACTTGTTGTGGGGGTGGATGCACGATGGTGACCGATATTTATGCCAGGACCCGGCCACGGGCGAGTTGCTATGCCAACCGGCAACGCCCAATTGACGCCTCGGGCGCTGACCGGGCACCGTGCTGGCTTCGAGGTCTTTGCCAGGGTCCCCTTCGCCGGTGAGTCCTACGTACAGAAGGCGGGATTCCCGACCCGTGACGGTGCCCGGCCGGCCTACCGCGTGCTGTTCATCAAGTCGTTGGACCAGACGGGGGACACCGTTGCCGACGCGGCGATGGGGAGGACCCTGTATTGGGCGTTCGTGGTGGCGCGTGACAGGTTCCTCGGCTGGCCCGCCCGACAAGGCCGCTCCTACTGAATGACCGAGACCGGCTCGCCGCAGGCCGAGGAGGCATAACCATGAGCGGCACCGGTGTCGTCACCTCGCTGAGGGTGCTGACAGCCGCCACGACTTTTTAGAGGAGACCAGCGACCGTGGCCGAAAGTTCGACCGCTCGTTCTGCCGATGGGGCTTTCCAGGATCAGGACGACGCGTCGAGTGTCATAGACAGCTGGATCGGTCGACGGTCGCGGCTGCAAGCAAGCGATTCCGACTCGTACTACGAGCAGCAGGTGGCGGCCCCGCCGCAGGGGCGCGCCGACGTGTCGGACCAGTACCAGGAGTCGCGCCAGTCCGAGAACACCTACGAGGACCAAGGGCGAGGAGCAAGGCAGTGGGCGCACCGGCAGTATGAGGATGAGTACGAGCAGTACGACGGGGCCCACTCAGCACATGAGCACGCGCAGCGACGGCCCGACCCACTGTTCTACCAGTACGACGAGCACGACCAGGCCTACTGGGAGGAACACCGGGCCGATGAACCGTACGGACCGACTGATGCCATCTCGGTGCATGAGGAAGCGCACGCCGCGCAGCAGGAGAGGTACGCCCAACCGGAGGACGGCTACGCCCACGAGGAGTACTACCAGCACGCTGATTCCGCCAGCCGCCACGAGTACCGCCACGAGGAGCCCAGCGCGGAGGACCCCGACGCCCACGTGGGCAGGCGGGCACGAAGGACGCACAACCGCGGCCTTCGTGCCCGCCCACGGCCAGCCGGCCGCCGGCGGCGCTGGCTGGTCCCGGTCGGCGGGCTCGCGTTGGCGGCGCTGCTCTGCGCTCTGACGCTCATGTGGGTGGCCGGTCGACCGCCGGAAAGCGGGCTGGCGGTGTCGACGGCGACCACCCCGCCGGACCCGGTTGAGAAGCCGGTCAGCCTGGTGGAGATGCCGTCGACGTCGCCAAGTTCCGCGACATCGGCCGGCTCCTCCGCACCACCCAGTGCCACACCGTCGCTCAAACCTTCCGCCACGCCCAGCGCCGCACCGTCTGTCACGCCTTCCGCCACGCCGACGCCCACCGGGGCCACGCCGACGAAGACCCGGAGCCCGGGCCCGGTCCTGCTCGGCCCATCGAGCAGCCGCGGCGTGGCGCGCATGGCCCAGCGGTACTGTGATCGGTACACCGGGGGCTCAGCGGACCCCCGCAACGACGGCCGCTGGCAATGTACGCGGCTTCTCTCCACGTCCATCGTCGACATGGACGTCGCCTGCCGCGACACGTTCGAATCCGGCGCCTACGCCCAGACATCGGATTCCGGCGACCCCTACGCCTGGCGGTGCTACCGCTGATCACCCGCTGAGGTCACGCGGCGAGCCGGTCGCCACCAGGTAGAGGTGATGGGCTCGCTGGCGGATGGCTTGGAGAACCCGTGCATGACTTCAGCGGGCACGGCCAGTACCAGCAGGGCAGCGGCCTCAACAGCTCGATGCACGGGTGCGCCGAGAGGATGCCGGCCACGCCGACCATGATGTCGATGACTGGCTCGGCGGCGGGCCTCGGCACTGCGGTGCTGCCGACGTAGTGGATGCCGCCGGTGATCAAGCACCGAGGCCTCGCTGATCAGGATGGGCTCCTGGGCAAACCGCCGCGGCCAAGCGACGTCATAGGGATCAAGGTAGATCCCGGCTCGGCCTCGCGTGAGTCGCTGCCATGGCTGTCCGGCATGACGGTCACTGTGCCAGGGATGCCGGTTCATCGCGGTCCGGACCGATGCACAGGGCCCGCACGGCGCGGGTCTGACAGGAACCGCGAGTCGAGCAGCTGGACCACTGGCGCTGCTCTACTGCCGAGGCGGCACTGCGGGTCGGGGTATCCGCGTCAAAGGCCGAGCAGCTGCCTCTTCTTCGCCTCAAACTCCTTCGCAGTGACAATCCCGGCGTCGCGCAGCTCGGCGAGCTTGCGCAGCTGGTCAGGCGGATCCGGCTGCGACGGGACAGCCGTTGCGGCGGGTCGCTGCCCGGCCCGCGCGCGCAGCAGCTCGGCGAACCGGGCGACGTCCCCGGTGTTGATCCATTTCAGGCTGACGTCGTTACCCGAGGCCGCGAACCGAAAAGAGTGCCCCATCAGACCCTTGCTCGACTCGAACGACGAGATGTTGGCATACGGAAACGACTCGAGGTCGTGCCCGCCGAGCTTCTTTGCGAAGAACACGAGCCTGCGGTCCGTTGCCAGCATCACGCCGTTTCGCACGGTGGACTGCCCCATCACCTTCGTGTCGTATGCGCCGAGCACCGCAGCCTCGATCTGCTCGCCCGGCTCCAAGTGAGCGCGGGCCTGCTCAACGAGCTTGTCGAGCTTTGCCATGTGATCCCCCTTGCATGGGAAAGGGATCGTCGTGAGCGACATCGTCGGCGTTCCACCGGTAGCGGACGGTCAGCAGGTGGCGGACCGCTGCGAGGTCGATCGGCTGCCGGAGGGTGAGTTGGCGCCGCGTACAGGTGCAGCCGCTGGTACGCCTCGGCGGTGGCGAGGGTGGCGTGGACCAGCCGGACCCCGGAATCGTCGCGGATCAGGCGCGCCAGGGCACCGTGCAACAGCCGTAGGGTGTCCAAGACGCGGCCGGCGGCGAGGAACGTGTTCGACCGTTCGAGGGCTTGGTCGGCGGCCCGCCGACTATGGTGACCGCGACGCCGTGGCAGCACGAGCCGCCGCTGAGCGGGTCCGATTATGGACCGGTGATCGGGCTTGCGCTGCAATGGGGCGGGCAGGAGCACAGCATTTTGCGGATGACAGGCGGCGCGGTGCTGCCTGCTGGCCTGCTCGAGGTGCCCGCCGGATGCACGTCGACGGTGCTGTGTGTACCTCGGCGCGGTCCGATTCCCGATCACCAGTGAGGCTCACTGCTCGGGCGCCTCAACCGAAGCCTGGCCGGGGCCACAGTCATAGGTCAATGAAACAAGTAGCCGCGATCCGGAGCGCGCTGGCCGCAAGATCAGGCGCACGCTCATGGACCGAGTTTGGCCGGACATCGATCCTGGGCCAAGTCTCTAAGAGGGCATCTGATCCGTGTAGTGGCTGATTCATGTTCGGCCGTGGCGGTGGTGGGGCTGGGTCGTTGATCGTGGCGTGAGTATGCGGCGGCGGGGTTACCGGACGGATCTGTCGGATGAGCGGTGGGCGTTGATCGAGCCGGTGCTGACCGCGTGGCGGGCGGCCCGGGTGGGTTTGGGGATCAGCCGACCGGTGCATGACCTTCGGGAGATCGTCAACGCGATCCTGTACGTTGCGAGGACGGGGATCGCCTGGGAGTACCTGCCGCACGACTTCCCTCCGGCGAAGACGGTGTACGACTACTACGCCAAGTGGGAGGCGGACGGGACCACGCAACGGATCCACGACCTGCTGCGGGAGCAGGTCCGCCTGGTCCAGGGCCGCAGCGAGAGCCCGTCGGCGGTGGTCCTGGACTCGCAGAGCGTGAAGACCTCCAGCAACGTCGGCGAGTCTAGTCAGGGCATCGACGCGGCGAAGAAGATCAAGGGACGCAAGCGTCACATCGCCACCGACACCCTCGGCCTGCTGTTGGCGGTAATGGTCACGGCAGCTTCGGTGCAGGATTCCACCGCCGGCCGGCACCTTCTCGACACCGTGTCCGCCGACCACCCTTCCGTGGTCAAGGCCTGGGTCGACGGCGGCTACAACAGCGCCGTACGTGCGTATGGCGCCGGGCGCGGCATCGACGTCGAGCTCGTACCCCGCCATGCCGGGAAGGGCTTCCACGTTCAGCCCCGCCGGTGGGTCGTGGAGCGGACCTTCGGTTGGCTGGTCCAGCACCGGCGGCTCGTGCGTGACTACGAGACCCTTCCTCAACGGGCCCGGGCGATGATCCATTGGGCCATGGCTAACACAATGAGTCGCTACCTCACCGGGGAATCCACCCCAACCTGGCGAAACGAAAGCACCTAATCGGACCAACCTCACCAAGCGAGATCAGATGCCCTCTAAGAACTCCTAACGAAATGATGTTGGGCCGTCACCCCGGGACGTGAGGATCGTTCTGTCTG